>NZ_JBEZYL010000024.1:0-59588 GCF_040638465.1 Streptomyces sp. NPDC026206
TTTTAAGTTTTTCAGTGTGGGTGCGATGTCGTGTCAGTTGTCAGCAGTTACGCCGCGCCCTCGCACGACCCCCCGCCGGCGCCCGGCCCGCCCGGGCGGGCAGACGGCAGGCGCCGCGCCGAGCCCGGCGCCACGCCACTCATGCCACGCGAAGGAGCAGCACGATGACCACGGGTTCGGGGATCCCGGCCGCAGGCGGCGACGTACGGCTGTGGGGCGGCCGGTTCGCGGACGGGCCGGCCGAGGCCCTTGCCAAGCTCTCCGCCTCCGTCCACTTCGACTGGCGGCTCGCCCCCTACGACATCGCCGGCTCCCGCGCGCACGCGCGCGTGCTCCACAAGGCGGGGCTCCTCACGGACGGCGAGCTGCAGCGGATGACCGAGGGTCTCGGACTGCTGGAGGCCGATGTCGCGGCGGGCACGTTCGTGGGCACCATCGCCGACGAGGACGTGCACACCGCCCTCGAACGCGGCCTGCTGGAGCGGCTCGGCCCCGACCTCGGCGGCAAGCTGCGCGCGGGGCGGTCCCGCAACGACCAGGTCGCCACGCTGTTCCGGATGTACCTGCGTGATCACGCGCGGATCATCGGCGCTCTGATCGCCGACCTCCAGGAGGCGCTCGTGGGCCTCGCCGAGGCGCACCCGGACGTGGCCATGCCGGGCCGTACGCACCTGCAGCACGCCCAGCCCGTTCTGTTCGCCCATCATGTGCTCGCGCATGTGCAGGCCCTCTCGCGGGACGCGGAGCGGCTGCGGCAGTGGGACCAGCGCACGGCGGTCTCGCCGTACGGCTCGGGCGCGCTGGCCGGGTCCTCGCTCGGGCTGGACCCGGAGGCGGTCGCCGCCGACCTCGGCTTCGAGCGCGGCTCGGCGGGGAACTCCATCGACGGCACCGCCTCGCGCGACTTCGTCGCGGAGTTCGCCTTCATCACGGCGATGATCGGCGTGGACCTGTCGCGGATCGCCGAGGAGGTCATCATCTGGAACACGAAGGAGTTCTCCTTCGTGACGCTCCACGACGCCTTCTCCACCGGTTCCTCGATCATGCCGCAGAAGAAGAACCCCGACATCGCCGAGCTGGCGCGCGGAAAGTCGGGCCGGCTGATCGGCAATCTCACCGGGCTGATGGCCACCCTCAAGGCCCTGCCGCTGGCGTACAACCGTGACCTGCAGGAGGACAAGGAGCCGGTCTTCGACTCCTGCGACCAGCTGGAGGTCCTGCTTCCGGCCTTCACCGGGATGATGGCGACCCTGACCGTCCACCGTGAGCGGATGGAGGAGCTGGCCCCCGCCGGTTTCTCGCTGGCCACCGACATCGCCGAGTGGCTGGTCAAGCAGGGCGTGCCCTTCCGGGTGGCGCACGAGGTCGCGGGGGAGTGCGTCAAGGAGTGCGAGTCGCACGGCATCGAGCTGGACGAGCTGTCCGACGAGCAGTTCCGGAAGATCTCCCCGCACCTGACCCCCGAGGTCCGCACGGTCCTCGACGTCCCCGGCGCGCTCGCCTCGCGCAGCGGCCGTGGCGGCACGGCCCCGTCGGCCGTGGCCGTGCAGCTGCAGGAGGTCAAGGCGGACCTGATCCTTCAGCGGCAGTGGGCGGACGCCCGGCGCGGCTGAGCGCAGACACATCGACGACCCGAATGAGACATCAACGTCTCATTCGGGTTATCGTCGTCTCATGAGCCTCGACCGTGAACGTGTACTGAGAGCAGCCGCGGCCCTGCTCACCCGCAAGTCCACCGCCTCCCTGGACGAGATAGCCAAGGCCGCCGGCATCAGCCGCGCCACCCTCCACCGCCACTTCGCCGGCCGCGACGCGCTCGTCCGCGCCCTCGAACAGCTCGGCATCGAGCAGTTCGAGCGGGCCCTGGACGAGGCCCGGACGGACGAGGGCGACGCGGCCGGGGCCCTGCGACGCCTGATCGCCCACGCCGAGCCGGTCGCCGGCATCCTGTCCTTCCTCTACTGCGAGAACCAGCTCTTCGAGGGCGAGATCGACGAGGGGTGGAACCGCCTCGACGCCCGCGTGCACGCGCTCTTCGTGCGCGGACAGCAGGAAGGGGCCTTCCGCATCGACCTGTCACCCGCCTGGCTCACCGACGCGCTGTACGGGCTGATCGCCTCGGGGGCCTGGGCCGTGCACGATGGGCGGGTGGCCGCAAAGGACCTCACCCGCATGGTCTCCGAGCTGTTGCTCGGCGGCGCGCAGCGGAGGGCGGACCGGTGACCAGCAGGACCAGCCCCCCGCCGCCCGGCGCGCCCGCACCCACGGAGGAGGCGCCGCGCCCGGGGCGCTGGCTCGCGCTGGCCGTCCTCGCCCTGGCCGTCCTGCTCGTCGCCGTCGACGCCACCGTGCTGGGCCTGGCGACGCCCTTCCTCAGCGAGGACCTGCGGCCCTCCGGCACCCAGCTGCTGTGGATCGGCGACATCTACTCCTTCGTCATCGCCGGTCTGCTCGTCTCGATGGGCAGCCTCGGCGACCGCATCGGCCGCAAGCGGCTGCTGCTGACCGGCTCGGTGGCCTTCGGCGCGGTGTCGGTGTTCAACGCCTACGCGACCAGTCCCGAGATGATGATCGCCGCCCGGGCGCTGCTCGGCGTGGCGGGCGCGACGCTGATGCCGTCCACCCTCGCCCTCATCCGCAACCTCTTCCACGACCCCAGGGAGCGCAGCCTGGCCATCGGCATCTGGGGCGCCATGGCCTCCGCCGGTGCCGCCGTGGGCCCGGTCGTGGGCGGCTTCCTGCTGGAGAACTTCTGGTGGGGCTCGGTCTTCCTGATCAACCTGCCGGTCATGGCCGTGCTCGTCCTCGTCGGCATCAAGCTGCTGCCCGAGTCCCGCGACCCCGCGCCGGGGCCGTGGGACCTGCTCAGCGTCATCCTGTCGATGGCCGGCATCGTGGCGGTCGTCTACGCAGTCAAGGAGGGTGCCACGCACGGCCTGACGTGGCCGGTCGCCCTGGTCGCGGCGGCCGGGGCGCTGGCACTGCTGTGGTTCGTACGGCGCCAGCTCACGCTCCCGTCGCCGCTGCTGAACATGAGGCTCTTTCACCACCGCGGCTTCTCGGCTGCGGTCATGGCCGACCTGCTGACCGTTCTGGGGCTGTCGGGGATGGTCTTCTTCCTCTCCCAGTTCCTTCAGCTGGTGCAGGACCGCAGCCCTCTGGAGGCGGGGCTCGCCGAACTGCCCGCGGCCGTCGGCGCGGTGACGGCCGGTCTGCTCGCGGGGCAGGCCGCCCGGCGCTGGTCCGTGCGGTCGGTGGTGGCGGGCGGGCTCGCGGCGATCGGCCTCTCCCTGGCGGTGCTCATCCGGCTGGAGCCCGGCACCGCCTACCCCGTGCTCGGCGCGGTGCTGCTGGTCGTCGGCGTCGGGGCGGGCTTCTCCTTCACCGTCACCGCCGACGTGATCCTCTCCAGCGTGCCCAAGGAACAGGCGGGCGCGGCCGCCGCGGTCTCGGAGACGGCCTACGAGCTGGGGGCGGCGCTCGGTATCGCGCTGCTCGGCTCGATCGTCACCGGCGTCTACCGTGGCTTCGCCGTTCCCCCGGGCGTGCCGGTGGCGCAGGCGACGGAGGCCAGGGAGTCGCTGGGCGGTGCCGTCGAGTCGGCGGGCGCCCTGCCGGCCGACACGGGCGCGGCGCTGCTGGGCTCGGCGCAGGACTCCTTCGTGGAGGGGCTGCGGATCGCCTCCGGCGCCGGGGCCGTAGTGCTGCTGGTGACCGCGGCCGCCGCCTGGTTCATGCTGCGCGGACAGCGGCTGGAGGAGGGGTACGGCGGCTGAGCCGGGTGCGGCTCGAATGAGCAAACCGCACACGGGCCGGGGGTGACAAGCCCCGGCCCGTGTGACGTATACCGACGGGTAACCCTCTTGACGGGGTTGTTACGTGCCGGAGAACATCACGTCCACCGGTCGACATTGTCGAACGAGATTCGGACGAGGGCGTCCGCAGCCGGACGCCGTGTTCAAAGGAATCCCCCACATGCGTCTGCGCACCACCGCCCGGTTCCTGGTCGCCGCCGCGGCCACCGCCGCCCTGAGCGTCATGGGACTCGCCGCGTCCCCGGCCTCCGCCTCACCCCTGGACATCCCGCCCAAGGGCGCCAACGACTGGTCCTGCAAGCCGGACTCCGCGCACCCGCAGCCGGTCGTGCTGGTCAACGGCACCTTCAAGCTGATGGCCGAGAACTGGTCCAGGCTCTCCCCGAAGCTCAAGGAGTCGGGCTACTGCGTCTTCGCCTTCAACTACGGGCACCTGGAGACCGACCCGATCCCGCAGGCGGCTGCCGAGCTGCGCGACTTCGTCGAGGCCGTGCGGGGCGCGACGGGCGCCGAGAAGGTCGACATCGTCGGTCACAGCCAGGGCGGCATGATGCCGCGCTACTACGTGAAGTTCCTCGGCGGCGCGCAGAAGGTCGACGACCTCGTGGGCATCGTCCCCTCCAACCACGGCACGAAGAACCCGCTCGCGATCGCCGCGGGCTGGACCGTCTGCCCGTCCTGCGTGGACCAGCAGGTCGGCTCGGGCCTGTTGAAGAAGCTCAACGAGGGCGACGAGACCCCGGCCGGCCCGGACTACACGGTCCTCACCACCCGGTACGACGAGGTCGTCGTCCCGTACACCAGCGCCCTGCTGACCGGCCCGGCCGGGCACCTGACCAACGTGGTGCTCCAGGACAAGTGCCCGCTCGACCTCTTCATGCACGACCAGGCCACCAAGGACCCGGTCGTCGCCCAGTGGGTGCTGAACGCCCTGGAACGCAAGGGCCCCGCCGACCCGGGCTTTCAGCCGCGGTGCATCGGCGGGGCGTGAGCCCGGGCGAACCCGGGGCCGGTGGTGCGCAGGAGGTCAGGCGGCCTTGGCCGCCCGGGCCTTGGTGGCGTACATGTCCACGTACTCCTGGCCCGACAGACGCATCACCTCGCTCATCACCTCGTCGGTGACGGCACGCAGAACATAGCGGTCACGGTCCATGCCCTCGTAGCGCGAGAAGTCCAGCGGCTCGCCGAACCGCACCGTCACCGGCGCGATGCGCGGCAGGCCCTTGCCCTTCGGCTGGACCTTCTCGGTGCCGATCATCGCGAACGGCACCACCGGCGCGCCCGTCATCAGCGTGAGGCGGGCGATGCCGGTACGGCCCCGGTAGAGACGGCCGTCGGGGGAGCGGGTGCCCTCCGGGTAGATGCCGAAGACCTTGCCCTCCTCCAGCACCCGGCGGCCGGTCATCAGCGCGGCCACACCGCCGTTGCCGCCGTCCCGGTCGACCGGGATCATGCCGGAGGAGCCGAAGAACCACGCCATCAGCCGGCCCTTGAGGCCCTTGCCCGTGACGTACTCGTCCTTGCCGATGAAGAACACCTGACGCTTGACGACCAGGGCCAGGAACAGTGAGTCGATGAACGTGGTGTGGTTCCCGGCGAGGATCACAGGCCCGCTGTCCGCGATGTGCTCGGCCCCCTCCACCTTCGGGCGGTACAGGACGCGCATGAGCAATCCGAGGAACGCCTTGAGCAAGATGCGGGACAACGGACCCTCCGGTCGTGGTGTTCGGGGCAGGCACGGTGCCCGGGCAGGGCGGGCACAGCGCGGTCGCTGACGATACTCGTGGGTACTACCCCGGCGCACGTGGGGTTGACCGAGTCGAAACACAGTGTTGACGTGACTTTTCACTCCGTTCGCCCTCCGTTCTTCGACAGCGAAGTCGTACGTGCATACGATCGCCCGGCCAGCGCAACACAACGCGAGGAGAGTTCATGCAGCAGGAGCAGCGGCCCGGCAGGCGCACGGTGCTGGGGGCCGCCGCGGCCCTTGGCGCGGGGGCGGTCGCCCTGGGCGGGGCGGCCCCGGCGGTGGCGGCGACGGACAAGGCGGCGGGAGGCCACGGCGGTTCGTACAAGGACCTGCCCGTACCCACCGTCGTCGGCCACCGCGGCGCCTGCGGCTACCGGCCCGAGCACACCTTCGGCTCCTACGAGTACGCGCTGGCCAACGGTGCGGACGTCATCGAGCAGGACGTCGTGCCGACCAAGGACGGACACCTCGTGTGCCGTCACGAGAACGACATCACGGCCACCACCGACGTCGCCTCCCACCCCGAATTCGCCTCCCGCAAGACCACCAAAACCGTGGACGGGGAGAAGCACACCGGCTGGTTCACCGAGGACTTCACCCTCGCCGAGCTGAAGACGCTGCGCGCCAAGGAGCGCATCCCCGGTACCCGCCAGCACAACACCCTCTACGACGGCCACTGGCAGGTCCCCACCTTCGAAGAGGTCCTCAAGTGGGCCGAGGACCAGGGCCGCAAGCGCGGGCGCCGCATCTGGCTGCACGTCGAGACCAAGCACCCCACCTACTTCCGCAAGGCCGGCCTCGGCCTGGAGGAGCGCCTGGCCAAGCTGCTGCGCCGCTACGGGCGCGCCGGCCGTGACGGCTGCACCTTCGTGCAGTCCTTCGAGCCGAGCAGCCTCCAGCGGCTGAACAGGCTGGGCGTCGGCTGCCCGAAGGTCCTGCTGCTGGACGACCTCCCGACCCGCCCCTGGGACTTCGTCGAGGCGAACGACCCGCGCACGGTCGCCGACCTCATCACCCCCAAGGGCCTGACGTGGGTGTCGGGGTTCGCCCAGGGCATAGGCCCGTGGGTGAACCAGATCATCCCCCGGGACAAGGACGACAGGCTCACCGAGCCCACCACGCTGGTGCGCGACGCGCACGCCGCCGGGCTGATCCTGCACCCGTACACGATGCGCAACGAGAACAGCTTCCTGCCCGCGGACTTCCGGCGCGGCAGCGACCCGAACGCCTACGGTGACGCGTTCGCGGCGTTCAAGGCGTACTTCGCGACCGGCATCGACGGCATCTTCTCGGACAACCCCGACACGGCGGCCCTGGCCCGGGACGCGTTCCGCAAGGGCTGACCTCAGCCCGTCCGGCGTTCGAGGACCGGGGTCCGGGGCGGAGCCCGGACAGGTGGCGAAAGGGCGGGGCCTGGGCACCCGCTGCGGACCCGTACGGGTGATTGCCGGGTCACCCGGAAACCGGCGCGCCCGGCGTGACGTCCCCGCTCGCATGACCCAGAGTGATCTCCTGACCCGCCTCGGCCCCCTGCTCAAGGCCGAGTGCGCCGCCGAAGCCGCCGCGGCCGGCGGACTCGACGCCGCCGACCTCGAACAGGATGTCTGGGTACGGCTGCTCGGCGACGGCGGTGCCGCAGTGTCCGCGGCCCGGTTACGAGCGGCCGTACGCGCCGAGGCCCGCACCGCCCGGCGCCGGGCCCGGCGCGAGGTGCCGTACGGACCGGTCGCCGACCCGGCGCCCGGAGTCGAACAGGCGGTCATGGCCGCCGAAGCGGGCCGCGAACTCCGCGCGGCCGTACGCCGCCTGCCCGGCCGCTGCCCCCGGCTGCTGGCGGCCCTGCTCTCCGGCAATGACCCGACCTACCGGGAAATCGCAGGGAAGTTGGGAATGTCACAGGGATCCTTGGGACCCGTACGTTCCCGTTGCCTGGGATGCCTGCGCAGAATGCTCATGGCAGAGATTGCGGCTCCTTGACCCGGGGGAAAGGAGCGATAGGCAACCCACAAGGGGAGGCATGCGCACATGGGCATGAGTGTGACCATCTCGGCCGCGGCCGGGACCGATGCCGAGCAGATCCTCAAACTCCAGTACCTCTGCTACCAGAGCGAGGCCGAGCTCTACGGCGACTACTCCATCGAGCCCCTCACGCAGACCCTCGACGACCTGCGCGCCGAACTGGGCGGTGGCTGCGTGCTCGTGGCCCGGCTCGGCGAGGAGGTCGTCGCCTCCGTGCGCGCAACCGTCGACGGCGAGGGAACGGCCCTGATCACCGGGCTCATCGTGCATCCGCGGATGCGGCGGCACGGTCTGGGCGGGCGGCTGCTCGCCACGATCGAGGAGCGGCTGGCGGGGGAGTGGTCCGCCAAGCGGTACCGCCTCGTCACCGGCCAGCGCAGCGAGGTCAGCCTGCGCCTGTACCGCAACCGGGGCTACGAGCGGACCGGCACCGAACCGGTCACGCGCGCGCTGACCCTGGTCACCCTGGAGAAGGAGGCCGTCCCCGCCGCGGCACCCGCCTTCGTGGCGAGCGCCTGAGCCCCTGCGCCCGCTCCGTCAGCGGTCGGCCCGGCGCAGCCAGAACATGGCCGTCACGGGCAGGATCACGGGGATGAAGAGGTAGCCCATGCCGTAGTCCGACCAGACCGTCGCGTCGGGGAAGGCGGACGGCTCGGCGAGCGTCCAGGTGCCCACGATCAGGACGCCGGCCAGCTCGGCGGCGCAGCACACCAGCGCCGCCCTGCGGGCCGACTCGCCGCCGCGCACCAGGGAGTAGGTGATGAACGCGTACACCAGCGCGGCGGCGGCCGACAGGACGTAGGCGAGCGGCGCCCGGCCGAAGTCCAGGATCATCTGGACGACAGAGCGGGAGGCCGCCGCGACGGTGAACACCCCGTACAGCCACACCAGCAGCCGGCCCGGCCCCTGGCCGAGGTCGAACGCGCCCCCGGACTCCTTGCCGGTCGTCGTGGGTTCCGACACGGTCAGCCTCCCCAGATGTCGTAGAGCCGTACCTCGAGCACGGCCAGGATCACGGCGCCCGCCGCCACGGTGGCCGAGCCCCAGCGGGTCCGCTCGGCCAGCGACATGAAGCCCGCCGCCGGTACCGCGGCCGCGGCCCCGAGCAGATACGCCACGAAGATCGCCGTGCCCTGCGCGGGCTTGTCACCGCCGGCCAGCCGCACCACGCCGATGACCAGCTGCACCAGCACCAGCACCGTCACCACGGCCATGGCGATGAAGTGCCAGTCCTTGGTGGGCTGGTCGCGGGAGAAGGCGAAACCGCACCAGGCGGCGAGCGCGAGGGCGGCCAGACCGGCCGCGAGCGTCAGCGCGCCGATCACCGTGACTCCCGGACGGCGCGGGCGTGCGGAGGGGGCTTGACAGGCATGGGACGACTTTAATCGCCCGGTGAAGGCCCGCCGCGCGCGACCCCGGGGGGCACCTGCCGGAGGCGGACCGGGCGAGTGTCCACTTAGTGATCACGAGCGTCCGGCATTCGGACAGGCTTGGCCGATTCGCACGCACTTCTGTTTTACTTGCCCGCATGACCACGACGAGCACCCGCACTCTTGCGACCGAGGCGATGACGACGCCCGGTGCTGCTCGTTGCATGTGTCGAATGTGTGACTGCTGAGGGCCCCCGTCTGTAGCCTCGCGCCCCGAAGCGAGACCCCGTGGACCCCGCGCCCGGCCACCGCCGCCGGATTCGGACCACCGCCCCCGCGCCACCAGGACCCCCGGCCGCGCCCTTCCGCGCCCGCAGGGGCTCCCATGCCGCGTTCCGCAATGCATGCCCGTGCCCGGCAGCACCGCTGCCGCGCACTCGACAGTGACGGAAACCCCCTGTGATCACCACTACGGGCCTGACAAAGGTCTACCGCTCACGCGGCCGCGAGGTCACCGCCCTCGACGGCGTCGATCTGCACGTCCGAGAGGGCGAGGTGTACGGCGTCGTCGGCCAGAGCGGCGCCGGCAAGTCGACCCTCATCCGGTGCGTGAACCTCCTGGAGCGCCCCAGCTCCGGCACGGTCACCGTCGCCGGCCAGGACCTCACCGCCCTCGCCGGCCGGAGCCCACGGGCGAACGCGGCACTGCGCAAGGCCCGCAGCCACATCGGCATGGTCTTCCAGCACTTCAACCTGCTCTCCTCGCGCACCGTGCAGGCCAACATCGAGCTGCCGCTCGAGATCCTCGGCCTCTCCGGCAGGGAGCGCAGCCGCAAGGCCCTCGAACTCCTCGACCTCGTCGGCCTCGCCGACAAGGCCAAGGCCTACCCCGCCCAGCTCTCCGGCGGCCAGAAGCAGCGCGTCGGCATCGCACGCGCCCTGGCCGGCGACCCCAAGGTGCTGCTCTCCGACGAGTCGACCTCCGCGCTCGACCCGGAGACCACCCGCTCCATCCTCCAGCTGCTGCGCGACCTCAACCAGCAGCTCGGCCTGACCGTCCTCCTCATCACCCACGAGATGGAGGTCGTCAAGACGATCTGTGACTCCGCGGCCCTGATGAAGGGCGGCCGCGTCGTGGAGTCCGGCACCGTCTCGGAGATCCTCGCCACCCCCGGCTCCGAGCTCGCGGCCGAGCTCTTCCCGGTCGGCGGGGAGCCGTCCGGCCCCGACAGCACCGTCGTCGACGTCACCTTCCACGGCGAGGCGGCCACCCAGCCGGTCATCTCCCAGCTCTCCCGCACCTACAACATCGACATCTCGATCCTCGGCGCCGCGATGGACACCGTCGCCGGCAAGCAGGTCGGCCGGATGCGCATCGAGCTGCCCGGCCTCTTCGAGGAGAACGTCGTACCGATCGGCTTCCTGCGCGAGCAGGGCCTTCAGGTGGACGTCGCAGACATCACGCCCGTCGAAAAGACAGTGACCGCCGACGCGCTCCTGAAGGAAGGTGCCAAGTGACCTGGACCGAGATGCAGCCCCTGCTGCGCGACGCCAGTCTCGACACCCTCTTCATGGTGTGGTGGTCCACCGTCTGGGCCGTCATCGGCGGCATACCCCTGGGTCTGCTGCTGGTCCTCACCGACCGGGGCGCCCTGCTGCAGAACGTCGTGGTGAACAAGGTCATCGGCGTGACCGTCAACCTCGGCCGCTCGCTGCCCTTCATCATCCTGCTCGTCTGGCTGATCCCCCTCAGCCGCTTCGTCGTCGGCACCTCCATCGGTCCCAGTGCCGCCGTCGTGGCCCTGGTCATCGGCGCCGTGCCGTTCTTCGCCCGGCTGGTGGAGACGGCCGTCCGCGAGGTCGACCACGGCCTGACAGAGGCGGCGCAGTCGATGGGCGGCGGCACCTTCACCATCGTCTTCAAGGTGCTCCTCCCGCAGGCCCTGCCCTCGCTCATCGCCGGCCTGACCACCACGGTCATCGCCCTCCTCGGCTACTCGGCGATGGCCGGCGCGGTCGGCGGCGGCGGCCTGGGCAACCTCGCCATCACCTACGGCTACATGCGCCACGAGACCGGCCTGATGAACGTCACCATCCTGCTGCTGATCGCCATCGTGACGATCGTCCAGCTCGCCGGCGACCTGGCCGTACGACGCCTGACCCGGCGCAGCGGCCGCCAGGCGGCCGCCGTGGGCCTGCGCGGGCTCTTCGCCCCCAAGGTGCCCGGGCCCCGCACCCCCGCCGAGGCCCCGGAGCCCACCAAGGCCTCCTGAATCCACGGCCCGCGGCCGTATCCCCCCACACCCACGAGCCCGGACCCTTTGCCGGGCGGCAACACCTCGTGAGAACAAGAAAGAGGCACTCTTCGTGCGTACCACCGTCAAGCTCACCGCCGCCGTCGCGGCAGCCGCCGCACTCACCCTCGGCCTGAGCGCCTGCAGCGCCCCCTCCGACACCTCCTCCTCCAGCTCGGGCAAGAAGGGCAAGGACGCCGACCCGGCCGCCAAGCTCGTCGTCGCCGCCAGCCCCACCCCGCACGGCGACATCCTGAACTTCGTCCGCGACAAGCTCGCCAAGGACGTCGGCCTGAACCTGGAGGTGAAGGAGTTCAACGACTACGTGCTGCCCAACACCGCCACGCAGAACGGTGACGTCGACGCGAACTTCTTCCAGCACAAGCCGTACCTCGACGACTTCAACAAGAAGAACAAGACGGACATCGTGCCCGTCGTCAACGTCGAGATCGAGCCGCTGGGCCTGTACTCCAAGAAGGACAAGAAGGTCGGCGACCTCGGCTCCGGCTCCACCGTCGCCGTGCCCAACGACGCCACCAACGAGGGCCGCGCCCTCAAGCTCCTCGCCGACAACGGCGTCATCAAGCTGAAGGACGGCGTCGGCTCGAACGCCAAGCTCTCCGACATCGAGGACAAGAAGGGCGTGCGGTTCACCGAGCTCGAAGCCGCCCAGATCCCCTCGCGCCTGGCCGACGTCGACGCCGCCGTCATCAACGGAAACTTCGCCATCGGCGCCAAGCTGAACCCCGCGAAGGACTCCCTGGCCCTGGAGAAGGCCGAGGGCAACCCCTACGCCAACTTCCTCGCCGTCAAGAAGGGCAACGAGGGCGACCCCCGCATCGCCAAGCTCGCCAAGCTCCTGAACTCCGACGAGGTCAAGAAGTTCATCGAGGACAAGTTCAGCAACGGCGCCGTCATCCCCGCCTTCGGTGCCCCGCAGAGCTGACACCTTGTAACCTCGGCCTTACGTACGATCACAGGCCCCGCGTACGCATCCGCCGTACGCGGGGCCTGGCGCTTGGCGCAGCCACCCACCGATGCTGCATGCTGGTGCACCCGAGCGGACCCGCATCACCCCGAGCCCACCCGCCCCGGCGTTGGAGCAGCGCATGACTTCCACCTTCCCGGACATCTCCATCAGCACGGACCGGCTGGTGCTGCGCCCGTTCGAAGCCGGAGACATCCCCGCCCTCGCCGAGATGATGAACGACGAGCTCATCACGGCCTGGACCTGCGCCCCGCACCCCTACACCACTGCCGACGCCCGCGACTGGGCCCTGCGCCGGGCGCCCGGGGAGCGCACCTCCGGGCGCGGAATCGTCTTTGCGGTCACCGAGTTCCTCACCCACCGCCTCGTGGGCACCCTCCGCCTCCGCAACACCGACTGGCGCACCCTGGCCACCGAGGCCGCCTACGCCACCGCCCCCTGGGCCCGCGGCGAGGGCTACGCCTGCGAGTCCGTCCTCGCCGTCGCCGAGTGGCTCTTCCGCGACCAGAAGTTCGAGCGCCTGGAACTGCGCACCGCCGCCGACAACACCGCCGCCCAGCAGGTCGCCCAGAAGACCGGCTGCGTCAGCGAGGGCGTCCTGCGCAGCGCCTGGATAGCGCGTAGCCGCACCGAGGACGCCGGCTGGACCGAGACCCGCACCGACCTCATCATCTGGAGCCTGCTGCCCGAGGACCTCGACGAGGTCCGCGAGACCCACCCGGGCGGCGGATACGGCTACTCCGACTACGACACAGCCTTCCCCGGCTGGCGCTGAGCCCCACCGCCGCCGCTGCGGTCCGGACCAACCGGGGTACGCTCAGCCTGCCCGCGCCCGTCCTCCGGCCGGGGACCCGACCCGAGACAAGCCCAGGAGACTGACGACGATGGCCGACCGGGTCACGGTGATCGGATGGGACGGCTCACCGCTGACGGACGCGGCCCGCTCCGCCCTGGGCGCCGCCACCCTCGTGGCCGGCGCCGCGCACCACCTGGCCCTGCCCGAGGTACCGGCCGCCGCCGAACGCATCCGGCTCGGCAGCGTCGACCTCGCCGCCCGCCGCATCGCCCAGCACCGGGGCTCCGCCGTGGTCCTGGCCGACGGGGATCCCGGCTTCTTCGGCGTCGTCCGCACCCTGCGCGCACCCGAACACGGCCTCGAGGTCGAGGTGGTGCCGGCCGTCTCCGCCGTCGCCACCGCCTTCGCGCGCGCCGCGATGCCCTGGGACGACGCCCAGGTCGTCGTCGCCCACAGCCGCGACCTGCGACGCGCCGTCAACGTCTGCCGTGCCCACCCCAAGGTCGCCGTCCTCACCTCACCCGGTGCCGGCCCCGCCGAACTCGCCCTCCTCCTCGGGGACGTCCACCGCACCTTCGTCATCTGCGAGGAACTGGGCACCGAGCGCGAACAGGTCACCGTCGTCACCTCCGACCGCGCCGCCGACCACACCTGGCGCGACCCCAACGTCGTCGTCGTCATCGGCGGCTCCGGCGCGCCCGCCGCCCGCGGCGGCGCCTGGATCGCCGGCCGCGACCCCGTCACCCCGCCCGCCGACCGCGGCTGGGCGCCGCCCCCCGGAACGTACGGGCCCGGCCTCGGCGAAGGCGAGTCCACCGAACTGCGCGCGGCCCAACTGGCCCGGCTCGGCCCCCGCGTGGGCGACCTGGTCTGGGACATCGGCTGCGGCAGCGGCGCGGCCGCCGTCGAGGCCGCCCGCTTCGGCGCCGCCGTCATCGCTGTCGACCTCGACCCCGAAGCCTGCCGGCGCACCTACGCGGCCGCCCGCCGGCACGGCGTGCTGCTCCAGGTCCTCCAGGGCACCGCCCCCCAGCTCCTCGAGGACCTTCCCGAACCCGACGTGGTCCGCGTCGGCGGCGGCGGCGCCCCCGTCGTCGCCGCCTGCGCCGACCGCCGCCCCGAACGCATCGTCGCCCACGCCGCCACCCGTGACGGGGCCGAGGCCATCGGCCGCGCACTCGCCGAAGGCGGTTACGCCGTGGAGTGCACACTGCTCCAAGCAGTGGAGTTGGACACAAGCGCCTGGACGGAGCGCGAGCGCGCCGTAGCCTTCCTTCTGAGTGGCCGTCGTACGCACCCCTGAGCCCGGGGAACCGGGCGCGGGGTAGGCTGGCGGATCGTTGTCGCAGCCGCTCGGTGTCCGACACCACAGTCGTCAATGCTCCGAACGCACCCCCCGCTTGGCGCGTCCAGGGCAGGGTGACACCGGACGGCACACAACGTGCCGCGAGGCATGCACGCTCGTTCTTGTCTATGGGCGTGAGCGGTTGGAAGGAGCACTACCGATGGGCGAGGGGTACGCATGACCGACACCGGCCGGTTCCCGGACGAGGGACAGCCGGAGAACGCAGGCGCACTGCCCGGCCATCCGCTCCCAGCGGACGCCGCGGCCCCTGCCGACACCGGAACCCCGACGGCCCCCACCGCCCCGGCGGCGCCCACGGCACCCACGGCGCCTTCAACGTATGCCTTCCTCGAGAACGACGCCGCCGACGAGGACGACCTCCTGCTGATGCCGGGCGCCCAGGGCGCCTGGATGGAGCAGCCCGCGCCCCAGGCCGGTACGCACGAGACGGGTGGCCGCGACACGGGCTCCCTCGACTACACCGGCGTCCGTACCCCGCCGCCGGCCGCGGCAGCCGTCCCGCCGCGCCGCCCGCTCCACATGGGCCCGCCCGTGCCCGAGCCCTCCACCGGCGTCGTCCGCTCCCTCGCCGACCGGGGCCCGGCGGCCCCCCAGCAGCCCGTCGGCACCCCGGCCCGTCCGCCGGCCCCGCAGGTCGCGGGCGTGGAGTACCTCGACGTGCCGCACGCCGCGGAGCCCGAAGAGACGGCCGCGGCCTTCGTGCCGCCCCAGAACACCGGTGCCGCGGCCGTGCAGACGGCGCCCGCTCCCGTGGCGGCCCACGAAATAATCGCCGAGGCACAGGCCGCGCCGGAGCCTGAGACGGCGTCAGCGGCCGCGGTGTCCACGGACGCCGCGCAGAGCCCGGAGGCCGTACCCGCCCAGAGTCCGCAGCCCGCGCCCGTCCAGGACGGCGCGGTGGCCGGCGAGCCCCAGCCGCAGGCGCCGGCCGTGGAACCGGTCCCGGCGCCCGTCGAGCCGCAGCAGCCGGCCGGGACAGTGGCACCCGGCGCGGCGCAGGCCTTCGTCGACCGCCTGGTACCGAACCTGAGCACGCAGCAGGCCCCCGAAGACGCGCCGGCGCCCTTGGAGACGCAGCTGCCCGAGGCACCGCTCGTCGCCGCGGAGGACACCGCCGCGGCCGGCCGGCCCATGGTGGCGGCCGTCGAAGAGGTCCCGGCACCCGCCCAGGAGGCAGTCCCGGAGCCCCCGCCGGCCCCGGCCCCGGTTGCCGTTCCCGAGACCGTCGCCGTGGAAGACGTCGCCGCGCCCGTGCAGCAGGCCGTGGCCGGGGCGCCGGCGGAGCCTGCCGCTGAGGCGGTGCAGCCGACGGCAGCTGACGACCGGTTCGCGCCCGCTCCGGCCGTCACCGCTGCGGAACCGGCGCCTGCCGGGACCGCACCCGGGAACGCCCCGGTGCCCGCCGAGCCGGTCCTGGCCGCGCAGGCTCCGGCCGAGCCGGTTCCGGACCAGCCGGTGACGCCCGGGACCGCCGCCGCGCCCGAGCCGCAGGCACCGGCCGCCGAGGAGCAGCCGCCGGCAGCGGCGGAGGAGGCGGCCCCGACGGTTCCCGCGCAGCGAGTCGAGTACCCGGAGCAGCCCCCTGCCCCGGAACCCGGGACCATGCCGGAGGCACCCTCCGAGCAGGAACCGGCACCGGTGCCGGAAGCGACGCCCGTACCGGCAGCAGAGGTGCCCGTACCGGCACCGGAAGCAACGCCCGTACCGGCACCGGAAGCAGCCCCGGAGGCCGCACACATCCACTTCCTTCCGGCCGGGCCGGCACAGGAGGACGAGCCGCAGGAGCCCGAGACGGCACCGGAAGCGGCACCCGCACCGGAAGCGGCACCCGCACCCGACGCGGCACCCGCACCCGAAGCGGAGTCCGCACCCGCCCCGGAACCGGCACCGGAATCCGGAGCCGCACCCGTGGCCGCACCCGAACCGGAGCCCCGGCCGGAGCCGGCCGGCCCCCCGGCGGTCGGATACGGCGAGGCCGAGCGGGCAGCGGTGCACCGGGTGATCAGGGAGCGCCGGGACATCCGCAAGGGCTTCCGGACCGACCCCATCCCGCACGAGGTGCTGCTGCGCGTGCTGGAGGCGGCGCACACCGCGCCGAGCGTGGGCCATTCGCAGCCCTGGGACTTCGTCGTCATCCGCTCCGCCGAGACGCGGCAGGCGATGCACGAGCTGGCCGTCCGGCAGCGCGAGGCCTACGCGAAGTCGCTGCCGAAGGCACGGGCCAAGCAGTTCAAGGAACTGAAGATCGAGGCGATCCTCGACACGCCCGTCAACATCGTCGTCACCGCCGACCCCACCCGGGGAGGCCGCCACACCCTCGGCCGGCACACCCAGCCCCAGATGGCGCCGTACTCCTCCGCGCTCGCCGTGGAGAACCTCTGGCTCGCCGCCCGCGCCGAAGGCCTCGGCGTCGGCTGGGTCAGCTTCTTCGACGAGCGCGAGATGGTTCGCGAGCTCGGCCTGCCCGAGCACCTGGAGGCCGTCGCCTACCTGTGCATCGGGTACGTCGACGAGTTCCCGGACGAGCCGGAGCTGATGCAGGCCGGCTGGTCCAAGCGGCGGCCGCTGTCGTGGGTCGTGCACGAGGAGGAGTACGGGCGCCGCGCGCTGCCCGGCGAGGACCCGCACGACCTGCTGGCCGAGACCCTGCGCGGCATCAGGCCGCTGGACGCCAAGGCGCTCGGCGAGGCCTGGGAGCGGCAGAAGCGGATGACCAAGCCGTCCGGTGCGCTCGGCATGCTGGAGATCATCTCCGCGCAGCTGTGCGGACTGTCCCGCAAGTGCCCGCCACCGATCCCGGAGCCCGCGGCAGTCGCGATCTTCGCGGGTGACCACGGTGTGCACGCCCAGGGCGTCACGGCGTGGCCCCAGGAGGTCACCTCGCAGATGGTCGCCAACTTCCTGGGCGGCGGAGCGGTGTGCAACGCCTTCGCCAACCAGGTCGGCGCCGAGGTCTGCGTCGTCGACGTGGGCGTCGCCGGGGAGCTCCCCAGCACCCCCGGCCTGCTGCCGCGCAAGATCCGGCCCGGCACGGCCGACTTCACCACCGGCCCCGCGATGACCCGCGAGGAGGCGCTGCACGCCATCGAGGTGGGCATCGAGACGGCCCGCGACCTGGTCACGGCCGGCAACAAGGCCCTGCTCACGGGCGAGATGGGCATTGCCAACACCACCGTCTCGGCCGCCCTCATCTCCGTCTACACCGGTGCCGACCCGGCCGAGATCACCGGCCGTGGCACCGGCATCAACGACGAGATGCACGCCCGCAAGATCGACGTCGTGCGCCGCGCGCTGGAGCTGCACCAGCCGGACCCGAAGGACCCGATCGGCGTACTCGCCGCCGTCGGCGGCCTGGAGCACGCCGCGCTCGTCGGCCTGATCCTGGGCGGCGCGTCGCTGCGCACGCCGGTGATCCTCGACGGCGTCAGTGCCGGAGCCGCGGCCCTCGTCGCCCGCGCCATCGCGCCGGAGGCGCTGGCCGCGTGCATCGCCGGTCACCGCAGCGCCGAGCCCGGCCATGTCGCGGCCCTCACCAAGCTGGGCCTGCGCCCGCTGGTCGACCTCGACCTGCGCCTGGGCGAGGGCACGGGCGCGCTGTTGGCGCTCCCGGTCGTGCAGAGCGCTGCGCGTGCGATGCACGAGGTGGCGACGTTCGACGCGGCCGGTGTGGCCGAGAAGGCCTGACGTCCGCAGGGGGATCCCACGCGCCTTCGGCGCGTGGGGTTTCGCCCGCCCGATCACCCGGCAACGGAACGACAGCGGCCGGGGCGCGACCGGCAGGTGGTCGCCCACCGGCGGGAGGGGGCGGGACGGGACGGGCCCTGGCAGGGGCGTAAGGGTTATTTGCGGCGACTCTCCGGGTGAGATCTCCACGTAACAGGGGCCGTAAATAATCCAGCCCCAGAAGGGCCCGTCCCGCCCCGCCCCCGACCCACCCACCGGCCCGCGCCGCACCTTAGGGTGTCCCCACCAGCGCATTCGCACGAGGAGAGCCGCATCCCATGGCCGAGCACGCAGAAGCCGCCGCCTACCCCGTCGGACTGCGCCTGTCCGGGCGCCGCGTCGTCGTCCTCGGCGCCGGCCAGGTCGCCCAGCGCCGTCTGCCCGCCCTGATCGCCGCGGGCGCGGACGTGCTGCTCATCTCCCCCTCCGCCACCCCTTCCGTGGAGGCCATGGCCGAGGCCGGCGAGGTCCGCTGGGAACGCCGCCCCTACCGCGACGGCGACCTCGACGGCGCCTGGTACGCCCTCATCTCCACCGACGACCCCGCCGCCAACGAGGCCGCCTCCGCCGAGGCGGAGGCCCGCCGCGTCTGGGCCGTACGCAGCGACGACGCCGCTGCGGCCTCGGCCTGGACCCCCGCCACCGGCCGCGGCGCGGGCGTGACGATCGCGGTCCTGACGGGCCAGGACCCCCGCCGCTCCGCCGCCGTACGCGACGCCATCGTCGAGGGTCTGCGTGACGGTTCGCTGGCCGCCCCCCACTTCCGGGACCGCCCCAAGGGCGTCGCCCTGGTCGGCGGCGGCCCCGGGGACCCGGACCTGATCACCGTACGCGGCCGCAGGCTGCTGGCCGAGGCGGACGTGGTCATCGCCGACCGCCTCGGCCCCCGCGACCTCCTCGACGAGCTGCCGCCGCACGTCGAGGTGATCGACGCGGCGAAGATCCCGTACGGCCGGTTCATGGCCCAGGAGGCCATCAACAACGCCCTCATCGAGCACGCCAGGGCAGGGAAGGCGGTCGTCCGCCTCAAGGGCGGAGACCCGTTCGTCTTCGGCCGCGGCATGGAGGAGGTCCAGGCGCTGGCCGAGCACGGCATCCCGTGCACCGTCGTGCCGGGCATCTCCAGCTCGATCAGCGTGCCGGGCGCGGCCGGAATCCCCGTCACCCACCGTGGCGTCGCGCACGAGTTCACCGTGGTCAGCGGCCACGTCGCGCCCGAGGACCCCAGGTCGCTCGTGGACTGGGCGGCGCTCGCGCGGCTGCGCGGCACGCTCGTGCTGCTGATGTCGGTCGAGAACATCGGCGCGATCGCGGCGGCCCTCGTGCGGCACGGCCGCCCGGCCGGCACCCCCGTCGCGGTGGTGCAGGAAGGCACCACCGCCGCCCAGCGCCGCGTGGACGCGACGCTCGCGACGGCGGGGGAGCGGGTGAAGGCGGAGGGCATACGCCCGCCGGCGGTCATCGTGATCGGCGAGGTGGTGAAGGCGGGCCCGGAGCCGACCGGAGAATAAGCCCGACCCCCACCCCCCACCCGCGACACACGCCGCACACGCACAGCGCACAGCACCGCACAGCACCAGGACGAGGCAGCAGCTCCCATGGCCGAACTCATCACCATCGAAGACCCCGACGACCCGCGCCTGCACGACTACACCGGCCTGACGGACGTGGAGCTGCGCCGCCGCCGGGAGCCGGCGGAGGGCCTGTTCATCGCCGAGGGCGAGAAGGTGATCCGGCGAGCCGGCCAGGCCGGCTACGCCATGCGGTCGATGCTGCTGACGGCCAAGTGGGTCGAGGTGATGCGGGACGTCATCGAGGAGAGCCCCGCTCCCGTCTATACCGTGACCCCGGACCTGGCCGAACGGGTGACGGGCTATCACGTCCACCGCGGCGCGCTCGCCTCCATGCAGCGCAAGCCGCTGCCCAGGGCGGGCGAGGTGCTGCGGGACGCGCGACGCGTCGCGGTGCTGGAGAGCCTCGTGGACCACACCAACATCGGGGCGATCTTCCGCAGCACGGCGGCGCTCGGCATGGACGCGGTCCTGCTCTCCCCGGACTGCGCGGACCCGCTGTACCGGCGGTCGGTGAAGGTGTCCATGGGCGCCGTGTTCTCGGTCCCGTACGCGCGTCTGGAGACCTGGCCGCGCGACCTGGAGTCCGTGCGGGAGGCGGGCTTCCGGATCCTGGCGCTCACGCCGGACGAGAAGGCCACATCGATGGACGAGGCGGCACCGCACCGGCTGGAGCGGGTGGCCCTCATGCTGGGCGCGGAAGGTGACGGCCTGTCGGCCCGCGCGCTGCGGGCGGCCGACGAGTGGGTCCGCATCCCGATGGCCCACGGAGTGGACTCGCTCAACGTGGGCGCGGCGGCGGCCGTGGCGTTCTACGCGGTCACGACGGGCCGCCCGACGGCGTAAGGCCGTGCGCGGCGCCACCGGTACTGACGGCACCACCGGTACCGACGGCAACACCGGAACCACTGGCACCAGCGACCCCGCCGAAACCAGCCGAAGCCGCAAATCCGGCAGGCCCGCTCACCGCGGCACCCCCCGGCAGCTCGCCCATGCTGCGGGCGGGCCCCTGGCATCCCTGGGCGGCCGCGATGCCGAGCGCGACCAGCAACGTCACCACGACGAAGACGATCAGCCGCTGGCGCAGCAGTTTGCGGTCCGGCCCCGGGCGCCGCGTGGCCGGGCGCGGCCGCCTGCCGGGGCGGGCGGCATTGCGGTCGCCCGCGGCCTGGCCGCCGTCGCGCTGCGGTACGGGCCGCCCGTCCGGCACCCGGCCGCCGCCCCCGGCGGGCCGGGCGGCCACCCCGCCCGGGCCATGAGAACCGTGGGGGCCATGGGTGCCGTGGGCGCCATGGATCCCGTGCGGTGCGTGCGGACGCGGCGTGGGCGCGCTGCCGGGCCGGCGCTCGGTGCGCTGACGTTCGTACTCCGCGGCCCGCCGCGCCGAGGGACGGTCCGGCTCACGGCGGGGCGACGGGGGCCGGCCCTCGCCGATGCCATGGGCCTCGCGGGCGGCGATCTCCTTCAGCCGCAGCGACAGCTGCAGGGTGCTCGGCCGCTCCTCCGGGTCCTTGGCCAGACACGCGTGCACCAGCGGGGCCAACGCGTCCGGTACGCCCATGAGCTGCGGCTCCTCATGCACGACCCGGTAGAGCATGACCTCCGAACTGCCCTGCCCGAAGGGTGAGTCGGCGGTCGCGGCGTAGGCGAGGGTGGCGCCCAGGGCGAAGACGTCCGTGGCGGGCGTCACGGCGGCGCCCCGTACCTGCTCGGGCGCGAGGAAGCCGGGGGAGCCGACGGCCGTGCCGACGTGCGTGAGCGTGCTCGCCCCGGTGGCCCAGGCGATGCCGAAGTCGATGATGCGGGGGCCCTTGGGGGAGAGCAGGATGTTCGACGGCTTGAGGTCGCGGTGGACCACCCCCGCGTCGTGCACCGCCAGCAGTCCCTCGGCCAAGGCCGCCCCGATGGAGGCGGTCTGAGCCGCCGACAGCGGCCCCTCCTCGTTCACCTTGTCGTGGAGCGAGGGCCCCGGCACGTACTGCGTGGCGAACCACGGCCGGTCCGCCTCCAGGTCCGCGGCCACCAGGCGCGCCGTGCAGCCGCCGCGGATCCGCCGTGCGGCGGACACCTCGCGTGCGAAGCGGGAGCGGAACTCCTGGTCCTCCGCCAGGTCGGGCCGGATCACCTTCAGTGCCACCCGCTGGCCGCGCCGGTCGGAACCGAGATAGACCACGCCCATGCCGCCCGCGCCCAGCCGCCGGTGCAGCCGGAACGAGCCGACGACACGCGGGTCCTCGCGCCGGAGCCGCATCATCGTCATCTTCGTCCCCTACCTCCGGTGGGGCTGCCCCACGTAGCTTCCCGGCGTCTGACGTGGCACAGCTTACGGATTGACGGACGGTCGCGCTCAGAGGCCGCGCATGCGTCGGCGAGTGGATTGTCCCTGCCCGCCGCGACGCCCGGGGCGCGGTCGTGGGACGCCGCGCGCACGTCCCCTGCCCGCGAGCTGCGCTTCAAGGGGCGGTAGCCGGTGGGGGATTGGTGAGGTGGGGGGTGACCGGAGGGCGGCGGCGGGAAAGGGGCGGGGCACGGCTCGAACGTATGAAGCGGTGGCGGAGGGGGCCGCCCGGCGGGCGGCGGGGGCCGTGCGCCGGGGCGGGGCGGAAGTGAGCGAAGTCACCGGCTCCCCTCGGGGAAGACCCCAAGGCCAGGGGGACCGGCCTCCACCCACGGGAGTAGCCGCAGGGGGTCGGCCTCATCCTCCGGGAGAACCGTCAAGCGGTACGAGGGCATGACGCCGGGCCGGGGTCCCGCGCCTAGTGTTGAAGGCAAGCGGCGGGTACGACACTCGTCCCCCGAGGCCAGGTGCCCGCCGCTCCCGAACATATGGAGGGAGAGGGACGATGGCGCACATCGTGGGGCGTCCGGGCCACCGGGCGCACGGCCACCGGGCCACGGACATCTTCGGTGAGCGCCCGTCCTCCACCCGCCATCCGCTTGTCGCGGCGGCCATGGTGCTGCCGCTGGCGGCCTTCCTCGCGGTCGCCTTCGGCGGCTGGGACGCCGTCGTCACACAGGCGTCGTCCGTGGCCGGAATGCTGGGGCGCTGAGCGCCCTGCGGCCCGGGAGAGCGGCCCGGGCCGGTGCAGACCGGTCATAACCCCGTGGGGACGGGGGTGCGGCGGACGGCACGACGAGCCGGGTACCTGGGGAGGTGCCCGGCCGTCGCGTTTCCCGGGGTCCCGCATCGGCCCGGAGCGGCCTGCAACAGCCTGCATCGGCCCGGAACGGAAAACGGCCGGGGGCCGGAGCTCGAAGCCCCGGCCCCCGGCCGATCGGTGTGCGCGATACTGGGATTGAACCAGTGACCTCTTCCGTGTCAGGGAAGCGCTCTCCCGCTGAGCTAATCGCGCGGGAAGATCCGTGAGGACCTCGGTGGACGATACTGGGATTGAACCAGTGACCTCTTCCGTGTCAGGGAAGCGCTCTCCCGCTGAGCTAATCGTCCGGGATGATGCATGTTCGGTTCGCAGATGCAGCGTGCGCGATACTGGGATTGAACCAGTGACCTCTTCCGTGTCAGGGAAGCGCTCTCCCGCTGAGCTAATCGCGCGGGAAGGTCCGTGAGGACCTCGGTGGACGATACTGGGATTGAACCAGTGACCTCTTCCGTGTCAGGGAAGCGCTCTCCCGCTGAGCTAATCGTCCTTGGAGGTGGAGACGGGATTTGAACCCGTGTAGACGGCTTTGCAGGCCGTTGCCTCGCCTCTCGGCCACTCCACCAGGAGTGCGGGGGTTCGGGAAGATCCCCCAACTCGAGCGGACGACGAGACTCGAACTCGCGACATCCACCTTGGCAAGGTGGTGCTCTACCAACTGAGCTACGTCCGCATTTGTCGTTCCCGGCCCGCTTCCGCGTCCCGGCGACGTGTTGAACTTTAGCGGATTCCGGCGCCAGCTCAAATTCCGTTTGCCCAGCATGCTGCGCTGATCCTTCACGCGGACGCCGCCCGGAGGACTCCCGCGCACCTTCCGCACGCTGCCCGGAGGACGCCGGGACGATCTCCCAGGGCACCGCCATAGACTCGATGACGTGCACAGCCTCCCCTCGACGATCTCCCCGATGGCCCGCTTCGGTGGCCTCCTCGCCACCGATCTGCGCGATGTCACCAGCGACCCGGCGGCCCTGGAATCCACCGGCTGGTGGGCCGTGGTCGCGGACTTCGAGGGACGCCTGACGTGTGCCCGCTTCGGCGACGTACGCCCCGCGCCGGCCCCCGCGCCCGTGCCTGGCGGCTGGCGGGGCCCCGCGGCCGAGGACTGGACCAGCTCGCTGGACCGCGCCGCCTACACGGCCGGCGTACGGCGCATACGCGAGCACATAGCCGCCGGCGAGGTCTACCAGGCCAACCTCTGCCGCGTCCTGAGCGCGCCCCTGCCCGATCCGTCCGCCGCCGACGTGGACGCCCTCACCGCGCTCCTCGCCCGGGGCAACCCCGCCCCCTACGCGGGAACGATCCGGCTGCCCGGCCACGGCGTGGAGGTGGCCACCGCCTCACCGGAGCTCTACCTGCGCCGCTCCGGCAGCACCGTGGAGTCCGGGCCCATCAAGGGCACCGGCCGCACCGCCGCGGACCTGCTGGAGAAGGACCACGCCGAGAACGTCATGATCGTCGACCTGGTCCGCAACGACCTCGGCCGCGTCTGCGCCACCGGCTCCGTGACCGTCCCCGCGCTGTGCGCGCTCGAAGCACACCCCGGCCTGGTCCACCTGGTCTCCACCGTCCGCGGCGAGATCAGGGCGGGAGCCGGCTGGGCCGACCTGTTCGCCGCCACCTTCCCGCCCGGCTCGGTGACCGGAGCCCCCAAGGCCAGCGCCCTGGAGATCATCGAGGCCCTGGAGACGGCGCCCCGCGGCCCGTACTGCGGCGGCATCGGCTGGGTCGACGCCGACCGGGGCACCGGCGAGCTGGCCGTCGGCATCCGCACGTTCTGGATCGACCGCGCGGCGACCGGCGGCCCCGTGCTGCGCTTCGGCACCGGTGCCGGCATCACCTGGGGTTCCGATCCGGAGCGGGAGTGGGCCGAGACCGAGCTGAAGGCGGCCCGCCTGCTCGCGATAGCGTCGGCAGCACAGCAGCCGCTAGGAGGGACGAAACGGTGAGAATCTGGTTCAACGGCGCACTGCGTGACGCCGACAGCGCCCAGGTCTCGGTCTTCGACCACGGACTCACGGTCGGTGACGGCATCTTCGAGACGCTCAAGACCATCGACGGCCGGGCCTTCGCCATGACCCGCCACCTCACCCGGCTCACCGCCGGTGCCCGCGGCCTCGGCCTGCCCGAGCCCGACCTGGACGAGATCCGCCGGGCCTGCGCGGCGGTCCTCGACGCCAACCCCCTGCCGCTCGGCCGGCTGCGGATCACCTACACCGGCGGTGTCTCCCCGCTCGGCTCGGACCGGGGCGCCGCCGCTCCCACCCTCGTCGTCGCCCTCGCCGAGACCCACCACCACGCCGACAGCACGACCGCCGTCACCGTCCCCTGGACGCGCAACGAACGCGGCGCGCTGGCCGGCCTGAAGTCCACCTCGTACGCCGAGAACGTCGTCGCCCTCGCCCGGGCCCGGGAACAGGGCGCCACCGAGGCGCTGTTCGCCAACACCGTCGGCGCGCTGTGCGAAGGCACCGGCTCCAATGTCTTCGTAGTCCTCGACGGCGAGCTGCACACCCCGCCGCTCTCCTCCGGCTGTCTGCCCGGCATCACCCGGGCCCTCGTCGTCGAGTGGGCCGGCGCCAAGGAGACCGACCTGCCCTTCGACGTCCTGGACCGTGCGGAGGAGATCCTCCTGACCTCCAGCCTGCGCGACGTGCAGGCCGTCCACAGCCTCGACGGACGTCAACTGCCCGGCGCCCCGGGCCCGGTGACCGCGAAGACCATGCGGATCTTCGACGAGCACGCGACCTCGGAGCTCGATCCGTAAACCTGGTGACGTGCGCCCGCCGAGCCGGTACAACACCAACGTGACCACCACCCTGCGGCCCACCGCACCCGAGCAGCGCACCGACGGCGGCGGCCGGTCCCGCTCGTACGAGGTCTGCGTCAACAGCCGGCCCGTCGGCAGGATCGACCTCGCCACGGACGACCGGTTCGGGCCCTCGTTCGGCCGCATAGTCCGGCTCGCCGTCGACGAGCCCGACCGGCACCGCGGCCGCGGCACGGTCGCCGCGCTCGCCGCCGAGGAGGTACTGCGCGGCTGGGGCTGCGCCCAGATCACGCTGACCATCCCCGCGGACGCGCGGACCGCCCTGGGGCTCGCGGGCGCGCTCGGCTACGTCGAACGCGCCCGCAACATGGTCAAGCCGCTGGTCACCGAGGTCGCGCTGCCCGACGGCAGCGTCGCCCGCGCCATGAGCGAGACGGAATTCGCCCCCTGGCACCACGCCGCCAAGGCCGAGTACGTACGGGAGTGGGTGGAGCACGGCGTGCCCCGCGACCGGGCCGAGGCCCAGGCCGAGCGCGACCACGCCAAGCTGCTGCCGCTCGGCGCGGCCACCCCCGGCACCCTCCTGCGCGTCCTCGCGCACGACGGCGTCGACGTGGGCACGCTCTGGCTGGCGCTGCGGGAGGAGGGGGCCTACATCTTCGACGTCGAGGTCGACGCCCGGTACCGCGGCCGGGGGCACGGCCGCACGCTGATGCTGCTCGCCGAGCGCGAGAGCCTGGCGGGCGGGGCGGGCGAGCTCGGACTCAACGTCTTCGCCGGGAACACCCCGGCCCTGCGCCTGTACGAGTCACTGGGCTACGAACCGACCCGGATCCATCTGTACAAGGTGCTGCACTAACCGGTGGGACCCCGGCCGGCGAGCAGCCGGTCGGCGATCTCCTCGATGCGCTCGCGCAGCCCCTCCTGGCTCTTGCCGCCGTCCAGCCGCCGGCCGTCGATGACGTACGTGGGCGTGCCGGTCACCCCGATCGCCTTGCCCTCGGCCTGGTCCGCGTCGACGATCAGCATGTGCCGCCCGTCGATCAGCGTGGTGTCCACCTCCTCGGCGTCCAGCCCCAGCTCGCCCGCCACCTCCACCAGCAGCCGCTCGCCCTTGGCGCCGAGCTCCTCGGTCCGGGCCAGCACGGCCTCGGCGTACGGCCACGCCAGGCCCTGATCGGCGGCCTCCTCGGCGGCCTGGGCCGCGGCGTAGGCGTGCTTGTGCTTCTCCAGCGGGAAGTGCCGCAGCCGGATCTCGAGGCGGTCGCCGTAGCGGGCGCGCAGCGCGCGGAGGTCGTCCAGGGCCCGGTGACAGTCGGGGCACTGCAGCTCGCACCACACGTCCAGGACGGGGCGGACGGGGCTGGCGGCGCTGTCGGTGGGGGAGGTGTCGGAATCGCTCATGGGGCCAGTCTTCCAGCCCCGAACGCACCGCGGGGATCTCGGTCCCGAGGAGGAGGAGACCCGGAGACGACCCGGAGTTCTCCCCGATCCCCGGCCCGGTCGTGGCACCGGCTGCCACCGCCGGTGCAGGATGGAGGCAGGACCCACCATCGGCAGGAGGACCGGATGCTGACCTCGACCGTATGCGCCGCGGTGTCCGCGGCAGGCCTGGGCATCGCCCTGCTGACGGCCTACCGCAAGCGCTTCCTCGCCGCCGCGCGGATCGCGGCCTGGTCCCTGATCCCCGTCGGGCTGGTCATGACGGGAATCATCGACTGGGTCACCGATCTGGTGTTCAAGCCCAGCGTGTGGGCCGGTTTCGGCGTGCTCGCGCTCTCCGCGCTGCTGTTCACGGTCACCCGGGCCGCCGCCGGGCGCCGCGGCGGCACCCGCAAGGAGCGCCGCGAGGCCGCGGCCGCCGCACGGGGCGACGCCGCGCTGCCCGCGCCCGCCGCTCCCTCGATCGGCCCGGCGCGCACGGCCGAGCCTCCGAAGAACAGGGGGACGAGGGCCTCCGGCGGCGAGAGGGAGGACTTCTCCGATATCGAAGCGATCCTCAAAAAACACGGAATCTGAACAACTCCCCCTCACGAGTGACGTGTTGGTGAGGGTCCCCGGCCGGGCTGCGCCATGATCTGTCGGAGATGAACGACGAACCGGCCCAGATCACCGACGAGCCGCGCGGCTGTCTGTTCGCGCTCTCCCAACCGCCGCTGATGTTCTTTCTCGCCTTCATCGCGACATTGATCCTCGTGACCGCCGTGCACGACCTGTACCGCTGGTGACCGCGACCGCCACCCGCCGCCGGTCAGTCCGCGGTTCCCCGCCGACGGGCCCGGTACGCGGCGACGTGGAGCCGGTTTCCGCATGTACGGCCGTCGCAGTAGCGGCGTGACCGGTTGCGGGAGAGATCGACGAAGGCGCGCCCGCAGTCCGGGGCCTCGCAGCGCCGCAGCCGCTCGCGCTCGCCCTCCACCAGCAGGAACGACAGGGCCATGCCGCCGTCCGCCGCCAGGTGCTCGGCGAGCGAGGCGCCGGGGGCGAAGTAGTGCACATGCCAGTCGTAGCCGTCGTGGTCGGTCAGCCGGGGGGTGGTGCCCGCCTCGGCGACCAGGGCGTTGAGCAGCTCGGCGACGGCCCGGGTGTCCGCGGTGTCGAATACCTGCGCGAACCGGTCGCGTATGGACCGTACGGCCGCCAGGTCCGGCTCCCGGAGGGTGCCGATCCCGCTGATGTCATGGCGCTCGACGAAGCCCTCCAGTGCGGCCAGCGTGTCGAGGTCCATGTTCAGCAGATCGACGATGCCGTCGAGTGTGCACCGGGTGTCGTGATTGATCAGCACGGATCATTCGCTCCCTGGCCGGACGGAGGTAGGGCGGCATTTGTTCGACCGCGGGGAGCAGACTCTAGCGGCTCGGCAACGCGACGGCGCCGTCGCCCGCGGTGGATCCGCGGCGACGGCGCCGTGTCGTGCCGTATGCGAGTTGTCCGGATGTGGCGCGCGGCCTCCCCGAGTGGGCCGGCGCGCCCGGATCAGCTCCGGCCCGGCATCAGCTCTCCGCCAGGATGTGGGAGAGCTCGGTGTCCAGATCGAAGTGACGGTGTTCGGTGCCCGGTGGAACGGCGGCGTCGGTCCGCTTCAGGAACGACTCCAGGGCTCGCGCCGGGGCCTCCAGCAGGGCTTCGCCCTCCGGCGAGCTCAGGGCGATGCAGACGACGCCCTGGCCGTGGCTGCGGGAAGGCCAGACGCGGACGTCTCCGGTTCCGGTGGGCCGGTGCAGGCCCTCCGCAAGCAGGTCCCGGGCGAAGACCCACTCGACCGTCTCTTCGGCTCCGGTGTGGAAGGTGGCGTGCACGGCATACGGATCGGCCGTGTCGTACCGCAGGCCTGCAGGTACAGGCAGTGAGGATTCGCTCGACACAACGAGGCGCAGGTGCAGCTCGCAGCTGACCGTGGTGTTCATAAGCGCCAGGGCCTTTCGCTCAGTGTGCGCTCGGGGATTCGCACGTCGGCGAAATCGACATGCCACCTACGGTGCCGTTGTAAACCCCTCTGACCGTTTTGAGGCCCTTCGTATACCTCGTACGGCCCAGCCCTCGCGCAGCCCGTACGGCCAAACCGGTGAGTTCGCACCAGTCGGGTACTTTGGGCCGTATGAACGCGGAGAGTGACGAGCAGAGACCCGCCGCTGCGAACGGCCCCGGCGGGCCCGGAAGGGGCCTCGGCTCCCGGGCCCCGCACTTCGTCAAACGGTCCCGGACCCTGCACCTGAGCTGGCAGGTCGGCGTCTTCGTCGTCGGCCTGGCCGTCGTCGGCGCGGGCATCGTCATGCTGCCCCTGCCCGGCCCCGGCTGGCTGGTGATCTTCGGCGGCATGGCGATCTGGGCGACCGAGTTCGTCTGGGCCCAGCTGGTGCTGCGCTGGACCAGGCGCAAGGTCACCGAGGCCGCCCAGCGCGCCCTGGACCCCAAGGTCCGCCGGCGCAACATCGCCCTCACCGTCACCGGGCTCGTCATCGTCGCCGGCCTCGTCGGCGTCTACGTCGCCAAGTACGGGCTCGAGATGCCCTGGAAGATCTCCCACTGACCACCACCCCGCCCCTGACCAGGCACGGGGTGGTTCAGGGCACCGCCTGACATGCGGTAATGTTTGCCGTGCGCCCGGGCGATTAGCTCAGCGGGAGAGCGCTTCGTTCACACCGAAGAGGTCACTGGTTCGATCCCAGTATCGCCCACATCCCCACCGGGGGTCCGCGAGGTACACCCCTCGCGGACCCCCGGTTTTTTGCGTGCCCCGGCGTCCGCGGGAAGCCGGCGGAAAGGACCGCCGGAGGGGATTTGAACGAGACCCGCCGCGACCTGTATTGTTCAGTGCGTTCCCGGGGGAAACCCCGAGACGGATCCCGGGCGATTAGCTCAGCGGGAGAGCGCTTCGTTCACACCGAAGAGGTCACTGGTTCGATCCCAGTATCGCCCACATCTCCGGAAGACCGGTCCATCAACAGATGGACCGGCCTTCCGCGTTGCCGCCCCCTTCACGCCGCCGCGGGCAGACCCGGCCGCAGCGGCCACGCCGGATCACACTCCTCGTCCGAGCCGTTGCGCGCGAACCACGCCTGCAGACCCCGCGCCTGCGCCGCGTGCCACACCGCCTGCCGCGTGTGCAGCTCCGCCGGACTCAGCCGCTCCAGCCGCGACGAGAACCTGCGCCCCACCGCCCGCACGACCTCCAGTGCGGCCGTCGCGTCCGAGGCCGCATCATGCGCGCCCGTCAGCTCCACCCCGTACTGCCCGCACAGGTCCGACAGCGTGCGACGACCCTTGCGATAGCGGTCCAGATGCTTGTCCAGCACCCAGGGATCCATCACGCACAGCGCCCCGCCCGCCAGATAGGAGGCCAGCGTCGACGCCCGGTGCCGGCGCAACTCCCGGTCCAGCAGCGTCAGATCGAACGGCGCATTCATGATCACCAGCGGTATGCCCCGCGCGGCGTGCACCGCCAGGGCCCGTGCCACCTCCTCCATCACCGGCGCCGGCCACCGGCCGTGCCGCTGCAGGTGCTCATCGCTCAGCCCGTGTATCGCAGTTGCCTCCGCGGGCACGGGCACCCCCGGATTCACCAGCCAACGGGTGGCCACCGGCGAGGCCCCCGCCTGCGACTGCGTCACAAAAGCCGCCGACACGATCCGGTCGCGCTCCACGTCGACCCCGGTCGTCTCGGTGTCGAAGGCGGCCAGTGGCCCCTCGAACCAGCACGGCATGACACAACTCCTCGCGCTTGTCCGGCAAATGGCGTGTTTCCCCTCCCCGCCAGGTGATACCCGGCCACGCCGCCGCCCGAACCGCCGCTGTTTGCCGGGGAGTTCGCATGGAGACAACACAGATGTACGACCCGAAACCCGGCGAGCCCGGAAGGTTTTTCGGACATGGCGCTCGCTCAGCCCGACCCGGCCACGCCCACGAGCAGCCGGCCGCCCGGGCAGACCGCACCGCTGCGCGGCAGCCTCGCCACCACCGCGTGCATGGAAACCCTCCAGGTCGGCTACCTGCACGCCGTCGCGGCCGCCGCCGGCTGCTCCCTCGCCCAGCCCTTCCCCGACAACGGAATCGACTGGCACGTCAGCCACAGCGCCCCCGGCCACACCGCCGACGACGAGATCACCATCAAGGTGCAGCTCAAGAGCACCTACCAGCTGAGCCCCCGCACGCCCCCGCCGCCCGGCGCACGCCCCCCGCGCCACATCGCCGCCCACACCCCGGCACCCCCACCCGACCCCGGCCGGCCCCGCCAGCCCACCCCCTTCCCGCCCACCGGCCCCACCTTCGCCTTCACCCTCGACAACGACCACCTGGCCAAGCTCGCCCGCACCCCCGTGTCGGTCCACAAGATCCTCGTCGTGATGATCGTGCCGCGTGACCGGGACGACTGGCTGCGGGCCGGCCACGACCACCTCGCCCTGCGGCACTGCTGCTACTGGACCAACCTCGCCGGCCACCCCGTCACCGGCCGGCGCAGGACCACCGTGCGGATCCCGACCTCACGCGTCTTCGACGACCGTGCGCTCTGCGAGATCATGACCCGGGTCGGGGCGGGAGGGAGACCCTGATGCACCGGCCGGCCGAAGAACCCCGGCACCACCCCGACCCCGCCGTCCTCGGCGCCCTCCTGGCCCGCCACGGCTGGCGGCGACGCGGCGGAGAACCCGGGCGCTACAGCCGCTGGACACCCCCCGAGGGCACCGGCACCAGCCTCCTCGTGCCGGTCGGCCACGCCTTCCCCGACAGCGCCGACCTGCTCACCGAGGCCCTCACCGCCCTCGAACGCAGCGCCGCCCCCTCCGCCAGCGACATCCTCGTCGCCCTGCACCGGCCCAGCGACGAGATCCGCTGGTGGCGGGAGATCCCCGAACCCGGAGCCCCGGCCACCGCCTGGACCGCCCAGGAACGGCTACGGGCCGGAGCCCGCGCCCTGCTGCTCGCCGGCGCCCTCGCCGCCCGCGGCCGGGCCGGCTACCACGGCGCCCGCCGCCGCCGGCAGGCCGAGGCCGCCCTGGAGCCGCTGCTGGCCGGGCCCGCCGCCGGAGGCCGCGAACTGACCGTCTTCGTACCCGTCCAGCCCCCGGCCCGTGCGGTGACCGAAGGCGGCCGCCCTCTCGTGGCCGCACTCCTGCGCGCCCTGCAGGCGGCGAGGGACGCCACCGACTACCAGCGCGCCACCGGCAGCACGGACGCCTTCGACGCGGCGGTCGAGGCGGGCGTGTGCCAGGAGCTCACGGAAGCCCTCGTCGCCCTGGTCGCCGGCTCCGAGGGCATCCGCGTCGGCGTCGAATGGGCCCCGGCCGCCGGTCCGCCGGAGGGCTTCGCCGCCCGCCCCGAACCCGTCGACTTCTCCCCGGGCGACCTGCCCGCCCTGCGGGAGGCCGGCGCCCGGTACGTACGGGACGAGCCCTCGGTGCCCGTCCGGCTCACCGCGACCGTGGTCCGCATGCGCCGCGAGGCACCCGGCGGGGCCGGCACCGTGCGGCTGCGCGTCCTGACGGGCGCCGACGTCACCCAGGTACGGGCCACCCTCGGCGAGGACGACTACCGCGTCGCCGGCCACGCCCACCTCGCCGGACTGCCGGTCACCGTGAGCGGCCGGCTGGAGAGCCGGGGCGGCTTCCGCCGGCTGGCCGACGCGAACGGCGTCATGCCCCTACAGGTCGACGACTCCGAACGCGACCGGCTCCTGAAGTCCCTCCACGAGAACCTCGACCTCTTCGCGGAGAAGCACGACGACGAATAACCGTTTAGCGACCAGTGGACCGGGCTCGGTACGATTCAGGCGCGCAGTGACCACTGCAGCGCCCCATAGTCAGGAGAGACCGGTGTCAGACGTCCGTGTGATCATCCAACGCGATTCCGAGCGGGAAGAGCGCGTGGTGACGACGGGCACTACGGCCGCGGACCTCTTCCCCGGTGAGCGCACCGTCGTCGCCGCGCGCGTCGCGGGCGAGCTGAAGGACCTCGCGTACGTCGTCACCGACGGCGAGGAGATCGAGCCCGTCGAGATCTCCTCCGAGGACGGCCTGAACATCCTGCGCCACTCGACCGCCCACGTCATGGCCCAGGCCGTGCAGGAGCTCTTCCCCGAGGCCAAGCTGGGCATCGGCCCGCCGGTCAAGGACGGCTTCTACTACGACTTCGACGTCGAGAAGCCCTTCACCCCCGATGACCTCAAGCTCATCGAGAAGCGCATGCAGGAGATCCAGAAGCGCGGTCAGCGCTTCTCCCGTCGCGTGGTCACCGACGAGGCCGCCCGCGAGGAGCTTGCCGACGAGCCGTACAAGCTCGAGCTGATCGGTATCAAGGGCTCCGCCTCGCACGACGACGGCGCGGACGTGGAGGTGGGCGCGGGTGAGCTCACGATCTACGACAACCTCGACCCGAAGACGGGCGAGCTGTGCTGGAAGGACCTCTGCCGGGGTCCGCACCTGCCGACCACCCGTGTCATCCCGGCGTTCAAGCTGATGCGCAACGCCGCCGCGTACTGGCGCGGCAGCGAGAAGAACCCCATGCTCCAGCGCATCTACGGCACCGCCTGGCCGTCGAAGGACGAGCTGAAGGCGCACCTGGAGTTCCTGGCCGAGGCCGAGAAGCGCGACCACCGCAAGCTCGGCAACGAGCTCGACCTCTTCTCCATCCCGGAGCAGATCGGCTCGGGCCTCGCGGTCTTCCACCCCAAGGGCGGCATCATCCGCCGGGTCATGGAGGACTACTCCCGCAAGCGGCACGAGGAGGAGGGGTACGAGTTCGTCTACACCCCCCACGCCACCAAGGGCAAGCTCTTCGAGACCTCGGGCCACCTGGACTGGTACGCCGACGGCATGTACCCGCCCATGCAGCTCGACGAGGGCGTGGACTACTACCTCAAGCCCATGAACTGCCCGATGCACAACCTGATCTTCGACGCCCGCGGGCGCTCGTACCGGGAGCTGCCGCTGCGCATGTTCGAGTTCGGCACCGTGTACCGGTACGAGAAGTCGGGCGTCGTCCACGGCCTGACCCGCGCCCGGGGCTTCACGCAGGACGACGCGCACATCTACTGCACCCGGGAGCAGATGGGCGAGGAGCTCGACCGGACGCTCACCTTCGTCCTGGACCTGCTGCGCGACTACGGCCTGAACGACTTCTACCTGGAGCTGTCCACCAAGGACCCGGAGAAGTTCGTCGGCTCGGACGAGGCGTGGGAGGAGGCCACCGAGACGCTGCGCAAGGTGGCCGAGAAGCAGGGCCTGGAGCTCGTCGCCGACCCGGGTGGCGCGGCCTTCTACGGCCCGAAGATTTCGGTGCAGGCGCGTGACGCCATCGGTCGGACCTGGCAGATGTCGACCATCCAGCTCGACTTCAACCTGCCGCAAAGGTTTGACCTTCAGTACACGGCGGCGGACGGCTCGCGCCAGCAGCCGGTCATGATCCACCGTGCGCTCTTCGGCTCGATCGAGCGCTTCTTCGCGGTGCTGCTGGAGCACTACGCGGGCGCCTTCCCGGCGTGGCTGGCTCCGGTGCAGGCGGTCGGCATCCCGATCGGCGACGCGCACGTGGAGTACCTGCAGGAGTTCGCCGCCGAGGCGAAGAAGAAGGGCCTGCGGGTCGAGGTCGACGCCTCGTCGGACCGGATGCAGAAGAAGATCCGCAACCACCAGAAGATGAAGACCCCGTTCATGATCATCGTCGGTGACGACGACATGAACGCCGGCACGGTGTCCTTCCGCTACCGCGACGGTTCGCAGGAGAACGGCATCCCGCGTGACCAGGCGATCGCGAAGCTCGTTGATGTGGTGGAGCGTCGCGTCCAGGTGTGACCGCTTCTCCGCGCATGCGGAGGTGAGCCGCGCGCTCCGGCAGCTTGAAGCCGAGCTGGATCACGCAGTCCCCGCGCTCGCGGGGTCAGAGGGGCGGCCCGCCAGGGTCGCCCCTCGTCGTATCCGCGCCGGGGAATATGCTGGCCCCCATGACGAGTGAGCCGGAGCAGCAGTTCGGAGTGGGGGCGCCCGACGCCTTCCAGCGCCTGTGGACGCCCCATCGGATGGCCTACATCCAGGGCGAGGGCAAGCCCACCGGCCCCGGCGCCGACGACGGCTGCCCGTTCTGCTCGATCCCGGCCAAGGCCGACGAGGACGGGCTGATCGTCGCCCGGGGGGAGCTCGTCTACGCGGTGCTCAACCTCTACCCGTACAACGGCGGCCACCTGATGGTCGTCCCCTTCCGGCACGTCGCCGACTACACCGAGCTGGACGGGGCCGAGACGGCCGAGCTGGCCGACTTCACCAAGCGCGCGATGCGTGCCCTGCGCGAGGCCGCGGGGGCGCACGGGTTCAACATCGGCATGAACCAGGGCTCGGTCGCCGGTGCCGGCATCGCCGCGCACCTGCACCAGCACATCGTGCCCCGTTGGGGCGGCGACACCAATTTCCTGCCCGTCGTCGGCCACACCAAGGTCCTGCCGCAGCTCCTCGCCGACACCCGGAAGATGCTCGCCGACGTCTGGCCGACGGTCTGAGGCATTGCCGCACGTAGTCCGCCAATAACGGAGAAGGCCGGCAGGTGGGGCTGGCTCCGCGAGGGCGGCCACTTCCTGCTCGACGTCGCGGGGGCCGTGCCCGGCCTGGGCACGGTGACCAACGGCATCAACTGCGCCTGGTACGGGGCGGAAGGCGATTACGTCAACGCCGGTATGTCCTGCCTTGCCGCCATCCCCATCGCGGGGGAGGGCGCGACGGCGGCCAAGCTCGCCAAGTGCAGCGAGAAGGGCGTCAGTTACGTCAAGGGCCTCGGCAAGGGGTGCAAGAGGCCGGGGCTGAGGAGCGGCTTCGCCCGCCGGACGTCGTTCGCGCTGGGCTTCGGGGACGGGGACATCTGCGGCGTTCCGCTGAATCTGATACAGAACGAGAGCAGCTTCAGCAGGAGCTCGTTGGACTACTGGGGCAAGAAGGACACGGACGAGATCGTGCACTCCTTGCGGCCGGGTGCCGATGAACCGCTGCGGGTGCATCCGAATGGGGACGTGGCGAACGGGAATGCCCGGCTCAAGGTGTTGCAGGAGCGTGGCTACGATGTCCATTCCCTGCCGCGTGAACGGTACAGCGGCAGGATGACCGACGACGATTACTTGGACATACCTCGATGAGCGTTCAGGATGAAGTCCGATCGGTCCTCGGGTCGCCATTCCGTGAGACGTTCCTGCGTGCCCTCGGGCGCGAGCTCGGGTTCTCTACCCGGATGATCTTCACGGAGGGCAGCCAGGAGGGCCTGGAGCAGGCGCGGGCCTGCAACGAGATGATGCTCGTCATCTTTGCCCAGTTCTCGGGTTCCGGGGAGGTGCTGGGCGAGGGGTACCCCGACGAGGTGTTCCTCCCGGTCCTCCGCGAGAAGGCCGATGCCGGCCGTGCCCGGCATCACCTCCGCTACGCGGTCGAGAGCGCCCTGCACTTCCTCAGCTACCGGCAGGCCCCCGAGGCATAGCCGGATAGCCGGAGACCTCGATACCAAGCCCCACCGGGATCCCCTCCCGGTGGGGCTTCGGCGTTGCAGGGCCTCTGGCGGGGCATCAGCCGGCCTCGGTACGGTCGCAACGCGACTGGACCCGACGGAACCCGGCCGAAGGGGACACGGCTCTGGCGAAAACGAGCAAATCACACAAATTCTTTCCAAAGAAGCTCTAATAGGACGGTGACCTTTCTTCACCGCCGCACCGTCCTGCGCGCAGCCGCGGGCGGCGCCCTGGCCGGGGCCGCCGGGGCCGCCGCCGCGGGCTGCGACGGGGAACGGCCGGCCAGGGGTGTCCGGCCGTCGCAGCCGCAGCGCACGCCCTCGCCGACGGGCTCGCCCCGGGGGGCGGGCGTGCCGCCGGGGCCGCCGTTGCTGCTGTCCCGGCTGCCTCCGGGGCTGCCGGCGCAGATCGACCACGGCCCGCGCCGGGGCCGCGCGGTGGCGCTCACCTTCCACGGCCGCGGTGACGCGAAGTCCGCCACCGCCCTGCTGGCGGAGGCGGAACGGGCCGGGGCCCGTGTCACCGTCCTCGCCGTCGGGGACTGGCTCGATGCCGAGCCGCGGATGGCGCGGCGGGTCCTCGACGGCGGGCATGAGCTGGGCAATCACACGATGCGGCATCTGAATATCTGCTCGATGCCGGCGAAGGCCGCCTATGCCGAGATCACGGAGTGCGCGGAGCGGTTGCGCAGGCTCACGGGCGGTATCGGCCGCTGGTTCCGGCCCTCCCGCGCGCAGCGGGCGACCGATCAGGTGGTGCGGCTGGCGCGCAAGGCGGGGTACCCGCACATCCTGTCGTACGACGTGGACTCCCTCGACTTCACCGACCCGGGGGCCGAGGCGGTCCGGCGCACCGTGTTGAGCGCGGTACGGCCCGGGTCGGTCGTGAGTCTGCACTTCGGGCACGCCGGCACGGTGGCCGCGCTGCCCGCGATCCTCGACGGCCTGCACCGCCGCGGTCTGCGTGCGGTGACGACTACGGAGCTGCTGACCCGATGATCCAGTTCTCGCATCACCGCCCCCGTCCGCGTACCCCCTTCCGCTCGCGCGGCGCGCGCTCGGCCGCTGCGCTGTTCACGGCCGCGTGTGCCCTGCTGGCTGCTTCCGGCTGTGGCAGCGGGAGCGACGAGGCGGCCGGCCGGCGGCCGGACAAGGGGGCGCACAGCCAGGGCGCGGCACGAGGCGTGCCGCAGGGGCTGCCGGGGATGCCGCCCCTGCTGGATCCGAACGACCTCTACGCCGCGGACCGGCCGAACGCCCTGTCGCCGGTGGTGAAGGACTTCCCGTCGCGGGTGTACGTGCCCAACACGGAGTCGGACACGGTCAGTGTCATCGACCCCAGGACGTACAAGGTCATCGAGACGATCCCGGTGGGCAATCAGCCCCAGCACGTCGTGCCGTCCTGGGACATGAAGACGCTGTGGGTCAACAACGACCGCGGTCACACGCTGACGCCGATCGACCCGGCCACGGGCAAGGCGGGCAGGACGGTCGATGTGCACGACCCCTACAACCTCTACTTCACCCCGGACGGCAAGTACGCGGTGGTGATGGCGTCGATGGACCGTGAGCTGGTCTTCCGGGACGCGCACACCATGAAGCGGATGAAGACCGAGCATGTGAACTGCCTGGGCGTGAACCACGCCGACTTCTCGCCGGACGGGCGGTACTTCATCGTCTCGTGCGAGTTCTCCGGGGAGTTGCTGAAGGTCGACACGGCCCGGATGAAGGTGATCGACCAGCAGAAGCTGCCGTTCGACGGGGCGATGCCGCAGGACGTGAAGATCTCCTCGGACGGCCGGACGTGGTACGTCGCGGACATGATGGCCGACGGCGTGTGGGTGCTGGACGGCGACAAGTTCGGTGAGCCGTGGCTGATGCCGACGGGCAAGGGTGCGCACGGTCTCTATGTGAGCCGGGACTCCAAGTCGATGTACATCTCCAACCGGGGTGAGGGCTCGATCTCGGTGCTGGACCTGCCCAGCCGCAAGCTGGTGAAGAAGTGGGAGCTGCCGGACGGCGGGAGTCCGGACATGGGCGGGGTGTCGGCGGACGGCAAGGTGCTGTGGCTGTCGGGGCGCTACAACAGCGAGGTCTATGCGATCGACACCGAGGACGGACATCAGCTCGCCCGCATCAAGGTGGGTGACGGCCCGCACGGTCTGGCGGTGTATCCGCAGCCGGGCCGGTACTCGCTGGGCCACACCGGGATCTTCCGGTAGGGCGTGGCCGGGCGGGCGGCCGTCGCTCAGGCGGGGTAGACGTCGGCCTGGCGCGGTGCGGGGTCCTGCACCGCGCCGCTGAGGTTGTTGGCGCGGCTGGCGAAGCGCTCGGTGTCGACGCCGTGGTCGGCCAGGACGCGCAGCGTGGCCTCGTGGACGACGCGGAGCACGGGGGTGGCGGCGCGGAGGGCGTCGTCGGCCATGAAGCGGTGGCGCCAGGGCTTGTCGGCCCAGGCGTGGCGCAGGCCGAAGGGCTCGGGCAGGACGAGCTTGCCGCCCCAGTACTCCAGCAGGGGCGGGTACCAGGTCAGGGGTGCGCGGGCGGCGAGCCGCACGACCTCACGGGGTTCCACGACGGGCAGCGTGCGGGTGTAGGTCTCCCAGAACTTGAGGCCTTTTTTGAAGGTCTGGGTGCGTTTCTTGGGCTTGGCGTTGAAGACGGGGTGGGTGGGGCCGAGGGCGTGGCCGGTGACCTCGATGCGCAGGGTCTTGTGCAGGACGGTGACGTTGATGAGGAGGTTGATGACCAACTGGCCGTCCCAGAGGACGAACTGGACGCCGAGGTAGTGGCGGTCGCCGCTGCCGAAGTGCTGTTTGTCGCAGATGTCCTGGAGCTTGGCGCCCCTGATCTGGTAGGAGGGGGCATCGGAGCCTCCGGGGCGGGAAACGGCCGAGGCGCCTTCGCCGATGGGGGAGACGACCCAGTGCTCCACATGCGGCGCGGTGAGGCCGCCGGTGTTGATGGGGGTGCGCTCCAGCAGCTTGAGCTGGTCGTGGACCGCCCGGACGATGTCCCAGCTGCGGAAGGGGCTGATGTCCTTGCCGGGGCCGAGAGGGGCGAGGTCCTCGGCGAGCTGCCAGCTGCCCCAGCGGGTGCCCATACCGAGTATGCCCTTGGGGCCGGCGTAGAAGACGAGGTTGCTCTGCTGCTCGGCGGAGAGCTGTGCCAGGCTCTTGCGCAGCTGCTCTGCGGCGCTTTCGCTGGGAGTCGAGGGGACGGCTTCGGGGATCTTGGCGGGGATGCCGCCGCCGTCGAGGAGGCCGGTCCAGCGCTCCCGCAGGTCCTTGGCGGTGCGTTCGCAGACGGCCTTGGCCCAGTAGCCGCCGAGGATGGGGGCGATGAGCATGGCGCGGAGGTAGAAGCCCAGGAGGCCGTTGAGCGGCGCCTTGACCATGAAGATCACGACGACGGCGGCGAGCGCCACCAGCAGGGTGGTGCCGAGCGCTCCGGCGCGTTTGTTCTGGGCCCCGGCGAGGCTGCGGCGGAGCTGGAAGGCGCCGAGCCACAGCAGGACGCCGGGCAGGAAGAGCAGCCCGAAGACCGCCATGATCAGGGTCAGCCGGGCGTCGCGCTGTTTGCGGATGCGGGACGCGGCCAGGCAGTGCTCGACGATGACCTGGGGTTCGAGGCCGAAGGACTGGATCAGGGGCTTGCGTCCGCCGCCGAGCATCCGGCCCTGCACGGCGCGGGCGAAGGCCTCGCCGAGGTTGGGCTCGAAGAGGGAGATGCGGGGTTTTTTGAACTCCGAGGCGGACCACTCGGAGTTGGCCTTGAGGAGTTCGCCGACGGGGTCGTCCCGGTAGGCCGCCGAGGCCAGGGCCTGGGTGGCCGCGGTCTGGCCGGCGCCGCCGGAGACCGGGATCTGCGCACCCGGGCTGAAGTCGTACGCGTCCCCTGCTGCCACTGCTGCCCCCCAATGCCGTACGCGTCCGGTGCGCCGGCCCGCACTCCCGACTGCCGCCCATGGATTGCGTCATGGGCCGCGTGCTCAGCGTAATGGGGCGGCGGCCGTCTGTCGTGGGAGATCGGGAAGCCGCCCGCCTCAACGGAGTTGATGCGGGCGGCTTGTGAACTATGCTCCGTTCTCGGCCTGTTCGCGAATGCGCTCCGCTAGCTGCGGAGGCATCGGTTCGTGCCGGGCGTAGGAGCGGCTGAACCGTCCCGTGCCGTGCGAGAGCGAACGCAGGTCCACCGCGTAGCGGCCGATCTCGATCTCCGGGACCTCGGCACGTACCAGGGTGCGGCCCGCTCCGGACTGCTCGGTGCCGACGACCCGGCCGCGGCGTCCGGACAAGTCGCTCATGACCGGGCCGACGTAGTCGTCGCAGACGAGGACCTGGACCTCGGCGACCGGTTCGAGGAGGTGGATGCGGGTCTCGGCGGCGGCTTCGCGCAGGGCCAGGGCGCCGGCGGTCTGGAAGGCCGCGTCCGAGGAGTCCACCGAGTGCGCCTTGCCGTCGAGGAGGGTCACCCGCACGTCGACCAGCGGATAGCCGGCGGCGACGCCACGGGCGGCCTGGGCCCGTACGCCCTTCTCCACCGAGGGGATGAACTGGCGGGGGACCGCGCCGCCGACGACCTTGTCCACGAACTCGATGCCGGAGCCGCCGGGCAGCGGCTCGACCTCGATCTCGCAGATGGCGTACTGGCCGTGGCCGCCGGACTGTTTGACGTGCCGGCCGCGGCCGGTCACACGGGAGCCGAAGGTCTCGCGCAGCGACACCTTGTACGGCACCACGTCGACCTGGACGCCATAGCGGGTGCGCAGCCGCTCCAGGGCCACGTCCCGGTGGGCCTCGCCCAGGCACCACAGGACCACCTGGTGGGTGTGCGGGTTGTGCTCCAGGCGCATCGTGGGGTCCTCGGCGACCAGGCGGGCCAGGCCCTGGGAGAGCTTGTCCTCGTCCGCCTTGCTGTGCGCCTGGATGGCGACGGGCAGCAGCGGGTCGGGCATGAGCCAGGGCTCCATCAGCAGCGGATCGCCGCGGCCGGAGAGGGTGTCGCCGGTCTCGGCGCGGGCGAGCTTGGCGACGCAGGCGATGTCACCGGCGATGGCCTTGCCCAGCTGCCGCTGATGCTTGCCGAAGGGGGAGGAGAGGGCGCCGACCCGCTCGTCGACGTCGTGGCTCTCGTGCCCCCGTTCCTCCAGGCCGTGCCCGGAGACGTGCACGGTCTCATCGGGACGCAGGGTGCCGGAGAAGACCCGGACCAGGGAGATCCGGCCGACGTAGGGGTCGGCGGCGGTCTTGATGACTTCGGCGGCCAGTGGCCCCTCCGGGTCGCAGGTGAGCTCGGGGCGCGCTGCGCCGTCGGGAGTGGTGACGGCCGGGGCCGTGCGCTCGGCCGGGGTGGGGAAGCCGCCGGTGACCAGCTCCAGCAGCTCGACGGTGCCCAGGCCCTGTCTGGCGCCTTCCACGGCCGGGGCCGCCGCCAGCACGGGGTGGAACCTGCCGCGGGCGACGGCCGTCTCCAGATCGCCGATCAGGGTCTTGACGTCGATCTCCTCGCCGCTGAGATAGCGGTCCATCAAGGTCTCGTCCTCGCTCTCGGCGATGACCCCCTCGATGAGCCGGTTGCGCGCCTCCTCGATCCCCGGCAGCTCCTCCGGCCCGGGCGCGGCCTCGGTGCGGGTGCCGGAGGAGTAGTCGAAGGCCCGCTGGGTGAGCAGCCCGATCAGCCCCGTCACCGGGCGGTGCCCGTCCGGGCCCTCCGGGCCGTAGCGGGGCAGGTAGAGCGGGAGCACGCTGTCGGGGGAGTCGCCGCCGAACGCGCTGCGACAGGCCTGCGTCATCTCCTCGAAGTCCGCGCGGGCCGCCTCCAGGTGCGTCACCACGATGGCGCGGGGCATTCCCACCGCCGCGCACTCCTCCCACACCGTGCGCGTCGGGCCGGAGATGCCCTCGGTGCCCTCCGCCGCCGAGACGACGAAGAGGGCCGCGTCCGCGGCGCGCAGACCGGCCCTCAGCTCGCCGACGAAGTCGGCATATCCGGGTGTGTCCAACAGATTGACCTTGAAACCGGCCCATTCGACGGGCACCAGGGACAACTGCACCGAGCGCTGCTGGCGGTGTTCGATCTCGTCGTAGTCGGAGACCGCCGCGCCGTCCTCGACCCGGCCCGCCCGGTTCACCGCGCCGGTGGCCAGGGCCAGCGCCTCCACCAGCGTCGTCTTTCCGGAGCCACTGTGGCCGACCAGCACCACGTTGCGGATGCTGCTGGGCCGGTCGGCCGTCACTGCTCTGCCCGCGGCCCCTGGGTGGGTGTTCGTCTTCTCGCCCATGTGTCTCGCCTCCCGGTCGACACCTGCGGTCCTTCGAGCTTTCCACCGTGGTCACGCTGCGTCCATACGTCGCACACGCGCACACAACCGTCCGCCCCCGGAGTGAGCCCGCCGGGGCCGGCGCCCGGGCGGGCGTGACCTGCGCCATGGGCCGGGGGAGCGACGTCTGCGCAGCGGGCCCCTGCGGCCTGGCTACGATGGGCCAGCCGGTGGCCTTCCGACCATCCGGCCCGACACGACCCTCCGGGAAGGCCATGCTGAACAAGTACGCGCGTGCTTTCTTCACGCGTGTTCTCACGCCGTTCGCCGCTCTGCTCATTCGCCTGGGCGTCAGCCCCGACGCGGTGACCCTCATCGGTACCGGTGGCGTGGTGGCGGGTGCGCTGGTCTTCTACCCCCAGGGTGAGTTCTTCTGGGGCACGGTCACCATCACCCTGTTCGTCTTCTCCGACCTGGTCGACGGCAACATGGCGCGCCAGCTCGGCCGCTCCAGCCGCTGGGGGGCCTTCCTCGACTCGACCCTGGACCGGGTCGCCGACTCGGCGATCTTCGGCGGGCTCGCCCTGTGGTACGCGGGGCGCGGTGACGATCTCGCGCTCTGCGCGGTGGCGATCTTCTGCCTCGCCAGCGGCCAGGTGGTGTCGTACACCAAGGCGCGCGGCGAGAGCATCGGCCTGCCGGTGAACGTCAACGGCCTGATCGAGCGCGCCGAGCGGCTGGTGATCTCCCTGGTGGCCTGCGGCTTCTCCGGACTGCACAAGTTCGGTGTGCCGCACATCCAGATCCTGCTGCCGATCGCGCTGTGGATCGTGGCCGCGGGCAGCTTCATCACGCTGATCCAGCGGATGGTCACCGTGCGCCGGGAATCCGCCGAGGCGGACGCCGCGGTGGCGGCCGTCGAGGGCGAGGCCGGGTGAAGGACCAGCTGACCGACACGCTGTACGGGCTCGGCTGGGGCACGGTCAAGAGGCTCCCCGAGCCCGTCGCCACCGGACTGGGCCGGCGGATCGCCGACGTGGCCTGGAAACGGCGCGGCAAGGGCGTGCTGCGCCTGGAGTCCAACCTCGCCCGCGTGGTCCCCGAAGCGGGTCCCGAGCGTCTGGCCGAGCTGTCCCGGGCGGGCATGCGCTCGTACATGCGCTACTGGATGGAGTCCTTCCGGCTGCCGGCGTGGAGCAAGGACCGCATCCGCAACGGGTTCGCGCCCGAGGGCGTGCACCACCTGGAGGAGGCCCTGGCGGCCGGCCGGGGCGTCGTCCTCGCCCTGCCCCACATGGGCAACTACGACCTGGCCGGCGCCTGGGTCACCACCAGGCTCGGAATCCCCTTCACCACCGTGGCCGAGCGGCTCAAGCCCGAGACGCTCTACGACCGGTTCGTGGCCTACCGCGAGGGGCTCGGCATGGAGGTCCTGCCGCACGCCGGCGGCAGCGCCTTCGGCACGCTCGCCCGGCGGTTGCGCTCCGGGGGCATGGTGTGCCTGGTGGCCGACCGTGATCTGTCCAGCTCCGGGATAGAGGTCACCTTCTTCGGCGAGGCGGCCAAGATGCCCGCAGGGCCCGCCATGCTGTCCGTGCAGACCGGCGCCCCGCTGCTGCCGGTCACCCTCTGGTACGACCGGTCGCCGGTGATGCGGGGGCGCATACACGGCCCCGTCGAGGTGCCGGAGAGCGGGAGCCGGGCGCAGAAGGCGGCGGCGATGACACAGCAGCTGGCCGACGCCTTCGCCTCCGGCATCGCCGAACACCCGCAGGACTGGCACATGCTGCAGCGGCTGTGGCTCGCCGACCTCGACCGGCGGCCGCCCCTGCCCCGCCCCGACCAGAGCTCCGGAACGGAGAAGCCTTGAGGATCGGGATCGTCTGCCCGTATTCGTGGGACGTCCCCGGGGGCGTCCAGTTCCACATCCGTGACCTGGCCGAGCATCTGATCCGGCTTGGTCACGAGGTGTCGGTGCTGGCGCCGGCCGACGACGAGACGCCGCTGCCGCCCTTCGTCGTCTCCGCCGGGCGGGCGGTCCCCGTGCCCTACAACGGGTCGGTGGCCCGCCTGAACTTCGGCTTCCTGTCCGCCGCGCGCGTACGCCGCTGGCTGCACGAGGGCGACTTCGACGTCATCCACATCCACGAGCCCACCTCCCCTTCACTGGGACTGCTCTCCTGCTGGGCCGCCCAGGGCCCCATCGTGGCGACCTTCCACACCTCCAACCCGCGCTCGCGCGCCATGATCGCGGCGTATCCGATCCTCCAGCCCGCGCTGGAGAAGATCAGCGCGCGCATCGCGGTGAGCGAGTACGCCCGCCGCACCCTGGTCGAGCACCTGGGGGGCGACGCCGTCGTCATCCCCAACGGTGTCGACGTCGGCTTCTTCGCCGGCGCCGAGCCCAAGCCCGAGTGGCAATCGGAAGAGGCGCGAAGCTCCGGCAAGGGTGATGGTGGGCGACGGGGGGGAACCATCGGCTTCATCGGCCGCATCGACGAGCCCCGCAAGGGCCTGCCCGTCCTCATGCGCGCCCTGCCGAAGATCCTCGCCGAGCGCCCTGGCACCCGGCTGCTGGTCGCCGGCCGGGGCGACGAGGAGGAGGCCGTGGCCGCACTGCCCTCCGGGATGCGCGCGAACGTCGAGTTCCTCGGCATGGTCAGCGACGAGGACAAGGCCCGCCTGCTGCGCAGCGTCGATGTCTATGTGGCGCCCAACACCGGTGGCGAGTCCTTCGGCATCATCCTCGTCGAGGCCCTGTCGGCGGGCGCCCCCGTCCTCGCCAGCGACCTGGACGCCTTCGCGCAGGTCCTGGACCGGGGCGCGGCCGGTGAGCTGTTCGCCAACGAGGACGCCGACGCCCTGGCCACCGCCGCCCTCCGGCTCCTGGGCGACGACGCGCGCCGGGCGGAGCTGAGCGAGCGCGGCAGCAAGCACGTACGCCGCTTCGACTGGTCCGTGGTGGGCGCCGACATCCTGGCCGTCTACGAGACGGTCACCGCCGGCGCGGCCTCGGTCGCCACCGACGAACGCATCAGCCTGCGCGCCCGCTTCGGCCTCGCCCGGGACTAGCGGCCGCCGGCCCGGCGCCGCACAGCCGAGAGCTCACGTGTGGCCACGTACAGCCGAAGGCTCACACCCTGTCGGGTGCCTTCCGGTCGGGTGCCTTCGGGTCGGGTATCTCCCGGCCGGGTGCCTTCCGCGGCACCTGGCCGGCCGGGGCCCGCACTCCGAACAGGGCCGTCCCGTGCCGCGCCCGGAAGCGCCGGCTGCTGCGGACGGTGACCACGGCCACCAGACCGATCAGCGCCAAGGACTGGAACCGGCCGATCACCGGCACCAGGTCGACGGGCAGGGTCAGCGCCTCCACCGCGCTCAGCGCGGCGTCCAGCAGTTGCTCACCGCCCCAGAGCACGGTGAGTCCCCGCAGCGCCGCCCGGAAGTCCGGCCGCTCGCGCCAGGCGCGCTCCGCCTCCTCGTCGGCGCCCGGGCCCCGCAACCGGCGCCCGAACTGGAACGTGAACGGCCGGGCCGTGAACAGCGTGCCCACTATCCACACCCCCAGCACCGCCGGGAGCCCCGCGTCCTTCAGCAGCAGCACCCGCGGGCTGCCGCTGATCAGCGAAGTCACCGCGGATATGGCGAGCAGTACGACGACGAGGAGATCGAAGGCCTCCGCCCGCCTGCGCACCACCGCCGTCGCCAGCGCGTGCGCCGCCGGCACGACGCTGCTCAGCAACAGCGCCTGCCACTGGGCGATGCCCTGCGCCCGCAGCACGTAGTACAGGGCGAGCGGCAGCAGAATGTCGACGGTCAGGGGAATCAGGAGCGCGCGCCCCGTGCGCGCGCCACGCGAATCCACGGCTTCCATGGGGGCCTCCAGCAGCCCGGCATCGGGCGGTCCGGCGTCTTGCTCCGACGTTAGGGGCCGGGCGGGTGGAGACGGATCGGAGCCAGGGTGGGTTCGTCGCCGGCCGTTCTCCACCCCGCCTCCACCCCCGGGTGGAGCCTGCGGCACTGAGCGGCCCCACGGCGAGCGGTAACGTGACCCCGCGTGACCACTTTCATCTGGATCGCGGCCGCCCTGGTCGTCATCGGCGTCTACCTGAGCTGGACCGCGGGCCGTCTGGACCGGCTGCACAGCCGTATCGACGCCGCCCGCGCCGCCCTGGACGCCCAGTTGCTGCGGCGTGCCTCGGTCGCCCAGGAGCTCGCCACCGCCGGGATCCTCGATCCGGCCGCCTCGATCGTGCTCTACCAGGCTGCGCATGCCGCCCGGCAGGCCGAGGAGGAGCACCGCGAGGTCGCCGAGAGCGAGCTGAGCCAGGCGCTGCGGGCGGTCTTCGGAGAGGCCCCGCAGGTCGATGCCGTCCGGGCGGCGCCGGGCGGCGAGGAGTCGCTGGAGGAGCTGACCCAGGCCGTGCGCCGGGTGCCGATGGCGCGGCGGTTCCACAACGACGCGGTCCGGGCGGCCCGGGCGCTGCGCCGGCACCGCACGGTGCGCTGGTTCCGGCTGGCGGGCCACGCGCCCTTTCCCATGGCCTTCGAGATGGACGACGAGCCGCCGGCGGTGCTCGGCGACCGGACCGGCAACTGACCCCGGCGATGCCGCTGACGTCGAAGGCGCCGGGCGGACAAGCCACTCACCTCGAATTGGCCCTTTTTCCGGTCCGCCTGCAGTGGGTTTGATGACGCTGCAGCATCACCGCCCTTGATAGTGAGGTCACATCGTGTCCACCCCCACCACGCACAACCCCGAGACCGGCACCGCGCGCGTCAAGCGAGGCATGGCCGAGCAGCTCAAGGGCGGCGTGATCATGGACGTCGTCAACGCCGAGCAGGCGAAGATCGCCGAGGACGCGGGCGCCGTTGCGGTCATGGCCCTGGAGCGGGTGCCCGCCGACATCCGCAAGGACGGCGGCGTGGCCCGGATGTCCGACCCGAACATGATCGAAGAGATCATCGGCGCCGTCTCCATCCCGGTCATGGCCAAGTCCCGCATCGGCCACTTCGTCGAGGCCCAGGTGCTGCAGTCCCTCGGCGTCGACTACATCGACGAGTCCGAGGTCCTCACCCCCGCCGACGAGGTCAACCACTCCGACAAGTGGGCGTTCACCACCCCCTTCGTCTGCGGCGCCACCAACCTGGGCGAGGCCCTGCGCCGCATCGCCGAGGGCGCGGCCATGATCCGCTCCAAGGGCGAAGCCGGCACCGGCAACGTCGTGGAGGCCGTCCGTCACCTGCGCCAGATCAAGAACGAGATCGCCAAGCTGCGCGGCTTCGACAACAACGAGCTCTACGCCGCCGCCAAGGACCTGCGCGCCCCCTACGAGCTGGTCAAGGAGGTCGCCGAGCTCGGCAAGCTGCCCGTCGTCCTCTTCTCCGCCGGTGGCGTCGCCACCCCGGCCGACGCGGCGCTGATGCGCCAGCTCGGCGCCGAGGGCGTCTTCGTCGGCTCCGGCATCTTCAAGTCCGGCGACCCGGCCAAGCGTGCCGCCGCCATCGTGAAGGCCACCACCTTCTACGACGACCCGAAGATCATCGCGGACGCCTCCCGCAACCTCGGTGAGGCCATGGTCGGCATCAACTGCGACACCCTCCCCGAGGCCGAGCGCTACGCCAACCGCGGCTGGTAACGCACGTTGTTCCCGGGTGGGCGGTTAGCGGTGCACCGCTAACCGCCCACCGCGCGTCACAGATCTGAGAGGCAGCACCCCGTGGCTCCCCTTGCCCCCCTTGCTACGCCCACCATCGGCGTCCTCGCCCTCCAGGGTGACGTCCGCGAGCACCTCGTGGCCCTCGCCGCGGCCGACGCCCTGGCCCGGCCGGTCCGCCGCCCCGAGGAGCTCGCCGAGGTCGACGGCCTGGTCATACCCGGCGGCGAGTCCACCACCATGTCCAAGCTCGCGGTGGCCTTCGGCATGCTGGAGCCACTGCGCGAGCGGGTACGGGCCGGGATGCCCGTCTACGGCACCTGCGCCGGCATGATCATGCTCGCCGACAAGCTCCTGGACGGGCGCGAGGACCAGGAGACCCTGGGCGGCATCGACATGATCGTGCGGCGCAACGCCTTCGGCCGGCAGAACGAGTCCTTCGAGGCGGCGGTCGAGATGACCGGCGTCGAAGGCGGCCCCGTCGAGGGCGTGTTCATCCGCGCCCCGTGGGTGGAGTCCGTCGGTGCGGCGGCCGATGTGATCGCCAGGTACGACGGTCACACGGTCGCGGTCCGGCAGGGCAACGTGCTGGCCACGTCCTTCCACCCGGAACTCACCGGCGATCACCGGGTGCACGCCATGTTCGTGGAGATGGTGCGCGCCGCGGGCTAGCGGTATCCCGGTAGGATCTCTGTCGTTCGTTTCTAATTTGGTTACGCGAAGGAGACAGGCGGATGTCCGGCCACTCTAAATGGGCTACGACGAAGCACAAGAAGGCCGTGATCGACGCCAAGCGCGGCAAGCTCTTCGCGAAGCTGATCAAGAACATCGAGGTCGCGGCCCGCATGGGCGGCGCCGACATCGAGGGCAACCCGACCCTCTACGACGCCATCCAGAAGGCGAAGAAGAGCTCGGTGCCGAACAAGAACATCGACTCCGCCGTCAAGCGTGGTGCGGGCCTCGAGGCGGGTGGCGCCGACTACGAGACGATCATGTACGAGGGCTACGGGCCGAACGGTGTCGCCGTGCTCATCGAGTGCCTCACCGACAACCGCAACCGCGCCGCGTCCGACGTCCGCGTCGCCATGACCCGCAACGGCGGCTCCATGGCCGACCCGGGCTCGGTGTCGTACCTGTTCAACCGCAAGGGCGTCATCATCGTCGCCAAGGGCGAGCTCACCGAGGACGACGTGCTCGGCGCGGTCCTGGACGCCGGTGCCGAGGAGGTCAACGACCTCGGCGAGTCCTTCGAGGTCATCTCCGAGGCCACCGACCTGGTCGCGGTCCGCACCGCGCTCCAGAAGGAAGGCATCGACTACGACTCGGCCGAGGCCAACTTCGTCCCCACCATGCAGGTGGAGCTCGACGAGGAAGCCGCCCGCAAGATCTTCAAGCTGATCGACGCGCTGGAGGACAGCGACGACGTGCAGAACGTCTTCGCCAACTTCGACGTGTCCGACGACGTCATGGCCAAGGTCGACGCGTAAGCCCCGCCACAGCGGTCGGCTGACGGGCCGGCGGGGACTCACCCCCCGCCGGCCCGTCGGCATGAGCGGCCGTTGTCAGTGGCAGCCGATAGCCTGCCCGGGCAGGTGATCGAAGGGAGGGGCGCAATGCGGGTGCTGGGCGTGGACCCGGGGCTGACACGGTGCGGCGTCGGAGTGGTGGAAGGCGCCGCGGGCCGTCCGCTGCGCATGGTCGGTGTCGGCGTCGTGCGTACCCCCTCGGAGGCGGAGGCCGCCGAGCGCCTCGTCCTCCTAGAGCGCGGCATCGAGGAGTGGCTCGATACGTACCGGCCCGAATACGTCGCCGTGGAGCGGGTGTTCAGTCAGCACAACGTCCGTACGGTCATGGGCACCGCCCAGGCCAGCGCCGTCGCCATGCTGTGCGCCGCCCGCCGCGGACTGCCCGTCGCCCTGCACACCCCCAGCGAGGTCAAGGCCGCCGTCACCGGCTCCGGCCGGGCCGACAAGGCCCAGGTCGGCTCCATGGTCACCCGGCTGCTGAGACTCGACGCCCCGCCCAAGCCGGCCGACGCCGCCGACGCCCTGGCCCTGGCCATCTGCCACATCTGGCGGGCCCCGGCAGCCGGCCGCCTGCAGCAACTCGCCGACGCCCAGCGCCGCTCCACCGCTCCCGTACGCCTCCCGAAGGGCACCCGATGATCGCCTTCGTCTCCGGTCCGGTCGCGGCCGTCGCCCCGGACACCGCCGTCGTCGAGGTCGGCGGCATCGGCATGGCCGTCCAGTGCACGCCGAACACCCTGTCCGGGCTCCGTGTTGGCCGGCACGCCAGGCTCGCCACCTCCCTGGTGGTCCGCGAGGACTCCCTGACCCTCTACGGCTTCGCCGACGACGACGAGCGGCAGACCTTCGAGCTGCTCCAGACCGCCAGCGGCGTCGGTCCCCGGCTCGCGCAGGCCATGCTCGCCGTGCACACCCCCGACGCCCTGCGCCGCGCCTTCGCCTCCGGTGACGAGAAGGCGCTCACGGCCGTGCCGGGCATCGGCAAGAAGGGCGCGCAGAAGCTGCTGCTGGAGCTGCGGGACCGGCTCGGCGAGCCCATCGGCTCCGCCGCCGGCGCCCAGGCGGCCGCCTCCGGCTGGCGCGAGCAACTGCACGCCGCGCTCGTCGGCCTCGGCTACGCGGGCCGTGAGGCGGAGGAGGCCGTGACAGCTGTCGCCCCGCAGGCGGAGGCGGTCGCCGCGCAGGGCGGGACACCCCAGGTCGGCCAGCTGCTCCGGGCCGCCCTGCAGACGCTGAACCGGGCGCGCTGACCGGTCTCTCCCCTTCCCGCCCCTTCCCGTAACCGGGGCTCCGCCCCGGACCCCGGTCCTCGAACGCCGGACGGGCTGAATATTCCAACCGTGAGGTTTCACCCGTGAACTGGGACGACGAGTCCACCCCCGCCACGCGCGTCGTCGGCGCCGCCGCCGACACCGACGACCAGGCCGTCGAGGTCGCGCTGCGCCCCAAGGACCTCGGCGAGTTCATCGGACAGGAGCGCGTCCGCCAGCAGCTCGACCTCGTCCTGAAGGCCGCCCGCGCCCGCGGCGCGACCGCCGACCACGTCCTGCTGTCCGGTGCACCCGGCCTCGGCAAGACCACCCTCTCGATGATCATCGCGGCCGAGATGGGCGCCCCGATCCGCATCACCTCCGGCCCCGCCATCCAGCACGCCGGCGACCTCGCGGCGATCCTCTCCTCCCTCGCCGAGGGCGAGGTGCTCTTCCTCGACGAGATCCACCGCATGTCCCGGCCCGCCGAGGAGATGCTCTACATGGCCATGGAGGACTTCCGGGTCGACGTCGTCGTGGGCAAGGGCCCCGGCGCCACCGCCATCCCGCTGGAGCTGCCGCCCTTCACCCTGGTCGGCGCCACCACCCGGGCCGGCCTGCTGCCGCCCCCGCTGCGCGACCGCTTCGGCTTCACCGGGCACATGGAGTTCTACGTCCCCGCGGAGCTCCAGCGCGTCGTCCACCGCTCGGCCCGGCTGCTCGACGTGGAGATCGACGAGAAGGGCGCGGCGGAGATCGCCGGCCGTTCGCGCGGCACCCCCCGCATCGCCAACCGCCTGCTGCGCCGGGTGCGCGACTATGCCCAGGTCAAGGCGGACGGTGTGGTCACGCAGGAGATCGCCGAACAGGCCCTGGAGGTGTACGAGGTCGACGGCCGCGGCCTGGACCGGCTGGACCGCGCGGTCCTCACGGCCCTGCTCAAGCTGTTCGGCGGCGGCCCCGTCGGGCTCTCCACGCTGGCCGTCGCGGTGGGCGAGGAGCGCGAGACGGTCGAGGAGGTGGCCGAGCCGTTCCTGGTGCGGGAGGGGCTCCTGGCCCGTACGCCCAGGGGCCGGATCGCCACCCCGGCGGCATGGACGCACCTCGGGCTCACCCCGCCCCAGTAGGGCGGGAGCGGTCCCGGCGGGCATGGGGCGGACGGCAGGCAGCCGCACGTCCTCTTCGGGGAGTGACGGCGCGTGGGCTGGTCCGCTCAGGAACCACGGTGCCATGCTGGGCGTTGTTCCATAGGTGCGGACTCGCTTAGACTCCGCCGATGCCGTCCGTATTTGTGCGGCATACCACCCCCGTAGACCAGGCCGCATCCCCAGCGGTCGTGTGAAGGAAACCCCGTCCCGTGAATATCGTGACTCTCCTGCCGTTCATCGTGCTTATCGGGGCCATGTTCCTGATGACCCGGTCGGCCAAGAACAAGCAGCGCCAGGCCGCGCAGATGCGTGACCACATGCAGCCCGGTACCGGTGTCCGCACGATCGGCGGCATGTACGCCACCGTCAAGGAGATCAACGAGGACACGGTCCTCCTCGAGGTCGCCCCGGGCGTGCACGCGATCTACGCGAAGAACGCCATCGGTGCCGTCCTCGAGGACGCCGAGTACAACCGCATCGTCCACGGCCTGGAGGCGGAGGAGAGCACGGTCGTTCCGGACGACGCCTCGTCGCTGACCGCGACCGACGCCGATGCCCCGGCCGAGAAGAAGATCGACCTCGGCAAGGACACCGCCACGGCCGCCGACGACAAGGACGAAAAGTCCGACAAGTCCGGTGATGTCACCGAGGCGGAGACAAAGGACGCCAAGCGGGACGGCGACACCGACGCGAAGTAGCCCCTTCCCGGAACCGCGGAGCACCCACCGAGCGGTGCGCCGCGGTTCCGTTACGGTCTAGGCTCCGGCGGGGGGCAGGTCCCCACAACACTTCGTGGCCGCCCGGCGAACACCCGACGCCGGACGGTTGGACAGGGAGAAACGACAAGGTGGCAGCACCGAAGAAGGGCCGCAGGTCCCCGGGCGGCCAGGGCAGGCCGGGCCGAGTCCTGGCCCTGATCCTGATCGCCATGGTGGCGCTCGCCGGGGGGATGTTCGCCTCCGGGCACACCACGCCCCGGCTGGGTATCGATCTCGCGGGTGGCACCAGCTTCACGCTGGAGGCCAAGAACCAGCCCGGTAGGCCCAACGCGATCAACCCCACCAACATGAACACGGCCGTCGGCATCATCGACCGTCGTGTCAACGGTCTCGGTGTGACCGAGGCCGAGGTGCAGACGCAGGGCGAGAAGCACATCATCGTGAACATCCCCAAGGGGACGAACGCGAAGCAGGCCCGCCAGCAGGTCGGTACCACCGCCCAGCTCGCCTTCCGGCCCGTTATGACGGCGACCGCCGGCGTCAAGACCCCGGAGCCCACGCCCAGTGCCTCGGCCGACAAGGACAAGGGCGACAAGGGCAAGCAGGACGACAAGAACAAGTCCTCCGGCTCCCCCTCCCCCTCGGCCAGTGCCAGCACCCAGGGCCGTCCCGTCACCGACGCCCTGAAGGCGGACAAGGCCGACGCGACCCCGGGCGCCTCCGCCTCCTCGTCCGGCAAGAAGGACGAGAAGAAGGACGACAAGAAGGCGCCCTCGCCGACGCCGGCCCCGGCCACCGGTGACATGGCGGCGCTGCAGAAGAAGCTCGACGCCCTGGACTGCTCCACCAAGGAGAGCCGCTCCGCCGCGAACGAGGCCGCCGCCAACGCCAAGCCGACCGACCCGGTCGTCGCCTGCCGCAAGGACGGCACGGTCAAGGAGATCCTCGGCCCGGTGGCCGTCGAGGGCACCGGCGTCACCAGCGCCGCCGCCGTCTTCGACAGCCAGGGCGGCAAGGGCTGGATCGTCCAGCTGAAGTTCAACTCCTCCGGCGCGAAGAAGTTCGCCGACGTCACCGGCCAGCTGGCCGCCAAGCCCGCCCCGCAGAACCAGTTCGCGATCGTGCTCGACGGCGAGGTCGTCTCCGACCCCTCCGTCTCCTCCTCGATCGGCGGCGGACAGGCGGAGATCTCCGGCGGCTTCACCCAGCAGAGCGCCACGGACCTGGCCAACGTGCTGTCCTTCGGTGCCCTGCCGCTCTCCTTCGACGTGGTCACCGAGACCACGGTGACCGCCGCGCTCGGCGGTGAGCAGCTGCGGGCCGGCCTGATCGCCGGCGCCATCGGCCTCGCGCTCGTGATCGTCTACCTGATCGCGTACTACCGGGGTCTCGCGCTCGTAGCCCTCGCCAGCCTCGCCGTCTCCGCGGTCCTCACGTACACGATCATGGTCCTGCTCGGTACGGCCATCGGCTTCGCGCTGAACCTGCCGGCCGTCTGCGGCGCCATCGTCGCGATCGGTATCACCGCGGACTCGTTCATCGTGTACTTCGAACGCATCCGGGACGAGATCCGAGAGGGCCGCAGCCTGCGCCCGTCGGTCGAGCGTGGCTGGCCGCGCGCCCGCCGCACCATCCTCGTCTCCGACTTCGTCTCCTTCCTCGCCGCGGCGGTGCTCTTCATCGTCACCGTCGGAAAGGTGCAGGGCTTCGCCTTCACCCTCGGCCTGACCACGCTGCTCGACGTCGTCGTGGTCTTCTTCTTCACCAAGCCGCTCATGACGCTCCTCGCCCGCCGCCCGTTCTTCGCCAGCGGCCACCCCTGGTCCGGTCTGGACCCCACGCGGCTCGGCGTCAAGCCGCCGCTGCGGGCCTCCCGCCGCCGCCCCTCCGCCCCCGTCGACCCGAAGGAGGCGTGAGATGTCGCGACTCGGCACTCTCGGCGCCCGGCTGTACCGCGGTGAGGTCGGCTACGACTTCGTCGGCAAGCGGAAGATCTGGTACGGCATCTCGATCCTCATCACCATCACGGCCATCGTCGGCCTGGCGGTGCGCGGCCTGAACATGGGCATCGAGTTCTCCGGCGGCGCGGTCTTCACCACGCCCAAGACCTCCGTCTCCGCCACCCAGGCCCGGCTGACGGCGGAGGAGGCCTCCGGCCACACCGCCGTCGTCCAGAAGCTCGGCGACCGCACGCTGCGCGTCCAGGTCAGCGAGCTGACCACCGAGCAGTCGCGCAAGACCCAGGAGGCGCTGGCCAAGAAGCTGGACGTCCCGCTGGACAAGGTCAACACCGACATCGTCGGTCCCAGCTGGGGTGACCAGATCGCCGACAAGGCGTGGACGGGCCTGGGGGTCTTCATGATCCTCGTGGTGATCTATCTGGCGATCGCCTTCGAATGGCGCATGGCCCTCGCCGCCCTGGTCGCGCTGATCCACGACCTCACCATCACCGTCGGCGTGTACGCGCTGGTCGGCTTCGAGGTCACACCGGGCACCGTGATCGGTCTGCTGACCATCCTCGGTTACTCCCTCTACGACACCGTCGTCGTCTTCGACGGTCTCAAGGAGGGCGCGAGGGACCTCACCAAGCAGACGCGCTTCACCTACAGCGAGATCGCCAACCGCAGCCTCAACAGCACCCTGGTGCGCTCCATCAACACCACGGTCGTCGCGCTGCTGCCGGTCGCCGGCCTGCTGTTCATCGGCGGCGGCTTCCTCGGCGCGGGCATGCTCAACGACATCTCGCTCGCCCTCTTCGTCGGCCTCGCGGCCGGCGCCTACTCCTCGATCTTCATCGCCACCCCGCTGGTCGCCGACCTCAAGGAGCGCGAGCCGCAGATGAAGGCCCTGGCCAAGCGGGTGCGCGCACGTCGCGCGGCCGACGCCGCCAAGGCCGGGGCGGGCGAGTCCTCCGGTGAGCCCGAGGACTTCACCGACGAGGACTACGAGGACGGCGACGAGTCGCAGGACGCCTCCGCCACGGGCCTCGTCGGCCAGCGCCGCCAGGCGGCCGCCCGTAACCGCGGTGGCCGCGGCCGCCCGTCGGGCAAGCGCCGATGACCGCCGCGCGCGCCACGGGCGCCGACCAGGAGCTGCGGGAGCTGCTCCTCAGCCGGATCCACGACGTTGCGGACTACCCGAAGCCGGGCGTGACGTTCAAGGACATCACCCCCCTGCTCGCCGACGCCGAGGCCTTCGGTGCGCTCACCGACGCCCTCGCCGAGCTCTGCGAGCGCTACGGCGCCACCAAGGTCGTCGGCCTGGAGGCACGGGGCTTCATCCTGGCCGCCCCCGTCGCCGTCCGCGCCGGGCTCGGCTTCGTGCCCGTACGCAAGGCGGGCAAGCTGCCGGGCGCCACGCTGGCCCAGGCGTACGAGCTCGAGTACGGCACGGCCGAGATCGAGATGCACGCCGATGCGCTGGAGGCGGGCGACCGGGTGCTCGTCATCGACGACGTGCTGGCCACCGGAGGCACGGCCGAGGCATCGCTGCAGCTCATCCGCCGCGCCGGCGCCGAGGTGGCGGGCGTCGCGGTCCTGATGGAGCTGGGCTTCCTGCCCGGCCGTGAGCGCCTGGAGGGCGCCCTGCGGGGCGCCCCCCTGGAGGCACTGATCACGGTCTGACGCACGCACGCGACCACAGGGCGGGCACCGGGGAAACACCCGGTGCCCGTTCGGCGTTGTGCGAGGTGTCGCGCCCCTGCACTGGCCGGGCGCGCGGCGGTCCGGTGGCCGGGATCGATACCATGGCAGTCCGGACCTGAACGGGGGGCCGGAACGCATGAGGAGTGCTCTTGCCAGACGAGGTCCAGCCGCTCACCGCCGCTCAACAGGACAAGCCGTCTCCCGAGGCCGCGGCGGCCGCGGGCACGCCCACGGGCCGCCCGGGCAACGCCCCCGAGCCCGCCTCCGGCGCCCGCAGCGAGCCCAAGAGCGGGGACGGACCGTCCCCCAAGGCCACCGGGCAGCCCCAGCCGGCCCGCCCGCAGCAGCCGCCCTCCTCCGCGGCACCCGCCCGCCCCACGCCCCCGCCGGGCTCCACGCCCCGCCCCGGCTCCTCCAGCCGCGTACGCGCCCGCCTCGCCCGTCTGGGCGTACAGCGCTCCAGCCCCTACAACCCGGTGCTCGAGCCGCTGCTGCGCATCGTCCGCGGAAACGATCCCAAGGCCGACGCCACGACCCTGCGCCAGATCGAGCGGGCCTACCAGGTCGCCGAGCGCTGGCACCGCGGCCAGAAGCGCAAGAGCGGCGACCCGTACATCACCCACCCCCTCGCCGTCACCACCATCCTCGCCGAGCTCGGCATGGATCCGGCCACCCTGATGGCGGGCCTGCTGCACGACACCGTCGAGGACACCGAGTACGGCCTGGACGACCTGCGCCGTGACTTCGGCGACCAGGTCGCCCTCCTCGTCGACGGCGTCACCAAGCTCGACCGGGTGCAGTTCGGCGAGGCCGCCCAGGCAGAGACCGTGCGCAAGATGGTCGTCGCGATGGCCAAGGACCCGCGCGTCCTGGTCATCAAGCTCGCCGACCGCCTGCACAACATGCGCACCATGCGCTACCTCAAGCGGGAGAAGCAGGAGAAGAAGGCCCGCGAGACCCTGGAGATCTACGCCCCGCTGGCGCACCGGCTGGGCATGAACACCATCAAGTGGGAGCTGGAGGACCTCGCCTTCGCGATCCTCTATCCCAAGATGTACGACGAGATCGTCCGCCTCGTCGCCGAGCGGGCCCCCAAGCGCGACGAGTACCTGGCCATCGTCACCGACGAGGTCCAGGCCGACCTGCGCGCCGCCCGCATCAAGGCCACCGTCACCGGCCGCCCGAAGCACTACTACAGCGTCTACCAGAAGATGATCGTGCGGGGCCGCGACTTCGCCGAGATCTACGACCTGGTGGGCATCCGCGTCCTCGTCGACACCGTCCGCGACTGCTACGCGGCGCTCGGCACCGTCCACGCCCGGTGGAACCCGGTCCCGGGGCGGTTCAAGGACTACATCGCGATGCCCAAGTTCAACATGTACCAGTCGCTGCACACGACGGTCATAGGGCCCAGCGGCAAGCCCGTCGAGCTGCAGATCCGCACCTTCGACATGCACCGCCGCGCCGAGTACGGCATCGCCGCGCACTGGAAGTACAAGCAGGAGGCCGTCGCCGGAGCGTCCAAGGTCCGCACCGACGTACCGAAGAACGCGGGCAAGAACCAGGACACCGTCAACGACATGGCCTGGCTCCGGCAGCTGCTGGACTGGCAGAAGGAGACCGAGGACCCGGGAGAGTTCCTGGAGTCCCTGCGCTTCGACCTCTCGCGCAACGAGGTCTTCGTCTTCACGCCCAAGGGCGACGTCATAGCGCTCCCCGCGGGTGCCACCCCCGTGGACTTCGCCTACGCCGTGCACACCGAGGTCGGCCACCGCACGATAGGCGCGCGGGTCAACGGCCGGCTCGTCCCGCTCGAGTCGACCCTCGACAACGGCGACCTGGTGGAGGTCTTCACCTCCAAGGCGGCCGGCGCGGGCCCCTCCCGGGACTGGCTGGGCTTCGTGAAGTCCCCGCGCGCCCGCAACAAGATCCGTGCCTGGTTCTCCAAGGAGCGCCGCGACGAGGCCATCGAGCAGGGCAAGGACGCCATCGCGCGCGCCATGCGCAAGCAGAACCTGCCGATCCAGCGCATCCTCACCGGTGATTCGCTGGTCACCCTCGCGCACGAGATGCGCTACCCCGACATCTCCTCGCTCTACGCCGCCATCGGCGAGGGCCATGTCGCGGCACAGGGAGTGGTGCAAAAGCTCGTCCAGGCCCTGGGCGGCGAGGACGCGGCCACCGAGGACATCGAGGAGGCCTCGCCGATCCGCGGCCGCTCCAAGCGGCGCTCCAGTGCCGACCCGGGCGTGGTCGTCAAGGGTGTCGACGACGTCTGGGTCAAGCTGGCCCGCTGCTGCACCCCGGTGCCGGGCGACCCGATCATCGGCTTCGTCACTCGCGGCAGCGGCATCTCCGTCCACCGCGCCGACTGCGTCAACGTCGACTCGCTCTCGCAGCAGCCCGAGCGGATCCTCGAAGTCGAGTGGGCGCCCACGCAGTCGTCGGTCTTCCTGGTCGCCATCCAGGTGGAGGCGCTGGACCGCTCCCGGCTGCTGTCGGACGTCACGCGGGTCCTGTCGGACCAGCACGTCAACATCCTCTCGGCCGCCGTGCAGACCTCCCGGGACCGGGTGGCCACCTCGCGCTTCACCTTCGAGATGGGCGACCCCAAGCACCTCGGGCACGTGCTCAAGGCGGTGCGCGGCGTCGAGGGCGTCTACGACGTCTACCGCGTGACCTCGGCCCGCAGACCGTAGACGGCGCACGCCGACCGACATGCGTAAGGGGCTCCGGCTATAGCCGGAGCCCCTTACGCATGTCGGTCAGCGTGCGGTATCAGCCGCCGAACTCC
>NZ_JBEZYL010000025.1:0-54764 GCF_040638465.1 Streptomyces sp. NPDC026206
GAGGCTCTGGACATCATGAAGGCCAAGGGCATTCCGGGTACCTATGGCGGCATCAAGAAGAATGTGATGCGTGAGTCGACGGGTAACCCGCGGGCGATCAACGACTGGGATGTCAACGCGAAGGCCGGTGTTCCGTCGAAGGGTCTGCTGCAGATCATCGACCCGACGTTCAAGGCGTTCCATGTCGAGGGCACCTCGTGGGACCCGTTCGACCCGGTTGCCAACATCACCGCGTCGTGTAACTACGCGGCCGGCAAGTACGGCTCGATGGACAACGTCAACTCCGCCTACTGAGCCGGAGCCAAATACCGAAAGGGCGGCAGCACTCTGCGAGAGTGCTGCCGCCCTCTCGCGTATTCACGTGACGTTGACCGCTGCCCACGCGGCGCCGACCGCCCGGTACTGGCCACTGCCCGCCCCGTAGAGATCGGCGGCGGCCCGCAGGGTTGCCGAGCGGGCGCCGTGATAATCGGTGTTCGAGGTCATGCGCTGTGTGAGTGCCTTGAACCAGATCTTCTCCGCAGCGGCCCGTCCGATGCCGGTGACCGGCTTCCCGTCATACGTCGGGCTGTCATAGGAGACGCCGTTGACGACCTTGGGGCCACTGCCCTCGGCGAGCAGGTAGAAGAAGTGATTGGCGGGGCCGGAGGCGTACTGCGGGAGGATCCGGCTGATGCCGGAGTACCAATAATCCTTGGATTGGCCGTCCTTGGACGGTTTGTCGAAGTGGCGCAGGGCGCTGTCTCCGTTGAGGTACGTGTCCTCCGCGATGAGGTAGTCGCCGGGGTCGGCCGGGTTGTCGGCGTGGAACTCCGCCGCCACGGCGAAGATGTCGCTCGTCGCTTCGTTCAGGCCTGCGGATTCCCCGCTGAACGAGAGGTTGGCGGTGGCCGCGGTGACGCGATGGGTCATCTCGTGGGTGCCGATGTCGATTCTGGTGAGGGGCCCGTAGGGAGTCACGGCGTCGCCGTACGTCATGCAGGTCCCGTAGAAGGCGTTCAGGTAATTGCTGCCGTAGTGGACCCGGCTGCAGCCGGCCCTGCCGTCGCCGGAAGCGCCTTTGCGGCCGTGGACGTCGAGGTAGTAATCCCAGAACACCGCGTGGATGTAATGAGCGGCCACGGCATCCGACTGCCGGCCACCGTCGCACCAGACATTGTCGTCGTCGGTGACCAGGACGCCGGCCCCCGTGGTGCTCTGATTCATGTCATAGGTCCGGTGATTGCCCCGCTCGGGATCGTCGAGCTCGTACCGCCCGGTGCGGGGGTTGTAGGTGGTGTCGAGCGTGACCTTCCCTACGGTGCTCCCGCAGCCGGCACCGACCGCGGGTTCGCCCGCGGCCCCGGCGGCCGGCCGGGCACCGGCGGGAGCGCCCTGCAGACCTGAGGCGAGGACGGCGGCCGCGGCGAGCAGACCGCCGGTCACGGCGCGGTGGCGGGAACGGAGGAGGGCCATTTCCGGCTCCTTCAGGCATCGGTTGCGGGAAACGTGCCGCAGTCGAGCGTGCCAGCAACCGCCGAGATTGTCAGGAGCGCGACAATGACCGGAGGCGTCGTGCGGCGGCCGGGTCTATGGCCGCCGACGCGGTGCGTAACTCACGCTCACGGGGGTGTGTGGCACCTCTGATGTTCAAGTGGGAGGTGTCACTATTTGCGCATGGTACGTAACACCGCGAAATGCGTCCTCTTCGTCGCAGCATCCGCCACGCTCGGCCTGACTGCCTGTTCCGGCTCGGACTCCGGTACGAAGAGCAGCGGCGCCACCGGCACGCACAGCCCCTCGGGCAGCGCCTCCGCAGGGGCCTCCGCTCTCACGGCCTCCGTGCGCGGCGCGCTCAAGGCCCTGGACACCGCCGACCGGGACGTACCGGGAGGGCAGTCCTTCGACCTGGAGAAGGAGACCGGCACGGGTGGTAGTCCTGTCTGGGACATCAAGACTGCGTCGAACGGCAAGGACCAGTACAACCTTTCCGTCTCCGAAGACGGCGCGAAGGTGGTGAACAAGCGCCAGGACATGACGCCGGACGACGACGTCGCCAAGCTCAAGGACGTACGGATCCCGGCCCAGGAAGCGGTGAAACTGGCCGCGGGCCACCGGCAGGGCGAGGACCTGAAGTCGATCGAGATCGACCGCAACAGCACCGGAGCGACCGTCTGGCAAGTGAGCACCGTCAAACCCGGCGCCCAGAACGGAACCGAGACGATCCTCGACGCCCGTTCCGGAAAGCTGCTCGGCGACAAGGCCGCCGACTGAGCTTGCCGACGCCGCAAGCGCCCGGCGGGAGCAGGGCTTTGGGCCACAGGCTGCCGAGGCACCGAACGGACCGCCCGCGCCACCCGGCACCCTGACGGCGTGCAGCCTTTGTATATCGACTCGCCCCGTGACCCTTCGACGGCAGAGGATGGGCCCATGGTCACGATCACCTTCGTTCAGGGCAACATCGTCGAACAGCACGTCGACGCCATCGTCAACGCGGCCAATTCCTCACTCCTCGGCGGGGGCGGCGTCGACGGCGCCATCCACCGAGCAGGCGGCCCCGCAATCCTCGACGCCTGCCGTGACCTGCGCGCCTCCCACTACGGCAAGGGCCTGGCAACCGGCAAGGCCGTGGCCACGCCCGCAGGCCGGCTCCCCGCCCAGTGGGTCATCCACACCGTGGGCCCCGTGTGGCGGAATGATCCAGCCGACTCGGCTCTGCTGGCCTCCTGCTACAGCGAATCGCTGCGGGTCGCGGACGGGCTGGGCGCGAAGACGGTCGCCTTCCCGGCCATCTCCACCGGCATCTTCCGCTGGCCGCTGGAGGACGCTGCCCGCATCGCGATCGAGACGGTGCGAGAGACGGAAACGTCGGTGGAGGAGGTCCGCTTCGTCCTCTTCGACGAGCGCGCGTACGAGGCATTCGCCGCGCAAGTAAGGTGACCTGCCTTCCTGCTGGGAGCGCCTGCCTCGCCCTGGCCCCTGCAGAGCCGCTGGGACGCCGCCACGCCACCAGGCTGTGGCATTCCGGTGGCTTTGCCTTTCGGGGACAGGAAGGGCCGTCGTCCGGCGGGGCCCCGGAGCGCAGGTGAACCGGCCGGGGGCGGGCGTGTACGGGGGTTCTTCTACCCTCGTACAGTCGGGTCGTCCCACGTCTTACGGAGCACGATGGATTCTCGTACAGCCTCGCCCGGGGGGGCCGTCGGCCTGCTGCTCGAGGACTTCTCCCTCGAAATGACCGGCAAGGACGGCCCGGCCGTCGAAGAGGCCGGACACCTCCTCCCCGCGGGTACGCGTGTCAACGTGACCTTCCTGGGCAACGAGGAGATGTCGACGCGGCTCACCGCCGCCCGTGCGGTGAAAGCCCTCGGCTTCGAGCCCGTCCCGCACGTGTCGGCCCGTCGGATGCCCTCTCGCGCGGCGTTCGAGGAGTTCCTCCGCCGGCTCCGGGCGGACGGGACGTCCGGACAGGTGTTCGTGGTGGGTGGCGACCCGGCCGTGCCGGAGGGGCCGTATGAGGACTCCCTGGCACTGATCCGGTCCGGGCTGCTGGAGCAGTACGGCGTCCAGCAGGCCGGTGTCTGCGGTTACCCGGAGGGGCACCCGGCCATCACCGGCCCGCGCCTGTGGTCGGCGCTGGAGCAGAAGGCCGCCGCGCTCTCCGAGCGTGGCATATCCGGTCACATCATCACGCAGTTCGGCTTCGACCCCGACCCGGTCCTCAGATGGATCGAGGAGGTGCGTGACCGCGGCATCCACCTGCCCGTCAGGGTCGGTGTGCCCGGGCCCGCGGGGGTGCGCAGGCTGCTGGGGTACGCGGCCCGGTTCGGCGTCGGGACCAGCGCGGGCATCGCCCGGAAGTACGGCCTCTCCCTCACCAACCTCGTGGGGGCGGCCGGCCCCGACCGGTTCCTCCGTGCCCTCTCCGAGGGCTACGACCCGCAGCGGCACGGCGCCGTCAAGCTGCACTTCTACACCTTCGGTGGCCTGCGGGCCACCGCGGAGTGGGCGGCGGGCTTCCGCGAGGCGAGCCCGTCGGCCTCATAGCGCGTGGCAGCCTCACGTCCGGTGCGGGTCCGTGACGGACGGCGCCGTCCGCCGCCGGGGCCCTGACGGACGGGGTCGAAGAAGGTCGTCGCGTCGGCCCCCGAAGCCCTGACGGGTGTCCTGCTGACCTCGGCGTGCAACCCGCTCGATCTCCAGGCACAGTCGACAATCGCCGCAATCAGCGATGAACCCCTCCTTGAGTGCCCTTATCAGTCCTGTGCGCCAACCTCAACCGCTGTTCCTGGAATTGGCTGGTTATGATCGGCATCCACTCCGAGATGGCCGGCTGTGTTTTACGAGGACTGATGACTCCCAGAGGATCCGAAGGCCCGGGCGAGCCGGTACGAAGAATCCGACGACGGGCCGTGCGCCTGCGTACCTTGCTCGTCTGGCTCGCGGTGGTGCCCACCGTGGCGATGGGCGCTCAGGTTCTCATCAGCTCCGACCGCTCGGTGCAGGAGTCCCGGCATCTGCGCAAGGACGTGGTGGCCGGCCGGCAGACCGGCGTGCCCCTGTACCGGCTCATGACCACACTGCAGTCCGAGCGCGCGATCACCGCCGCGTGGTGGTCGGGCACGCCCGTGTCCGGCGCCGATCTGCGGGACCGTCGGGCCGACACCGACCGGGCCGTGGCCGTGTTCCTGAAGTCGTCGGACCCCGATCAGCTCCATTCCGACCGGGTGAAGGACCGCCTCCGCGACGTCGCGCGGCGACTGGCCGACCTGGGCGCCCAGCGCGAACGCGCCGACGCACGCCACGGCAGCCCGGACGACGCCGTCGACTACTACACCGACGTGATCAGCGGAACGATCCGTTGCTTCGGAGACTTCAACCACGTCGGCGACGGCGGGCTGACGCAGGAGGCGCCATCACTCGTGGCCCTGTTCTCGGCAGCGGAGGTGGTGGCTCGCGAGGATGCCATCCTCGCGCTGTCGGGCCCCTCCGGAAAGCTGACGTCCGCCAGGTTCCGTGAATTCGTCGAAGCAGTGGGCGCGAGCGACTACTTGTACGACACGATCGCCCTCGATCTGCCTCTTGACGATCAGGACGCCCTCCAGCGGATCCTCACCTCGAACGCCTGGCAGACCAAGTCCCGCATCGAGAACGCGATCGTCTCCGAGCACCGGGACGTCTCTTCCGGCGTCGTGCTGCCGCCGGACGCCAGCGACTGGCGGGCGGCCTACAGCACCTTTTCCGACCAGTTGAACACCCTCGACGAGAGCGAGCTGCAGGAGCTGCTCGCCCACGCCGACGACCGGGCGGCGCAGCTGGAGAACCAGGTTCTCCTGCTGGTGGCCACAAGTGGTGCCGCCCTCCTGCTGGTCGTCGCCGTCGTGGTCTTCACCACGCGTTCGGTCCTGCGCCGCCTGCGCTCTCTCCACGACCGCACGGTGACGGTCGCCGAGGAGACCCTGCCGGACGTCGTGGACCGCCTCCAGCGCGGAGAGGCCGTCGGCACCGACGCACTGCCGCGGCCGCGGGGCGAGCAGGACGAGGTCGGACGGATCAGCGACGCCTTCGCCCGCGTCGTCGCCGTATCCGTCGAGGGACACCGGAAGCTCGCCGACGAGCGACAGGGCTTCAGCGTGTTCGCCTCCGGTATCGCCGCACGGACCGGGAACCTGGTCAGCCGGCAGCTCGCCCTCACCGAGCACATCCAGGACACCTTCGGTCAGGACGAGGCACTCCTCGCCGACCTCATGAGGTCCGATCAGCTCACGGTGGGCATGCGGAGGCAGATCGAGAACCTGCTCATCCTGGCGGGTGGCGAGATCGCCGACCCGCACATGGAGCACATGCGCATCGCCGACCTGCTGCGGGAGGCGGCCGCCGAGGTCGAGGACTTCCGGCGCATCGACCGGCACGCCATGGACGAGACCAGTGTGGAGGCCGGCGTGATCAGCCAGCTCAGCCACCTCCTGGCAGAGCTGCTGGACAACGCCACGCGCTTCTCCCCGCCGACGGCGAGGGTCGCCATCCGGTCCGAACTGGTCGGCGACGGCCTCTGCATCGAGATCGAGGACCGTGGCCCGCGGGTGACCGCCGAGAGGTACGAGGAGATGAACGGCCGGCTGCACTCGGCCCCGCCGTACTCCGAGCTGGCCCGGAACGCGCACCGGCTCGGCCTCTTCGTGGTCGGCCACCTCGCCGACCAGCTCGGGGCGACGGTCACGCTGCGCCGGTCGGCGTTCGGCGGCACGTCCGCCGTTGTGATCGTCCCAAGTGAGCACCTCGTGCCGACCCAGGAGGGCACCGCGGTGCCCGAGCCGGCGAAGGAGGCCGCGCCCGTACCGCAGCCCGCACAGCCCGCCGAGGAGGGGCGGCCGAAGCTCGTCGTGCGCAAGCGGACCGGTGATCCGGCGGGCGGCCCCGCTCCCCGGGCGTCGGAACTGCCGCGCCGCCCGCGGAAGGAGCAGGTGCGGCAGGCCGGGAACACGGCGCCGGAGGCACCGCCCCGGTCCGGCTCCGGGGACGTCCCCGGCCGGCCGGCTCTCCCTGAGCGCGTCCCGCAGACCCACATGGCCCAGCGGCTCCACGAGCCGCGTGCGGACGGACCTGTGGGCCGGGACGCCGCCACGCCCGAAGAGGTGGCCGACGCCTGGGCGGACTACGAAGACAGCACCAGGCAAGTGGAACTCGAGCTCCGACAGGACCAGTCATGACGACGACACAGAACGATGCGATCTACAGCATCCTGGACAACAACCTGAGCAGGATCGCGGGGATCCAGGGAGCCGTACTCCTGGCCAACGACGGGATCAAACTCAGCGCCTACATGCTGGAACGGGACCAGGCCGAACGGGTGGCCGCGGCGGCCTCCGGCATCGCGTCCACCATGAAGGCCATCTCGCGGGAGATCGACGGCGGCGGAGTGATCCGCCAACTCGTCGAGATGGACGACCGGTACCTGTGCATCGTCGGGTGCGGATCGGGCAGCACGCTGATCGTGGTGGCCTGCCGCAAGGCACGGCTCGGAGAACTGGGCGGCGAGACGGTCCGCGCCGCGCAGGCGCTCGGCGAGTGGCTGGACACCCCCGAACGCTCACAGGCGCCCACGTCGTAATGGCGGCCGACCCCCAGCCCGGACGGCGCCGCCGGACGCGGCTGTACGCCCTCACCGACGGGCGCACAGCCGCATCCCGCCATGGTCTGACGATGGACACCGTGATCACAGCGGCTGCTGACCCCGGCCACGGTCACGGCAGCCTGCCCACGGAGTGGCAGGAGATCCTCACCATGTGCCCGTCGCCGAACGGACGGGCGGTCGCCGAGATCGCCGCCCGGATGCGGATGCGTCTGACTCCCATGGTGGTCCTGCTCGGCGAGCTGCTGGAGCGCGGTCTGATCCGCCACCGGCCGCCGCTGGACGCCTCCGAGACCTCCAACGTCCACCTGCTCATGAAAATCAGGGACAACCTTGCCCGACTATGACACCGCCGCACCGGAAGCGTCCCCCGTCAAGATCCTCATCGCCGGGGGCTTCGGAGTCGGCAAGACGACTCTGGTCGAAGCGGTCTCGGAGATCGATCCGCTGCGCACCGAGGAGCGGCTGACGTCCGCGGGCGTGGGGGTCGACGACCTCGACGGCATCGAGAGCAAGACGGCGACCACGGTCGCGATGGACTTCGGCCGCATCACCCTCACCGACGCCGGAGTGGTCCTGTACCTCTTCGGCACTCCGGGCCAGGAACGCTTCTGGTTCATGTGGGACGACCTGCTGAACGGGGCGCTCGGGGCGATCGTCCTGGTCGACACCCGGAGGCTGGACCGCAGCTTCGCCGCCGTCGACTTCTTCGAGAACCGCGGACTGCCGTTCATCGTCGGTGCGAACTGCTTCAACGGCGAGCAGCCGTACACCGCCGACGAGATCAAGGCCGCCCTGCACCTGAGAGACCCGGACACCCCCGTCCTCCTGCTCGACGCCCGTTCCCGGGAGGACGTCCGCGGCTGCTTGCTCTCGCTGCTGGACCGGCTCATCACCCAGGCGCGCGTCACCGCGCCCGTCTGACCGCGGACGGCCTGTTGCGGCACACCCTCATTTTCTGGTGAGCGATGGCGGTCTGATCGGCGGTGGGTAAACGCTCCACACGGTCGGGCCCGTACACAGTGCGACGGAGGACCGCTCGGATCTGCTCGCCTCCTGCTACCGCGAGTCCCTGCGCGTGGCGGACGAACTGGGCACCCGCACGGTCGCCTTCCCGGCCATCTCCACCGGCATCTACCGCTGGCCGATGGAGGACGCGGCGCGCATCGCGGTCGAGACGGTGCGGACGGCGGAGACGGTGGTGGAGGAGGCGCGGTTCGTCCTCTTCGACGAGCGGGCGTACGAAGCCTTCGCCGGGCAGGAGCGCTGACTCCTTGGGGAAGAGTCGAGATGCTCTGGAGGGCCGGGTACGGCCGGGCGCCCCGGCCCGGTCACTGCCAGGTCGCGGAGGCCGCGAGTGTGGGCTAAACAGAGCACATGAGATGTATTCGGCGCAGGTGCTCATCATGAGCAGGGCTTGCACATACCTCCCTTGCGCGCTCGCCATACGGGCAGCCCTCAACCGGTGATGCGCAGGCTCGTGGCCGGGGGAATGCTCATTGCGTTGGCATTCACCGTCTTCCAAGTGCTCGGCTATCACAGCGATACGCTTCCCCCGGCAAACAACGATGTCTATCGCTATACGGTCGAGGCCCACAGTGCAACTGGTGTCAGTTCCGCTGAAGCAGTCCGCAGGGCAGCCGCGGACTGGTGTGGCTCACAGTACGACCAGGACACGGCCTCCCGCCGGGTCGAGGGTGCCGTCGGTGCGAAACCGAACCCCAAGCTCTACAGCGACTGCCTGGATTGGCTGATCCGTCACGACGGGACGACCGAGCGGTACAAGGAGATCTTCTACGCCCGGCCCGCGTATCCGTTCCTCGCCTCACTGATTGCACCTCTCACCGGAGTGTGGGCAGGGCTGTGGGTTGTTTCCCTTTTGTTCACCCTGGTGGGCGGTGCTCTGGTGATCGTCCTGATCCGGCTTGCGGGCGGCAGCACCCGTGCCGCCTGGGTCGGCGAGATTCTCTTCTTCACCCTGCCCACCGGCAGCGTGGGTGTGCAGCGGCTCACCGACGGTCCTGCCGTCACCATCACTCTTGCGGCGTTGACCGGCGCGGTTCTGCTTGCTTGCCGTCGCTCCTTGCTGCCTGGGGTGGTCACGCTCTGTGGTGCTCTCACGCTCGGCTACTTCGTCCGCTACTCGGCCTTCACTCTGCTGAGCGCGGCCCTACTGGCGGCCTCGCTGGTATGCCTGGGGCGGCGTCGCTCTCGTCATGCCGGAACTGTCGCACTCGCCGGAGTGTCCTTCGCCGGTCTTGTGGGAATCACCGTCGGGGCTCGCCTCATGGGCTGGCCCGGGGCCTCGAGCACCATGCAGGACACCTTCACCGACCACTTCAAGCAACCGGACATCGCCGACCCCGTTCACCACTTGATCAGGCTCAACATCCAATTCTGGTCGTACGTGCCCTGGCAGAGCCACGCCACTGCCTTCCTGCCACTCGCGCTGTGCGGCCTGTCTCTCGCCGCGCTCCGGCGCACCGACTTCACCGTCACCGTCCTCGTCGCCGCGGCTGCTCTCACCGGCGTCCTCACCGTGATGGCGCATCCCGTCTACGGCCAGTACACCCGCCTCATCCTCCCTGTCTGGCTGCTTCCCGTCCTCGGACTGCCTTTCCTGTCACTCCGGAAAGGTCCCACCGGAGACCGCAAATCAAGCGATGCGACGCCAGGCGTGGTGGATTGCGACTGCGGCCGACGAAACCCACGTCAGGGCGCCTGACGCAAGGGGCGCCTCTCGTTGGTCCTGCCGCCCTGACAGCACGTTATCGGCCACCTCGATCATGGAATGGGTTGCGCCGGGACCCGCACAGGTGCCTCTGCCTCAGCTTGATCGACGTACTCGGCTCGCTCAAAATGCGGGTCATCGCGGCATAGCAGACACGATCGCCGTCCTTGGTCGCCACTGGTCTCCCCAGGTGCCCGGGGTGGGCTGTGCGAGCCCGCGTTCCTTCAGTGGCGCAAAAGCGTCGGTACCCCCTCGGCCGTCTCGACCAACATCATTACGCGCTGCTTCACTTGCGCGGCGGGAGCTCCTCATCGCCCGATCGGGCTATTCCAGGGGCTCCCTCTTGACGCATGTGCCCCTATGGAAGGACCGAGATGCCAACCGCAGCGCACCGGCAGCAGCCGGAGCAGCCCGAACAGCAAGCAGGCCGGGCACAGCTCAGCCTGGGGGTCGCCGCTGCGCGGAACCTGGCGACGACCACCAAGAGCGTCCCGCAGATGCAGGGCCTCAGCTCGCGGTGGCTGCTGCGCATGCTGCCCTGGGTGGAAGTGAAGGGTGGCACGTACCGGGTCAACCGGCGCCTGGTGTACGAGGTCGGTGACGGCCGGGTCACCTTCGTCCAGGAAGGGACCGCGGTCAAGGTCGTTCCCGCCGAGCTCGGGGAACTGCCGCTGCTGCGCGGATTCCACGACGACGAGGCGCTGCGGGCGCTGGCCGAGCGGTGCCGGCAGCAGGAGTACGAACCCGGCCAGGTGATCGTCGAACGGGGCCGGTCCGTCGACCACGTCTATCTGATCGCACGCGGCAAGGTGGAGAAGGCCGGCACCGGCAAGTACGGCGACGAGACCCGGCGCGGCGTGCTGGCCGACGGCGGGTTCTTCGGCGCGCAGGCGGTGGCCGAGGAGCCGGGCGAGTGGGAGTTCACGGCGCGCGCGATGACGGCGTGCACCGTACTGGCCCTGCCCCGGGCCGCGTACGAGGAGGTGGCGGGCCGCAACGAGCGGCTGCGGGCCCACGTCCGGCGGCGCCAGGCCGAGAAGGCACGGCCGCAGAACAAGAAGGGCGAAGCGAACATCGCCCTCGCCTCCGGCCACACCGGCGAGCCGGTGCTGCCGGGCACCTTCGTCGACTACGAGCTCGCCCCCCGCGAGTACGAACTGAGCGTGGCCCAGACGGTTCTCCGGGTGCACAGCCGGGTCGCCGACCTCTACAACGACCCGATGGATCAGGTCGAGCAGCAGCTGCGGCTGACCATCGAGGCGCTGCGCGAGCGTCAGGAGGCCGAGCTCGTCAACAACCCCGAGTTCGGACTGCTGCACAACGCCGACTACAGCCAGCGCATTTCCACCCACTCCGGCCCGCCCACCCCCGACGACATGGACGAGCTGCTGAGCATGCGACGGGGGACCAAGGCATTCTTCGCCCACCCCCGGGCCGTCTCCGCCCTCGCCCGCGAGTGCAACAAGCGGGGTCTGTCCTTCGGCAGCGCCGACGTGGGCGGCCACCCGGTTCCCGCCTGGCGGGGCGTGCCGATCCTCCCCTGCGGCAAGATCCCCGTCTCGGACGAGGGCACTTCCGCCATCCTCGCCATGCGTGTGGGCGAGGCCGAACAAGGGGTGGTCGGCCTGCGGCAGACCGGCATCCCCGACGAGTACGAACCGGGCCTGAACGTACGGTTCATGGGCATCAACGATCAGGCCCACATCTCCTACCTGGTGAGCACCTACTACTCGGCAGCCGTCCTCGTCCCCGACGCGCTCGGCGTCCTCGAGAACGTCGAGGTCTTCCACACCCCGTCCTGACGGGCACCACACCCCCCGGAACGGAGAGAAGAACCTGTGTCACTGCTGTCCCGGATCACCGCCCCCACGGCCCGTCACGACGTGGCGCGGCTCGTGGCCACGCTGCTCACCCACCACCAGGGCATGCGCCGTTCCGCGCCGAGGGCGCTGCCCGGAACCACCCCCGGTCCAGTGGGCAGAGCCGTGCCGGGAGGGCCGACGGGGCTCGGCACCTCCGCCGCCCGTATTGCGGCCGGAAAAGCAACCGGGAAACCGGCCGACGACGCCCCCGGTACTCCACGCACCCCCGGCGCCCCGGACGAGCGCGGTGGTACCGGTGTCCCGGAGCTGTACTGCCCGCCCGCGGTCCGGGACGACCCGGCACTCGGCCGGGAGGTCAACGACCGGCTCGTGGAGTGGGCCGAGGAGATCGGAATCTACGCCGGACGGCTCGACCGCGTCCGCGCGGCCGATTTCGGGCGCCTGATGATGCTGGCCCATCCCGATACCGACGACGCGGACCGGCTGCTGGCGGCAGGGAAGTGCGCGCTGGCGGAATGGGCGACGGACGACTACTACTGCGACGACGAGACCGTGGGCTCCAGGCCCGACCTCCTCGGCTCGCACCTCGGGCTCGCCTACGCGGCCGTCGACCCCGCCCACCTCCCGGCCCGGTACGTGCCCGCATGGGAAAGGGACATGCGCGACGACCCCGTCCGGGTCGCCCTGCGCTCGGGTCTCGAGCACCTGGCCCGTTATGCGGAGCCGTCCCAGGTGGCCAGGCTGCGGCACGAGGTCGCCGTCCTCTTCGTGGGCTACGGCCAGGAAGGCTCCTGGCGGTCCCGGGGCCACATGCCCAGCGTCCACGAATACCTGGCCCACCGTCAGATCAACAGCTTCCTGCCCTGCATCGCGCTGACCGACGTGGTGGGCGGCTACGCGCTGCCCGCCACCGAGTACGCCGACCCGCGAGTGCGCCGCGCCGTGACGACGGCTGCCACGGCCGGCACGCTCGTCAACGACCTGTACTCGATGACGAAGGAGCACGACTCCTCGGGTGTGGAGTTCAACCTGCCCACCGTGATCGCCGAGGAGGAGCGGTGCTCGCCGCGCGAGGCGATCGAGCGGAGTGCGGAGATCCACGACGAGCTGGTCCGCGCCTTCGAGACGGAGGCCGCGGCCCTCGCCCTCACCGGCTCACCCCAGCTGCGCCGGTTCCTCGGGGGAGTGTGGGCCTGGCTCGGCGGCAACCGCGAATGGCACAGCGGCAGCCCCCGCTACAACGGCGCCTGAGCCCGCCGTCGCCCCTCTTCTTTGTCACCCCACACATACCCGCACGCTGTAAGGAGCACATCCCATGACGACCACGCCCGCCCCCGCCGGCGTCCTGCGCACCGCCTACCAGAAGTCCGTCGCGGAGTACTGGAACAATGAGAAGGACCCGGTCAACCTGCGCCTGGGCGACGTCGACGGCCTCTACCACCATCACTACGGGATCGGCGACTACGACCCCTCCGTCCTGGAGGGCCCGCGGGAGACCCGGGACGAGCGCATCATCGAGGAACTGCACCGGCTGGAGTCGGCACAGGCCGACGTCTTCCTCGACCACCTGGGCCCCATAGCGCCCGACCAGCGCCTGCTGGACGCCGGCTGCGGCCGCGGCGGCACCAGCATCATGGCCAACGCACGCTTCGGCTGCCAGGTCGACGGCATCTCCATCTCCCAGTCCCAGGTCGACTTCGCCAACGGCCAGGCCCGCAAGCGCGGCGTGGACGACAAGGTCCGCTACCACTTCCGCAACATGCTGGACACCGGCCTCCCCACCGGTACCTTCCAGGGAATCTGGAACAACGAGTCCACCATGTACGTGGACCTGGCCGAACTCTTCTCCGAGCACGCCCGTCAGCTGGCCCACGGCGGCCGCTACGTCACGATCACCGGCTGCTACAACGACGTCACGGGGGGTCGCTCGAAGGCGGTCAGCCGCATCGACGAGCACTACACCTGCAACATCCACCCCCGCAGTGCCTACTTCAAGGCCATGGCCGCCAACGGTCTCGTGCCCATCAACGTCGTCGACCTCACCGCGGCCACGATCCCGTACTGGGAGCTGCGCGCCCAGTCCTCACTTGCCACCGGCGTCGAGGACCCGTTCCTGACCGCGTACCGCGAAGGCAGCTTCCACTACCTCCTCATCGCCGCCGACCGCATCTGACCACCCGCCCCCGCTCGTACGAGCGCGGGCGCTTCGGGCGCGATCGTAGAACGCTTGGCCGCTTGGGGAGACCCCGGCCGACGGCCGACAGGCTCGGGCCGTGTCAGAAGGCACCGAAGAGCCAGTTGCCGGGGGCATCGGGGTCCGGTGAGCAGTAGAACTGGCGGGTTGCGTCGGTGAGCCGGGCGAGGTCGAGTCCTTGGATGTCGCCGGGATACAGGTGGGCCAGTGCTTGCGCGGTGTCTTCGGCGAGGGCACCTTCGGCGGCGAGGAAGCGGCGGAACTCGTCGCGGTCCAGGGTGGCATCGCCGTCCTTGTCGCACACCTGCATGATCACTCGCAGGACGGGGACGATGGCGTGGTCGAAGCCGTCGGGCCGTTTCAGCAGGCTGCCGACGCTGGTCTCGATGAATTCGCCCTCATCGACATGACCGTCTCCGTTGGCGTCGCCGTGGCGGTGCATGGCGGTGAAGAGCCGGGTGTAGGTCTCATGGATGACCACCGCTCCGGGCGAACCCGCCGGGAGGCCGAATTGGTGCTGAAAGCGGTGGGCGATGGCTTGGTAGTCGGTCAGCTCCAGTACGCCGTTGCCGTTGACGTCCAGAAGCCGGAACCGTTTGCGGAGCTTGCGGAGCTGCACATCGTTGGGTGTCACTGAGAATCCGGATTCAGTCGGAGGGTCTCCAGGCGCCGGGCCACCACGCTGGGGCGCCAGGCCGGCTCGGGATCGGCGAGCCGCGGGTGCGGATAGCGCAGGATGAAGCCGCGGAGGACGGAGCCCATGGTGAGTTGGGCAAGGTGGACGCCCACGCAGAAGTGCGGACCCGCACCGAAGGCCAGCGGCTCCACATCGGGCCGCATGAGCCAGAGCCGGTCCGGGTCCCGATAGCGGTCAGGGTCACGGTTTGCGGCACCGAGCAGCAGCATGAGTTTCTCTCCGGTGCGCATGGTGCCCACCGGTGTGGATACGTCCGCGGTGATCCGGCGAGTGAGGATCTGGACGGGGCTGTCGTAACGGACAAGTTCGGCCAGGCTGCCGGCGGCGCGTGGGGGATCGCCCCTGAGCCGGGCGAACTCGGCCGGATGCCGCAGTAGGTGAAACATCGAGCTACAGAGCTGGCCGACAGTGGTGTCGATGGCGGCGACCAGCAGGAGTACGGCGTTGGCCAGGCCGTCCTGTGGGCTGAGGGACCCCTTGTCCGCCAGAACCTGCGCGGCGAGTCCACTCGGCTCGAGTGCGCCGACGCGCCGGGCATCGTCGACGAATGCCCGGCATTCACGCAAGGCGTTTTCCACGCGGGCGCGGACCGTTGTGGGGGTAAGGGGATCGGTCATCCTGATGATCGCCGAACTCCACCGGGCAAGGTCGCGGTCATGCGTTGCGGGAAGCCCGAGCAGCGTCCGAGCCACCGCGGTGACGATCGGTTCGGCCACCTGCGAGGCGAAGTCGACGACTCCCTTTCGGGGCAGCCTCTCCAGTGCCGCGTCGACCATCCGCTCCACCCTCTCCCGGTGGAGGGTCACCGCTCTGGGCGCGAGGAATCGTGCGGCCGGTCGGCGCAGGTCCCGGTGTGCTGCTCCGTCGGTCAGCAGCATCCACCTGCCACCGTCCTCGACCGCTGTGTCACCCCGGCGGGCTCGCCAGGCGGGCTCGCCGGGGAAGGCGACTGATACTCGTGGGTCCCGGAGCAGTGCGGAGACTTCCCGGAACCCCAGGGCAATCCACGGGCCGTGCGTGCTGCGAAAGAGCGGACCGTTCGCCCGGAGCCCGCCATAGACCTGGTGGGGATCGCGATGGAAATCCGGATCCGACAGGTCCAGGTCCACTAGGAGCGGACCGGCCCGAAGAGCTGACTCCCCGGCGCCGAGGGGTCGGCGCTGCCGTAGTAGTCCTCGATGATCCGTGCGAAGGCCTCTCTGGAGAGCCGGCCGTCCACCAGCACCCGAGCGATGACGTCGTCACCCATCGGGGCATCCATGACTCTCAGGAGGCGACGGAAATCAGCTGCGCTCAGGTGGTCGTCATGATCACGGTCCGCGTTGGAGAAGACCGCATGGGCCACCGGCCGCATCGCCCTGCCCTGGGACTTGGTGACGCTCGAGCCGACCGAGGTGAGGAACTCGGCCTCACTGATCCTGCCGTCGCCGTCTGTGTCCATACGGGACAGCAGCCGGTCGAACAGGTTCAGGTACTGGTGGCGCAGGTTCTGCGCCGAGGGGCTGGCCGGCTCCACTTGGAACTCGTCGAGCATGCGGTCGACGATGGCGTTGTAGTCGTCCCGCTCGAGGAAGCCATTGCTGTCGGTGTCCAGCGCGCGGAACTGCGCGGTGGCTTTGCGCTGCTGAAAGCTGAGCTGCTGGGGCGTCTGGGCGGACATCGGCACTACTCCCCGTCTCACGGTGTGGGCTGGTTTCGCTCACGAGAAACCAGTCCCTGCTTGACTCGAGACAAGCACGCGAACGCCGGCAGCGGTGGCGTCATGGAGTCACGCCACCCGCTCGTGGCGGTCGGCCGCAAGGATTTTCGAGAGAGGCAGGGCATCGCTCACCGACCCGCTGCCGTGAGGCGCTCGAACGACGTCCAGTGCGGGTGCGCGGGTGCTCGGCCGGGGGGCAGCCGTCCCGTCGGCTCCACCGGCCACGGCAGGCTCCACAGCAAGGCGGACACCTCGGCGGTGGCCTGATTCAGCCGGGCCATTCCACTGCCGGTGGCGGCCGGCGGGGGCGGTGGGAGAGCAACCGGATGCCGATCGGAATCGGTTGCCGCACCACTGCCACCCCGCCGGCCGGGACACCGGACCGGACGGACCGCCGAGATCAGGCCACCGGAACCGGGTAGGTCGGGTACTCCACCCCGGAGACGTGCTGGACGACGCGGATGACCTGGCAGGAGTAGCCGAACTCGTTGTCGTACCACAGGTACAGGATCGCGTTGTCGCCGTCGACCTTCGTGGCGCCGGCGTCGACGATCGACGCGTGGCGCGAGCCGATGAAGTCGCTCGAGACCGCGTCGGGGGCGCTGATGAAGTCGATCTGGCGCTTGAGCGGCGAGGTCAGCGACACGTTGCGGAGGTAGTCGAGGACCTCCTCGCGGGTGGTCTCGCGCCCGAGCCGCAGGCTGAGGATCGCGATCGAGACGTCCGGCACGGGGACGCGGATCGAGCTGCCGGTGATCGGCGCCTTGAGGTCGGGGAGCGCCTTGGCGACGGCGGAGGCGGCACCGGTCTCGGTGATGACCATGTTGAGCGCCGCCGAGCGGCCGCGGCGGTCGGAACCGTGGTAGTTGTCCAGCAGGTTCTGGTCGTTGGTGAACGAGTGGACGGTCTCCACGTGGCCGCGCAGGACGCCGTACTCGTCCGCCATCGCCTTCAGCGGCGGGACGATCGCGTTGGTGGTGCAGGAGGCGCAGGACAGGATCTGCTCGTCCGGCTTGATCATGTCGTGGTTGACGCCGTGCACGATGTTGGGGACGTCACCCTTGCCGGGGGCGGTCAGGACGACCTTGTCGATCCCGGGGCGCAGGTGCTTCGACAGGCCCTCGCGGTCGCGCCACTTGCCGGTGTTGTCGATGAGGATGGCGTTCTTGATGCCGTACGCCGTGTAGTCGACCTCCGACGGGTCACCGGCGTAGATCACCTTGATCTCGTTGCCGTTGGCGATGATCGTGTTGTTCGCCTCGTCGACGGTGATCGTGCCCTGGAACTGGCCGTGGATGGAGTCACGGCGCAGCAGCGAGGCGCGCTTGACGAGATCCTCGGCGGCCCGGCCGCCGCCCCCGCGGACGACGATGGCGCGCAGCCGCAGGCCGTTGCCGGAGCCGGACTTCTCGATGAGCAGGCGGGCGACGAGGCGGCCGATGCGGCCGAACCCGTAGAGGACGACGTCGCGCGGCTCGCGGCGCTCGCTCTTGTTGGCACCCGTGGCGCCGGCGACGGCCCCGGCGGTGAACTCCTCCACCGAGAGACCGCGGTCGTCGGTCCGGTACGTCGCGGCGAGCATGCCTATGTCGATCTGGGAAGGGCCGAGATCGAGCGTGGTGAGAGCCTGCAGGAACGGCAGCGTCTCGGTGACCGAGAGTTCCTCACCGGCGATCTGCCGGGCGAATCGGTGGGTCTTGAGGATGCTGACCACCGACTTGTTCACCAAGGAGCGGCTGTGAAGCAGGACCGTGACGTCCCTCTCCCGGTGCAGCTTCCCGATGATCGGGATCATCGACTCCGCGATCTCTTCGCGGTTCTTCCAGTTTGTGAACGAGTCCTCGTTGACAGTCACAGGTCCATCTTTCGAGCTAGGCGGCGCTCATATGCTAACCCCATGCCATTTTGATCATTCAACCGGTGCCACCTGAACGGGATGCCGTGATCGGGTCCCATGGTCGCGCCGGAGAGTGAAATAAGCCCATATGCGGCGTAAAGGCGTACTAGGTTGTGTTTGTTTGTCCGTATATGCCCATGCGTGACCCTCGTCGGCCTCGGCACCGATGTGATCCGTGTCGACCGTGGCCGCGGCATCGCGAGGCGGTGGAACGAGTCCGGGAGCTGCTCCCCCTCCGGGGCGATCACCTGGTCGACGGTCCTGATCGTCTACCGGGCGAGCCGCGATGGTGTGGCCGCCGCCGCTACGGGCTCTGAGCCGGCCTTGGAGGCGGACCGGATCCGACGGACGACCTCCGCGTACGTCCGGCCTCCTGACCTGAACAGGACGTGACAGGCGCCTGCCGCAGGACCATGCTGTCCACGGGCAGCCCGGTACCGGGCCGACTGCCCGACTGTGAAAGTTCGTCGAGATCTGGACGCAATGCCGCTGTCTTATCGAGCCTTCGAAGGCTCGGACATGCGGAAACATCGTCGATCAAATCCTTCGACGGCTGTTGGGCCACTGGTATTGCGCCGAGCCGCACGGTTCTTGGCACGACAAGCCGACTCGTCGAAGGAGTATCTGGAAATCATGCGTGTCGCTTCGCGAAACAGACTCGGTGCTCTCGTCGCCGCGACCCTGCTGGCCGGCGCAGGTTCAGCCGCCACCGCCACACCGGCGCATGCGCAACCAGCGCAGGCCTCAGCCGTCACGCCCTCCGCCGGTGTCTTCAATCCCATCAAGAACATCGGTAACAGCAAGTGCCTCCAGCCCGCAGGCGGATCCACGGGCGAGGTGGCGATCGTGCAAGCGACCTGCGTCACCGGCAGCCTCGCGCAGCAATGGCAGTTCCTCCGGCTCTCGGGCGGCAACTACCACCTCATCAATCAGCTGAGCGGCCTGTGTATGTACATGAACGGTCCGGTCGCCGCCCGCTCACCCATCGCCCAGGTGGAGTGCACCACGGTCAGCAACGAGGAGTGGAAGAGCTCGTCACCGCCGCCCGACGTCGTGACGCTGATGTCGAGGGCGGGTCATCGTGACACCAACCTCTGCATCGACGTGCCAGGCGGGCAGTCGGACGAGGGCCTGGCCGTGCAGATCTTCGGCTGCAACGGGACCCTCGCGCAACGCTGGACCATCGGTTTCTCCTGAAAGCCCGCACAACAGCGGTCGCGGCTACCGCCCGCCCCGGCACCATCCTCGCTCCACCTGGAGGGAACAACATGAACAAGCGGCATAGCGTGGCCGGTGTTCTTCTGGCGGTCGCAGTGTCCGGTACCGCCTTCTCGGCAACCGGGCAACCTGCCCAGGCGGCCGGCCCGAACTACTTCGCCATCGTCAACTACGGCAGCGGGAAGTGCGCGGGGCTGTCTCCCGCCGAGTACGAAAACAATGGCGCGCGGGTCATACAGCAGACCTGCAACGGACAGCCCGAACAGCAGTGGGCGCCGGTCGCTCTCGGCGGTGGCAACTACCAATGGCTGAACGCGCGGAGCGGCAAGTGCATGGACGTCACGGACGGCAGGAACGCCGACAGGACGCCCATCCAGCAATGGGACTGCACCAACACCTCGGGCATGTCATGGAACGTTGCCGGTGCAATCCCGACGCCCCTTCCGGTGAGAGTGGTCTCGAAGATCGGCGGCCGGTGCCTCGATGTCGCCGCCGGATCGTGGGAGGACGGGGCGCGGATCCAGACGTACCGCTGCACCAGCGGCAACACCGCACAAGCGTGGCTGATCCATCAATGACGGTGCGCAGCGGCGGACACGGCGGTTGCTGTGCAGGCGCCTCGGCAGTTCACCAACGCCGACCGGCTTGTCGAGCTGGGCGAGCCCGCCGCATCGACCTTCCCCTTCCCCACCATGGGTGGCTCGTGGGCCTCACCGACCGATGTGCTGGAGTGGGGGATGGCCGGAGCAGTCGTGTCCGTCGCCTGGCAGCCCCATGACGTTCAGCTCGGGTACCCCACCGTCGAAGATCTCGAAGGTGAACGTCGCTCCTGACGGCGTCGCCACGAGCGCGCACTGGTCGCCGAAAGTCAGCGCAGGGTAGGGCTGCCAGGGACAGCCGGCCTTGTCCAGGGCGGACACCACGTCCGGGTACCCGATGGCCGCGGGGAACGCGCTCGTCCCACCGGCGATCGGCGCGGGGAGCTCGACGGTGTCCCGCCAGGCCTGTAGGCAGATGAGAGAGACCTTGCGGCAGGTGCAGACGCTCAGCTCAAGGTCTCCGTAGGCGAAGAGACGCGGCCACTCTCCGCACTGGCCCATCGTTCCCACATCCCACGGTTCTCCGAGTGCCGCGGTCACATCGCTCCAGCGGGCGCCGCTGAACACCGGGCCCAATCGGCCCGTCCTCGCCACGTCGGTCAGGACATCGAGTATCTCCACGAGACGGAGCCTGACAGGTGTCCTGACCAGGAGTCCAGCGGTTTCGTATGCCCCATTCGCCGATCTGCCGAGCGCCCCGGACTCCGCTCGTCACCGCTGCCTTCGGCAGGCCCCGAAGCCGGCACCGGAAGGCAGCCCACGGTCACCGGCCCCGGCCCCGGCCACTCGTGACGCCTTCGGCCCGTTCTCGGACACTTCCCGCCGAGTTCAGCAGCTCTCGAACTCCCCTTCCCTCGCTGCGGGTCAACACTGCCGGAAGGGGTCCGAAGTCGTCCGGCATGACATCGAGCATGCTCACGACCTGTTCTCCGTCGCGCTCTGATTCAGCTCCAGCGACCATGCCCGCGCCTCCAACGTCAGCAGGGTGTCCGTGTCGATGACCTTGACCTGGCGGGGGAGGGGAGATCTCTGTTCATGCGGTCATGTTGCCTGGTGCCGGCCGGTCGGCCTGCTGCTCGAAGGGGAACCGGGCGAGCGGGGCCTCACGCTCGAAGAAGGTCTTGGCGCGGATCGCCGCCCGCTCGTCGTCCCGGACCTGGCCGGGCCGGGAACCGTTGCCGAACAGCACTCCGCCGAATCGCATCCGCATGTACGCCGCCGTGTGGTTGAGGCTGGTCACCAGGCCGTCGGCGACGACCTCTGCGTCGTGCGCCATGACCGTCACTCCCCACAGGGTCCGGCCCGCCATCCGCTCCTTGAAGTCCGAGCCGGGCACCGTCAGCCAGCCCGACCAGTAGTCGAGGTAGCGCTTGGTGTGCGCGGAGAGGGTGTACCAGTACAGGGGCGAGGCGATCACGATGTCGGTGGCCTCCAGGGTGGCCTGCCGCAGTGTCTCCTCGTTCTCCCCGGCCGGCCAGGTGTCGGTCTCGTGCCGCCCGTCCTGGAAGTCTGGCAACGGCAGCCGGGCCAGGTCCACCCAGCGCTGCGGTATACCGGTGGGCAACTGCTCGGCGGCAGCCCGGGCGAGGATCTCGGTGTTGCCGTCGGGGCGGGAGCTGCCGAGGACGAAGAGGAACGAGCGGTCCGTGCCAGGGGTCGTGTCGGTGGTCATGTCTGCTCCGGTCTTGGACCCCGGGTGCGGGTGCTGAACGGTCGTGACGCCGACCGCCGCCCGGGGGAGTAGGTGAGTTCCTCGCTTCCAACTCTCCAACCCCCGGTGCTATTCCCGGCAGGTGACGGAGACGCAGGTGCTGGTCGGCCGGCCAGCTGTCCGGGCGGGCCCGCACGGAAGACGCCCGGCCTGACCAGGGCGGAGTCGGCGGTGGCGGTCGCCCCCCAGTCGTGACCGACGATAACCGAGGACTGCTCGCACAGGGCGTGCACCACTGCCGCGTTGCCCTCCACCGGTTCGAGCCATCCGTACGAGTCCGGGTCTCCGTGCTTGGAGGCCGGCCGGTGCGTGATGTCCATGGCCTGCTGCGACATGAACCCTCCAGGGTCATCCGGCGACGGGAGCCCCCTCAATAAGGATTGGGCCGAAGGGGGACGCGTCGGCGAGAATTCCCGGCATGATCCAGAAGTCCGCGGTCGTGCTCGTCGACGAGCTGCTCGCCGCCATCGAACCGATGCCGCACCCCCGACGCCTGAACCACACGGCCGTCCGCGCCAGGGAGCTGAGCGGCAGCGGGGAACTGGGCGCGGTGGTGGCCGAGCTGGCGCGGCGCGGGGCATACGAGCGGGGGCTCGCGGCGCTGGCCGCCGAAGCCGGTCATGACTTCGACTGGCTGGAGACCCGCCTTGCCGACCCCGACCCGGTCGTGAGGCACCACGCCGTCTCCGCCGTCCGGCGGGGCCGCATACCGGACGCCGCCGTGACGGCGGCGATGGACGACGCCCCGGCCGTCGTACGGCGCCGGCTGACGCACGCCGTCGTCGCCGGCCGGCGCACCGCTCTCGCCGATGCCCTCGTCCGGTCCGTCCGTGCGCGCTGGGGTGACGCGGAGGCGGCCAGGCTGTTGCCCGGCTGCGGCACCGACACCGTCGCGGAACTGCTGCCCGGACTCTTCCACGCCGTCACCGGCTGGACCGGGCTCGCCCGCCACCACGCCGCAGCGATCCTCGATGCGGCCGAGAGCCAGCTCACGGCGGTCCCGGAGGCCTCGCGGTGCGGTTGGTGGCAGGCGAACGGGGCGAGCGTGGCGGCCGCAGTCGAGGCAGAGCCCCTGCGGGTGCTCGATCTGGTGGAGCGGCTGTGCCACGAGGAACTGCCCTGGCGGATCCAGCAGCAGATCGGCAGACTGGCGGCCGCGGACCCGGGCCGCACCATCCGGCTGCTGCTCGATCCCGAACGCGGCACAGGGCAACTCCGCCGGCTCGGCTCACCCCTGCTGCGCAGGTTCGTACGCCACGATCCACCCGAACTCACCGAACTGGCCCGCGTGCTCGGCGCCGACGAGCGCGCGCTGACGCACCTGCTGCGCAGGATGGCCCCGTCCCGGCGTGCCGCCTGCTACGACGCCGCCATGGCCGGCCGCGCCACCGGCCACGCCGTGCTGTCGGAGGACCTCCTCGAGGTGCTGCCGCGGGCACGGCGCGAGGCCGAGGCACGGCGGATGGCCGCGCAGGCCCGCGAGTACGGCGCCTCCTGGCAGAGGATCCTCGCCGCCGTCTCGTTCCTGCCGGTGGCAGAAGCACGGCCGGAACTGCTCGCCGCGACCCGCCGTTCCGTGCCCGAGGACCGGGCGTACGCCTACCGGCTGCTGCTGCGCAACGCCGCGCGCACGCGCGATGCGGCCGTCGTCACCGAGCTCCTCGCGGAAGGCCTGGGCCGGCTGCGCAACGAACAGGACCCGGTGCGCTCCCCGGCGCTGATCACGCTCGCCCGCATCCAGCCGTCGCTGTTCACCGACGCGGCCGCGCCCCACCTCGAGCGCATCGCGACGGACGCGCTCGCGGCCCGCGACCTCTCCTGGAACGGCATCTCCGCCCTGGGCAATCTGGCCGAAGCCCTGCTGCGCGAGCATGCGGACACCGGCGAGAAGAAGCTGACCAATTGGGCGCTGCGCACGCTCACCAGACTGTTCCCCGCCAGCTGCCCGCGGCTCGTGGGGCTGCGGCGCGGGCAGGAGCGCGAGGTCTTCGACGCGTTGCTCCCCTCCATCGAAGCGGCCGCGTCCAGGGCCGACTACGCGCCGGCGCTCGACCAGGCCCGTGCGCTCGGGCGGCGCGCTCACGCCGTACCCGAGCTGCAGGACCTCCTGTGGCGGGCGATCCGGCACGGCGACGACCGGACGGCGTCCCAGGCCGTGTGGCTGTGGCTGGACGACCCGAAATCCCGTGACGACCGCCTGACCGAGCTCCTCGCCCTCGACGTCTCGTTCGCCACGCAGCCCCTCGTCCTCCGGACGCTCACAAGCCGCCGCACGGACCTGCTGGATGTCGTGCTGGGCGACACCCCGCCGTACGGGCGTTTCCTGACCGAGAGCAGCCACTGGCTGCCGCTCGTGGGGCCCCACACGGTCCGCTGGGCGCCGCGTCAGCGGGCCGCCGCCGCGCGGCTGCTCGCTCGCGCCGCGGACGACTCCTCGCTCGATACCCACCGGCGCGTCCAAGCGATCCTGTCGGCCGCGTGGATCCCCGGGCACGGGACCGAGCTCCTGCAGCGGTACGCCGACAGCGCGGAGGTGCCGCTGGCCGAGGCCGCGCTCGCCGCCATGGCGCACACGGACCGCCCGGGGGACCACCTGCCGGCGCTGCTCGCCCACGCCGGCGGGGACCGCGCCAGGGTGGCGGTGTACGCCGCGACCCGTGTGAGCCGGTTCGTCGCGCCGTCCCGTCTGGCCGGGGCGTTGCGCGGGCTCCTGCTCGCCGACAGTGGCGTGAAGGTGACCAGCCGCAAGGAAGCGGCCCGGCTCGTGGCCGGCGCACTGCCGGTGCGGGAGGCGGCCGCCCTGCTCGCCGAGGCCTGCGCGCACCCCGGTCAGCACCACGACGTCCAGGCCGCCTGTGTGGCCGTCGTGACGGGCCTGCTGGACTGCCAGGAGTCGTGGGCGCCGCTTGAGGCAGCCGTGACGGGGCGGCGAGAGCTGCGGCTGGCGGTGCTCGGCACCTCGCCGTACCAGCTGCCGGAGCGGCACCGCACGCGCTACGCGGAGTTGATCCACGCCCTGTGCCGCACGGACGATCCCGAGGTCGCGGCAGCCGGGTACGGGGCGCTCGGGCAGTGGTCGCGCTGGGTACCGGAGGCCGCAGGCACGCTCGTGGACGTCGTCACCGACCTGGACAACCGCACCGGCTGGCGGGCCGCGGCCACCGCACTGTGCCGTGTGGTCGCCACCGGCCCGTCCGGCACCCCGGACGTCACACCCCTGACCCGCACCCTCACAGCCCTGATCGCCGCCGACGCCTGCGCCGGGACACCCGACGCGGAACCGGACCGCGACCGTCCCGCCCGCCGACGCGTCCGGCACATCGTCGCCGACCTGGCCCAGGGCAGCCGTTGGAACCACCGCACCACGCTGCCCGTCACACACGCGGTCACCGAACTCCTCGGCGGCTCACCGGACTTCATCGTCGACGCGGTGGAACTGTCGGCCCGGACCCTCGACCTGGACGCGGCGCCGGACGCGCTGGCGGCGGAGCTGACGCGCCTGGCCCGGCTCCACCAGGGCAGGCCCGCGCTCGCGGTCCGTACGGCCGATGCGCTCGACCAGCGGCTACGTGCCTCCCGGAACGGCGACGAGGAGGCGTTCGGCCACGCTGCCCGGACCCTGGCCGAGGACGGCGGCCACGCAGCCGGGCTGTTCGCCGTCACCCTCACCGCCACCGGCGGCCGCCGCACAGCCTGGGCGGTGCACTGGCGCGAGCGGCTGCGCGCGCTGCGCCGCCACCCGCACCCGGACATCCGCGACGCGGCCCTCGCCCTGGTCACCGCCGACGAGTAGTGCGGGGCGTTACGGTCCGGCGACGCCCGCATCAGCGTCCTGACTCCCCTCGACGCAGGACCTCAGGAGACCGGTCCGGGCGACGATCTCGGAGCAATAGCGATCAAAGCTCAAGCAAGCCATGGCGTCACGGTAGGCCCCGGCACTGACAGTTCGGGTGCCGCAAACGCGCCGGGAGGCGACCTCGGCTCCACTCGGTGGCTGGAACAACTGAGCGACCTGTTCGTTGTATGCGTGTACGGCAGGCCACTGCCGGCAGGAGCCGAGCACGCCGCCAAGGCTCATGGCCCACGCGGTGCATGACTCGACCTGATCAGGAGGGTGATCGTGTGATCGTAGTAACCGGCGCGACCGGCAACATCGGACGCAGCCTCGTCCGTCAGCTTCTCGCGGAGGGTGCGTCCGTACGTGCCCTGAGCCGCAAGCCCGAGCGCGCCGGGCTGCCGGCCGCGGCCGAGTCCGTACGGGCCGACCTCACCGACCCCGCGTCCCTCGAACCTGCCCTCAGAGGTGCCGGGTCGCTCTACCTGAACCTCGCGGCGGGCGGCGAGGCGGCGGGCCAGGTCATCGACGCCGCCGTCAGAGCGGGCGTGCGTCGCATCGTCCTCAACTCCTCGCTGGCGGTGACCGGCACGCCCGCCGACAACGAGAACTTCATCGCCCGCATGCACGCCGCCGCCGAGCAGGCGGTCCGCGCCAGCGGCCTGGAGTGGACCTTCGTGCGCGGCGGGATGTACGCCACCAACGCACTCCAGTGGGCCGAGGACATCAAGGCCGATGGCGTCGTCCGCGGCCCGCACCCGGAGGCGGTCGCCGCGCCTGTCCACGAGGACGACCTGGCGGCCGTGGCCGCCCGCGCCCTGCTGGACCGCGGTGGCGATCTCCTCGGCAAGGCCCCCTACGTCACCGGCCCCCAGGCGGTGACCGTGGCCGGGCAGGTGGCCGGGATCGGGCGCGCCATCGGTCGCGGGATCCGGTTCGAGACGGTCTCCCCGGAGGCGGCTGCCGAAGCACTGAGCGCCACGGGCTTCCCGAAGGAAGCTGCCGCCCAGCTCATCGACTACTTCGGTGCGTCCGTCGGAACCGATCCGCTGATCACCGACGAGGTCGGGCGCATCACCGGGCGCCCGGCCCGCACTTTCGAGGAGTGGGCTCGCGACCATGCGGACGACTTCCGCTGACGCCTGCCCTGCCCTGTCCCGCCCTGCCCCCGCCCTGTCCCTGCCCCAGTCCCACCCCGTTCCGCGAGGTCGTCGAGCCGGTCGGGAGCGCGAGTCAGGCCGACCATCGGCCCTCGTCGATTCACACCAGTGCTCAGGCGGCGTCGGGAAGCCTCTTCTTCACGAGAGCGGACACCGGATTCAGGGAAACGATCGGCGACCCTGAAAACGATACGTGCCTCCCGCTGGACGGCGGAGGAAGTGTGGTGGACAACAGGACGGACGCCGTGGCCGTCCTGTTCCGGGACGACAGCTGCTCCCCCCCAGGCATCTCTCGGCCCTGGCGAAAGCGGCTCGTTCGGAGGGGCAACGGTTCCGCACTCCGTGATCTTCACGGCGCCCTGAGAGCTCCGCAGAAGGTGAGTGAAGGCGTTGCGGCCAGGGCGTTTCCGGTGCCGAGGCGGCACGACCATCAGGGTCGAGCTGCACTTCCAGGCCGTGCCGGAGGCCTGAACAAGGAGTTGTGGTTCTCGCGGCCCGGCCTGGCTCGCGGCGGATGTCGGACCCGGCCGGCGTCGGCTAGGAGTCCTTGGCGCCGGTGGTCAGGCCTCGGTTGCGGAGGTCGGATAGGGAGTCGACGTATTGCAGCATCAGGCGGGCGAACTCCAGGCGGTCGTGGTCCGGCCAGCCGGCGGTGATGTATTCGAATGCCTCGCGCTGATGCCGGCGGAAGCGGGCCATCAGCTCGGTGCCCTCGGCGCTGAGCTGGAGGACGGTGCGGCGCCCGTCCTGCTGGGAGGCGGCACGGATCAGATAGCCGGCCTTGATGTTGTCGGTGACCATGCGGCTGGCGACCGAGGGGTCGACGCCCAGGAGTTCGGCCACCGCGCCGACGGTGATCTCTTTGCCGGAGCCCTGGGTGTGCTCCAGAACGATGTTGAGGACGAGCGTTCGGCTCAGGTCCTTCGCCGAGATCGGGTTCTCGACCTCCAGAAGTGAGGTGCGGCGCAGCTTGGAGAACGCCGGGCCCACGGCGTCCAGCAGCTCGTCGTGGGTTCTTGGCTTGTTCGTCGTCACGTGTCCCACCTTATATCCGTGAGATTCAGAAGGCATGTGTTGACATGAAAATATGTGCATGGTTGCATGCATGTGTAGATCTACATGCAAGCCCAGGCGAATGTCCTGTGTCTGAACCTCCGGGAGTAACCATGACCATCCTCATCACCGGCGCCCGAGGCACGGTCGGCCAGGCGGTCCTCAACCGCCTCCACGCCGCGGGCCTGTCCGTCCGGGCCGCCAGCGCCAACCCCGCCGAGCTGGCCGTTCCGGCCGGCATTGAGGTCGCCGAGCTCCTCCTCGACCGGCCGGAGACTTTCCCGGCCGCGCTCCGCGGCGTCCGCCAGGTGTTCCTCTACCCCGAGCCCGGCGGCATCCATGACCTGATCAAGGCCGCCGACGCCGCCGGTGTCGAGCACGTCGTCCTGCTGTCCTCATCCTCGGTCCTCGGTCCCGACGCCGGGACCGACCCGCTCGCCTCGCACAGCCTCAAGGTCGAACGTGCCCTCGCCGACTCGGACCTCACCTGCACCTTCCTGCGCCCGGACGCCTTCGCCAGCAACGCCCTCGGCTGGGCCTACCTCATCGGCCGGAACATGCCGGTTCAGCTCGCCTATCCGGACGCACACATCGCGCCGATCCACCCCGCCGACATCGCCGACATCGCGGCCGAGGCCCTGACCGGCGACTCTCTCAAGGGCCGCTCGATCACCCTCACCGGCACCCAGTCACTCACCTTCCGTGAGCAGCTCGCCGTGCTCTCGGGGATCCTCGGCCGTGACATCCCCATGGTGCCGATCACTCACGCCGAGGCCGAGCAGCAGATGAGCCAGTACATGCCCGCTCAGATGGCCGCTTCCCTGCTCGCTCTCTGGGCTGCCGCCGCATCCGCTGGTCCGGCCGCCATCGCCGACACCACCCATACCCTCCTCGGCCGGCCGGCCCGCACCTTCGAGCAGTGGGCCCGCGAGAACGCCGCCGCCTTCATCCGGAACTGAGCCTGGCCGGGACCGGCCGGGCCTGGCCGGGACCGCGTTCATCAAGGACGGTCGGCCCCGCATCACTGAGAGGCCGGCCACGGCGTGTTGGCGCCGCGTGGCCGTTGCCCTACTTGCCCCAGATCTTCCGGTAGGCCGCGCGATAGCCGGGCGGGTCCCAGGCAGTGACCCCGCCGCTGTTGGCAGCCGTGGCGACGTGCACGGGGGCGACGTATCCGCTGGCGGGCCTGCCGGAGAAGGCACGGTTGAACTCGTCGACGATCTGCCAGCCCTGCTCGGCGAGTGCCTCGGGAACGGTGGCTGCCTGGAACTGCCTGCTGTTGATGCGTTGGAAGGCGGAGGGATCGCCGTCGCCGGCGCCGATGTTGAAGGGGGCGGCGGCGCCCTTCTTGCGTGCTGCGCGCAGGGCCGGGGCGGCGTCGGCGAAGTACACGTCGTTGATGGCGACGGAGTGGGTCCACTTGTCCCGGAAGCGGGAGAGGAGCGCGGAGACCTCCTGGGGGGTCCGGCTGCTCGTGTCCGGGATCGGGATGTTCTCCTCCGTCAGGAGCTTCACCCCGGCACAGGTGGCGAGTTGCTTCTTGATCAGCTCGGACTTGTTCCTGGCGAACGGGATCGAGGCATCGGTGAACACGACGACACCGGCGTTGCCATGGGAGTGTGCGGTGATCCAGTCCGCGCTGATCCTTGCGACGTCCTCGACCCTGGTGGTGATGTTGCTGAAGAGCGCGGGGTCCCTGCTCGGGCCGGGGGAGCCGACCGCGTGCCAGCCGACGAGCGGGATGTGTTCCGCGTTGGCCCTTATGACCTGGCGGGACGTCAGGTGGGGGTCGAAGCCGCCGATGACGATGCCTGACGGCCGGAGGGCCACGGCCTGGCTGAACGCCGCCTGGATGCCGGCGGGGGTGCCCTGGCCGTCGATGACCCGGACGTTCCAGCCGATGGACTTCGCGGCTTCCCGCACGCCGTTGGCGGTGCCCGCGACGCCGGGGTTGGTCATGGTCTGTGCGACATAGACGAGGGTCTTACCGGGGACTGCAGGGGGGCCACTGGTGGGGCCGTTCCATGCGGAGTCGGTCTTCTCGGCCTGCTGAACGGCCGCTTCGGCCTTGGCCAGGGTGGCAGGGCAGCCGGCCTTCGCCGGCCCGGGAGGCAGGGGCGCAGTGCCGGTCGACGAACCGCGCTCGCAGCCGACGGTGACGGCGGCGGCCACTGCCAGGACGACCGCGGCCCCCAGTGTGGTCTTGCGGTTCGTGTGCACGGGTCTTCCTTGCGGAGGGATGTCAGCGGAGCGGGTTGCGGCCGGAGGTCACGGGGTGACCCGGGGCAGGTCACGGAGTGTTCGGGAGGGCTCCGTCCGGCGTTGGCGCAGCTGGCGGCGAGCGGCGTAGCCCGCCAGGCCGACGGCGATGAGCAAGGTGCTGCCGTTGAACAGCGGGGTGACCCAGAACTGGGCGCCGAGCTGACCGATGCCCGCGAGCCCGATGGCGAGGACGGTGACGGCGACGAGGGTGCCCAGGGCGTTGGCGCGGCCCGGCCTGATCGCGGTGGAGCCGAGCAGCGCGCCGACGAAGGCGGGCAGCAGGTGGTCCATACCGACGCTGGGGTTGCCGGTCTGCTGCTGCGCGGCGAGCAGGACACCGGCGACGCCGACGACCAGGCCCGATCCGACGAAGGCGTGGATGACGTAGCGCCGGGAGGGGATGCCCACCAGGTCGGCGGCGCGGGAGTTGGACCCGATGACGTACAGGTACCGGCCCAGCGGCAGCCGTTCCAGGAGCAGCCACAGTACGGCGGTGAGGGCGAGGACGTAGAAGGCGGATACCGGCAGGCCGAGGAACCGGGAGTCGTAGAGGGCGGTGAAGGCGGCCGGCAGTCCGTGCGGGCCGGGGACGATACGGGCCCCGTCGGTGATCCAGCCGGTGAAGGCGTACATGATGCTGCCGGTGCCGAGGGTGGCGATGAAGGAGTCGATCTTCGCGAATTCGACGACGGCACCGTTGACGGCGCCGACGACCGCCCCACCGAGGACCACCACGAGGCAGGCGAGTGGCCAGGACCACCCTTCGGCGACGACGAGCTGCATCGTCATGACGTGCGCGAGGCCGAGACCGTAGCCGATGGACAGGTCGAACTTGCCGGTCGCGAGGGGGATCGTCGCGCCGAGCGCGAGGAGGGCGGGGATCGACTGGTTGGACAGGACGGCGGAGATGTTGTCCAGAGTGGGAAAGGTCTGCGGCAGAGCGAGGGAGAAGGCCAGGAACAGCAGGGCGGTGAGGGCCAGCAGGCCGTAGGCGCCGATGAGGTGTCCGAACCGGCGGCCCAGCGGTGGACGGGGCGAGGACGTGGTCATCGTCAGGGCGTCCCGGTGAGGGGGGCCATGGCCGAGGCGGCGCGGGCGAGTGCGGTGACGGTGAGGGCCTCCCCGCTCAGCTCCACTGTCGCCGCACCGCGGACGAACACCAGGGCCCGGTGGCACACGTGGGCGACCTCCTCGAAGTCGGTGGAGAGGAGCAGGACGGCGAGACCTCCGGCCAGTGCGTCGTGGAGCAGACGGTAGACCGCCGCCTTGGCGCCGACGTCCACTCCGGCGGTCGGCTCCTCCAGGATCAGCAGGCGTCGGCTCAGCCTCAGCCACCGGCCGATCATGATCTTCTGCTGGTTCCCCCCGGACAGGGTGGCGATCGGCGCCTCGCTGTCCGGGGGGTACACCGAGAACCGCTCGATCAGTGCAGCGGCCTCGGCCCGCTCGCGCCCGGGGCTGATCCAGTGCGCGCCCGGCAGGCCCCCTGCCCGGGGGTTGGCCAGGAAGTTCTCCCGTACGGTCAGCTCCGCGGCACAGCCTTCCTCCTGGCGGTTGCTGGTCACGAAGCCGACCCCGGCGTCGACGGCGGCCGCGACCGTGCCGGGCCGGTACGGCCGTCCGTCGAGCAGGGCCCGTCCGCCGAGCATCGGCCGGGCGCCGGCGAGGGCACGGCCCAGTTCCATGTGGCCCGCGCCGGTGAGGCCCACCATGCCGAGGACCTCACCGGCGCGCAGGCGCAGGCTGACCGGTCCTGTGTGCTCGGTGCGTACGTTGTCGAGGCTCAGGACGGCCGGGCCCACGGCGGGGGCGACGAACCCGTAGCCGCCCGGTTCGTAGCCCACGATGTCGTGCACCAGCCGGGCGGGGTCGTAGCCGGCGAGCGGGCCGTGGCTGATGAGGCGGCCGTCGCGCAGGACGGCGAAGACGTCGGCGACCCTGTACACCTCGTCGAGCCGGTGGGTGACGAAGACGATGGCGTGGCCGTGGTCGCGCAGGGTGTGCAGGACGTCGAAGAGCCGGGCGCAGTCCGCCGCCGGGAGGCTGGCGGTCGGCTCGTCCAGGACGATGAGTCCGGCTTGTGTGCACAGCGCGCGGGCGATGGCAACCAGCGAGCGTTCGGCTCGTGTGAGGTCGGCGACGACGGCGCCCGGGTCGAGGTGCGCGGCGACGATGCCCAGGGCCTCGGCGCACTGCCGGCGGGTCCGCCGCCAGGACACCAGTCCCGCGCGGCGTGCGTATCCGGTGCCCAGAGCGATGTTCTCGGCGACCGTCATCCACTCCACCAGGCCCAGGTCCTGGTGGATGAAGGACATGGCGCGGGAGGCCGCCTCGGTGCCGAGCGGATGCCCGGCGACCGTCACCTTGCCCTCGTCCGCGTGGTGGACGCCCGCGAGCACCTTGATGAGGGTGGACTTCCCGGCACCGTTGGCACCCAGCAGGGCCAGGATGCTGCCGGAGTCGATGTCGAGGTGGACCGCGTCCAGTGCGAGCGTGCCGCCGAACCGTTTGCTGAGACCGTGTACGCGGACGAGAGGCTCTGGGCCACGGCCCGTGCGAGGACTGATTTCGGGAGTGTCGCGCACCGGACTCCTCCGGGACCTGTCAGGATCCGGCACCTTGTCGGGACCGACTACCGCATTTCCGTCATGCTACGGCCCCCCTCGGCCTCGATGCCGGATGAGCCGTCAGATTGCGGGAATGTCGTCGAGGCTCTCGAAGCCGACGTACGTCCCGGCGGCGCCGGGCTTTCCTGCGGGCACCTCCAGAGCGCACTCGGCCCAGATGACCTTGCCTTCGGCGGTGTAGCGGGTGCCCCAGCACTGGGAGAGCTGTGCGACGAGGAACAGGCCGCGGCCGCCCTCGTCGGTGGTGGCCGCGGGGCGCAGGCGCGGGGCGGTGCTGCTGGTGTCGGAGACCTCGCACGTCAGCATGCGGTCGTGAAGCAGGCGTACGCCAATGGGGCCGGTGCCGTAGCGGACGGCATTGGTGACCAGCTCGCTGAGCAGCAGCTCGACGGCGAACCCGATCTGGTCCAGCCCCCATTCGGCCAGCCGGCGGGTGACGGCGGCGCGGACGGAGGAGACGAGCGCCGGGTCGGCGGGCAGCTCCCAGGTGGCGATCCGGTCCGGGGCCAGGGTGTGGGTGCGGGCGACGAGCAGGGCGATGTCGTCGGCGGGGTGGTCGGGCACCACGCTCCGCAGGACTTCCTGGCACGTTTCCTCGGGCGGGCGGTTCGGGTGGGCCAGAGCCTGGCGCAGCTGCTCCACGGCCGTATCGAAGTCGCGGACGCGGTCTTCGATGAGTCCGTCGGTGTAGAGGACCAGCTGACTGCCTTCGGGGAGGTGGAATTCGGCGGTTTCGAAGGGGAGGCCGCCCAGGCCCAGCGGCGGGCCGGCGGGCAGGTCGGGGAAGGTGACGGTGCCGTCGGGGTGGACCAGGGCGGGTGGACAGTGGCCGGCCCGCGCCATGACGCACTGCTGCGAGGTGGGGTCGTAGATGGCGTACAGGCAGGTGGCGCCGATGATGCCGGTGATGCCGACGGAGAGGTCCTCGCCGCATTCCTCCCGGTCGAGGCGCCCCACGAGGTTGTCGAGGTGTGTGAGGACTTCGTCCGGGGGCAGGTCCAGCTCGGCGAAGGTGCGCGCGGCGGTGCGCAGCCGGCCCATGGTGGCGGCGGCGTGCAGCCCATGGCCGACGACGTCTCCGACGACGAGAGCGACGCGGGTGCCGGAGAGGGGAATGACGTCGAACCAGTCCCCGCCGACTCCGGACTCGGCAGGCATATAGAGGTGTGCGACATCGACGGCGTTCTGCTCGGGGAAGCCGCGCGGCAGCAGACTGTGCTGCAGGGCGAGAACCATCGAGTGTTCGCGGGTGTAGCGGCGGGCGTTGTCGATGCAGATGGCGGCCCGTGTGGTGAGTTCCCGGGCCAGCGAACGGTCGTCGTCCCCGAAGGGCGCGGGGTCCCGCGCGCGGTAGAAGCTCGCTATGCCCAGGACGATGCCACGGGCGACGAGCGGGACGGTGATGAGGGAGTGGACGCCGTGGGCGAGGAGGCGCTCGGCGCGCTCGGGATCCTGGGCGATCCAGCCCGTGGCAGCGTTCAGGTCGGGCTCCAGTACGGTCTGCCCGCTGGTCAGACAGCGCAGCTGGGGTGTGGTCGGCTGGAGCTCGACCCGCTCCCCGGCGGGGTAGAAGGGGCACTCCTCGTCGACGCCGTGGACCACCGTGCGGTGGAGGTCCTTACGGGGGTCGGTCGGCTCGTCGCCGCGCAGGACCGCCTCGGGAAGGTCGATGGTGACGAAGTCGGCCAGGCGCGGGACGGCCATTTCGGCGAGTTCCCGGGCGGTGCGGCTCACGTCCAGGGTGGTGCCGATGCGGGTGCTGGCCTCGGACAGCAGCTCCAGGCGGCGCCGGGCCGCCACGGCGTACCTCCCCACCCCCGGTTCGCCCACCAGCACCAGTCCGCTGGTCGTACCGCCGGCGGGACGTGCGGTGGCGCCGGGCGTGCCGGGCCCGCCGGGTGCGCCCGGCTTGCGGGCCGTCGTGGCGGCGCGGCCGCCCGGTACGGTGCCGGGAAGGTGCCCGGGCAACGGTACGACGCGGGGGAGGGCCTGCTCCGCCAGGAGGCCCGGTGACGCGTCGGCTTCGGTGGGGAGGGTGAGGCGCTGGTGCCCGGAGGGGAAGACGGCCTCGATGACGACGCCCTCCACCCCGGAAGCGGTGGTGACCGGGCGGCTCAGCAAGGTGACGCGCCGGCCGCCGGGCAGGGACACCTCGACGGCGGCCCGCTGGGCCGAGGAGATCAGCTCGGTGGCCTTCTCCTCCAGGATCATCCGGTCACGCCAGTCCAGCCCGCTCGCGGCGAGCTCGCCCAGCTGCCCGTTGCCGGTCCTGTTGCCGGCCGGTACGCGGCGCCTGGCGTCGAGGTAGGCCTGCAGCAAGGCACGCTCCCGCGCCGAACTCTGCTCCAGCAGCCGCCGTTCGATGGCGCCGGCCGCCCTGCGGATCACGATGTCCAGCGCCGCGTCCGCGTCGGTGTGCGGATAGCCGAAGCAGAGGACCCCCTCTATGTGCCCGTTGAGCAGGTCCCGGACGGGAATCGCCGAACACGCATTTGACTGAGAGCGTTCGGCGAAGTGCTCGGCGCCGTAGATGCTGACCAGTTGCCGCTCCGCGAGTGCCAGACCGATGCCGTTGGTCCCGCCGAACTTCTCGTCGAACACGAAGCCCGGAACGCTCTGGATCGGGGCCAGGCTCCTGATCATGGAGGCTTTGCCGAAACGCCGCTGCAGCACCGCCCCGCGCTCATCGGCGAGGGCCACGTTCATGTTCCTGCCCGCGAAAAGGGACTGCAGCCGGTTCAGTACGGGCCCGGCCGCGCGGACCAGGCGGCCGTCCAGATCGAGCTCCTCGGTGAAGGGAAGCTCGCATCCTGCAGGTGAGAGCCCCAAGGACTGGCAGCGCTGCCACGAACTCAGGATCGGGCTTCGCACGCCCCCCTCGACCGCCCCACCGCGAAGGAACTGCTCACGGGCGCGTACGGGGCCGATGTCCTCTGCCGCGAGCCCCATCCCGATCACTTCCCTCACCGGTACACGCAGCCATGGCCACCCGTACGCGGGAGCGGCTGCACCGTTGTTCCATTTTAGAACTTTGCCGACATAACGGTGCCTACCGCGGACGGTGATCCGGCGATGCTGTCGGTGACGATCCGACGCGCCTCACAGCACCGCGACCGGGTTGACAGGCGAGCCCGTACCGCCCGGGATGTTCAGTGGGGCTACAACGAGGAGGAACTCGTGACGGCCCGTCCCGGCGCACGCGGCGGAGAGTGCTTCGAGGTCGAGGTTGTCCAGCAGCGGCACTCCCATCGCGGCGACGGCGAGCGCGTGGACCGGGGAATGCAGGCCCTCGACCGGCGAGGGCCGTACGTCGCTGTCGCCGTCGCCGCCGAGCAGGGCGATGCCGCGCTCGGCCAGCAGCGGCATGGCATCCACATGGAAGCCCGCACTGGCGGCGTCGAGGTCCCAGGCGCCCAGTTCCTGGCGGCGGCGGAAACGACCGACCCGTAGCAGCACCGCGTCGCCCTCGCCGATCTTCACATCGAGCGCCGTCTCCGCGGCGAGGACGTCCGCAGCGTGCACAGCCTGTCCGGGTTCCAGCCAGGTGTTCCCCGCAACGGCGGGGAGGTCGAGGAGCACCCCCCTGGTCACCAGCGGGCCGAGCGCCGAGACGTCACCGAAGCGGGCACCTCCGGCGCCGACGAGTTCCCGCGCCGTACCGCCGTCGTAGAGCTGCCCGCGGTAGGCGACGTGGGCCGGCGCGTCCAGATGACTGACGCCTTTGCCGTGGTAGTCGACGCCGATGAAGTCCTTGTGGGTGGACGGCTCGGGAGGCTCGACGTCGCCGAGATCGGACATGTAATGCAAGGCGGGCTTGTTGTTGTCCGGGCCGGGCGCGGTGTCCCACGGTCGCGCCATCGGGACGACGGTTCCGGACCGGACCAGGGCGGCAGCCCGCCGGACGTGGTCCGTGGTCACCCGGTTCCAGGCCCCGCGGCCGGCGTGTGCCCAGCGGCCCCACGTGCGGACCGTCTCGAAGAGTGCGTCGAACTCCCGACGGGAGACGGCCGGCCCGTTACCGGCACCGGCCGGCGGGGGAGCCGGCGCGTCGGCGGGGTTGCTGCTCATCTGCTGTTCAGCGCTCCAGGGGCGGCCGGACCGCTGTCCGGGAGGAGGTCTGCCATGTCCATGGTGGAGGAATGATGAGCCGTCGGTCGTCGATGACGCAGGTTCCGGGGGCGGGCTCAACCTGTTCGGGGGAGCCGCTTTCTCAGCGGGCCTGCGGACCGGACCCCCCTGTGCCGTCCGAGTCCGGCTTCCCGAGCGTGACGTCGCCGTGAACGTCTCCGGCCTGGACAACTGTTCCTGCGCGTGCCTGCCCCGAGACCTCGTTGTGGACGGTGACACGACCGCCCTGCGGCGCGATGTCTCCCACAGGCGGCCGCCAGCGGGTGCCGGCGAAGGCCTGCAGGGCCGCCGCGAGGTCCGCCGGGACCGTGGCCACCGGGGACAGCGGGAGAACGAAGTACCATCCGTCGCCACCGCGGAAGTACCGGGCGGGCAGGGGTGCGCCGGGCCGGGGACGCACATGGACGGCGTAGGTCTTGGTGTCCCTCTTGCGGTGGATGAGCTTGCGTACGGCGACGTCCTGCACATCCGTCCAGGCAAGCCGGCCACGGCGGCGGCCCACTGCGAACTCGATGTGTTCCCCGGTCATGCACAGCTCCTGTGTCCGAGGCGGCAGGAGCCAGGCGACCAGCATGATCAGCACACCGATGCAGCACCACACGAACGCCGCCACCAGCGCTCCCAGCCACTGGCCCTGTACGCCTGAGCGGATGAAGATGATGGCCGCGAAGAAGAGGACCCCCGGCCAGTGGCCCAGGGGGAACCGGCGCTGTCTGCCCGCTGCTCTGAAGCTGTGCTCGTCGGCCTGGACGGTCCAGCCCTTGCGGGAGGAGAGCGGAGACCGTTCGGCTTCCGCGACCAGGTCGCGCAACCGGGTGCCGGGCGGGGAGGCCCCGGGGGGCCCGGGCGACCGGGTGCCGGGCGGTGGGGCGGGATGCGGTGGGAGCAGCGGGGCGGGATGCGGCGGGGGCAGCGGGGCGGGGCCGCCCGGCCTTGTGGCCTTCCCGCCGGAAGCCAAGTGCTCCTGGAGCCGCAGGTGACGGAACCGGTAGACGCCGCCACTGCGCTGCAGCAAGCCGCCGTGATGTGCGTCGCGCAGGAACTCCATCAGCGACCACGGCACCCGCCCTGCGATCGCCAGGCAGCCCTTGGCCAGCACCCAGCGGCTCCACAGGCTCAGCAGCAGAAGCATCGCCGAAGCCCCGAACCAGCCGGCGGCCGCCTTCGCCAGACCCTTGGAAGGCTCGTCGCTGTACCAGCCGATCGCTCCTTGTCCGATACCGATCAACACGGCAACGGTGCACACGGACAGCCAGGCGGCCGTGCGCTCGCTGCGCAGCACCTCGTCGGGCGTGCTCGCGTCCTCGGTGTCGGACGGGGCGGCGATGGTCACCATGAGCAGAGGCGCCAGACCAGTGCTGCAGAGCACCATCACCACGTAGGGGCGGGGGTCGGATGTCGCCAGGGCCAGGGACGTGAACAGCGCGGTCGGCACGATGATCACTGCCGAGGCCTTCAGCGCCCGGCCGACGGACGCGGCCCGGCCGGCCGAGCGCAGGGCGGCGCCGATACGGAAGGGGTTGGCGCGCCGGCGTGGTTGTCCCCGTCTGTACCCGAACCAGGCCTCCACGGCAACCCACACCGCCGAGGCGTGGACCAGGCCGCCCGTCAAGGCGGTCTGCAGCCCCAGCCTCGTGATGGATTCGCCGAACTTCCCGAGGAGAGGGCTGGACCGGGTGTACTCGGCGGCAAGCCAGTCGCTGGAGACCGCGGCCACCTTGGCCAGCGCGAGGCACGCCAGGAGAAGGGCAGGCAGCATCATGACGCGCACCAGCGGGGTGCGGTGCAGTTCCCACCAGGCCAGCTCGGTCGTGCGGTGGTGCGAGAGGTGGCCGGCGAGGTGGGCGAGCCAGTGCCGGGAGCGCTGCTCGTTCCACTGCCTCGGGGCGTGTAATCGGTCCGGGGCGTGCGGCTGCTGGGCGAACACGGCCGGAATGATCAGGTCGAGCAGATGCTTCTCGACCGCCTCCCGCGACGCGAACGGCCGGCGCACCAGGTCCCGGGGGTCGGCAGGCGGCGTCCGGAAGCCCCGGCGGGCCAGCCAGATCATCAGGGGGCTCGTCAGGGCTTGTGCGACCGGCCCGTCCGGCTCCTGGTCCACGGCGTCGAGCATCAGCTTCCAGTTCCGGCGGGCCTGCGGCACGGCGCAGTGCAGCAGATAGGCGGTGGCCTCCTGCAGGCCGACCGGCTGGGCCTCCATCACCGCGGCCCGCGCGATGGACGCCCCTGCCTCCTCCCCTGCGCGGTACTCCCGCGTGCGGCACGTGAGGACGACCGCGTCCTTTTCGCCGAGTGCCCGGTCGATCTCCCGGACCACCGCCGGACGCCGGTGCTCGGGAAGCTCGTCGAGGCCGTCGAGCACGGGGAGAATCCGCCGGTCCTGGACGAGCCGCGCCGCGGGGTGCTTGCCGTCGGCCTGCGGCAGGCCCGGATAGTCCTCCGCGATGCGTCGCGCGAGCCAGGAGCGGAAGTGTTCCCGGGACGGGTCCCACGACTCCAGCGTGAGGACGACGGGGACGGGCCGGATGTCACCGCTTGTGCCGTCGTCACGCGTGCGTCGTGCCGGCAGGCAGCGTTCCGCGAGCTCCAGGGCCAACAGCACAGCCAGCGTCGACTTGCCCGCGCCCGGCTCGCCCAGTACCACCAGGCGGCGGTGGCCCAGGCCGAGGAAGGCGTCCGCCACCCTCGCGATCTGATCGGCGTGCGGCACGGCGCAGTCTCGCGTCCTCCCGGGCCACCTCGCCTGCCAGCGCACGGACAACGGCTCGGCCGACGCCAGGTCCCAGGCGTTCACCTCCGCCGCCCACTGGGCCCGGACACTGCGTGCGAGAGACCACGCGGCGCGCTCCACCGGGTCCGCGGCGGGCGGCAGATGCACGGTGACGTCTCCCCGGACGTGCCCGATCTGCAGCACGTACTCCGCCGTCCCCTGCATGACGTTGTGGATGCGCGACTCATCGGCCATGACGGCATTGTGGGCCAGAAGGGGCGGTCGTATCACTCGACTTGCACGAGAGACCGGGGATAACGCGACGTACCAGTGGGGGCCGGATCGGCGGCGACGGGCCTGTGCCTGCGCACTTCCGCGTGAACGCCCGGTCCGGGGTGCGGTCTGTCTCCGTCAGCCGACCGTCACCTTGACGATGCGGCCGGAGGCTTCGACGACGAACAGGTCGCGCTGTGGGTCGTGGTCGCCGAATGCGCGGGGGACCCGGACGCTGCTGGGCATCCGCAGGCCGTTCACCAGGACGCAGGACCGGCCGGTCGCCGGGTTCACCCGGATCAGTTCGCCGTCACGGAAGCTCGCGACCACCAGGTCGCCGCCGAAGGAGGTGAGGTCGTCGAGGAGCTTGATCTTCAGGGGATTCGGGCTGAGCCTGGTGACCGTGCTGTGGTGCGCCGGGTCCTTCAGAGGGATCCGTACGACCGGGGAGGAGGTGTCGGTGATGACGCTCGCGTACAGCTGATCGCCGACGATCTCCAGGCCGTTGGTGCCGAAGACATCGGCCTTCTTCGTCCACTCCTCGTCCTCGGTGCCGTCCGGCCGGATCTTGAGGACGCCGGTGGCCAGCTCGCGGCTGACGTAGAAGTTGCCGTTGGCGTCGATGGCGAGGCCGTTGATGCCGGATATCCCGGCCACGACCTTCTCGGGCTTCGGTGCTGCGGCGGCCGGGTCGAACCGCATGATGCCGCCGCCCGGCGTCAGCGGGTTCACGCCGAAGTTGACGTACATCATTCCGTCCGGGCCGCGCCGGATTCCCCCGGGCCCGCTCACCGGGAAGCTGGTTCTCAGCGTCCCGTCGGGGGCGTACCCCTCGATCCGGTGCTTGGTCACATGGGCGACCCAGAGCGTGCCGCGCCCGTCGAACTCCAGGTTCTCCCGCCAGTCCAGCAGCGGTATGCCGCCCTCGCGGAACACCTGCACGCTCGCACGTTCCGGGCACGGACGCAGGGCGGCGGCGACCGGTGGCCCGGATGCCGCCGTCGACATCCCGGACCCGCCGGCCACCAGCGCGGCCACCAGACTTCCCACGACTGCCACGGCTCGTATACGCATGACCACCGTTGTATCGTCCCGCCCCTATTGCCACCAGTCACCCGCCTGCCAACGCTCATCGGCCACTTGCCGAAAGAACACCTCTTTGAGAAGGCGTGTGCGGGCCGGCGGGGACGGTGCGTGGTATCCGGCGTCTCACATCGCGTTGTGGACGCGGGCGAGTAGCTCCCGTGTGCGGGGCCCGTCGAACTCGGCAAGCAGGACTGTCTGCCACTGGCCGAGGTAGAGGCTGCTCGATGTGATGGGAATGTTCAGTTCCGGGTGGGTGCTCACAATGGCGCGGGCGTGGGAGTGGCCGTTGTCGCGTTCGCCGTGCACCCGTCTCTCGGCGGGGGTGCGCAGCTTGTCGTGGGCGTAGTAGTGGTTGTCGCTGTGCGGAGCGATGCGTTCCAGGATCTCGCGCAGGTCGGATTCCAGTCCGCTGTCGCGTTCGTTGATGATCAGACCGCAGGTGGTGTGACCGCAGTAGAGGTGCAATGTGCCCTCGATGACGCCTGATCGTTCGGCCAACTGCCTTAACGCGCCGGTCAGATCGACGATGCCGTCAGGGTTGCCGATGGTGACGGAGATCCGGGCCGAGACGGCGATCGAGCTGCCGGGGGACTGAGCGCCGTGCGAGATCACGTCGATCCGTGTGCCCGAGACGGTGGTCATCGTGCCTCCCAAGGGGCGTGACTCTTCACGAGGTCCGTTTCACCGGGGCCATTCCCCCATGAACGGTGGCAGCCCTTGCCGGGCCACGTAACGGCCGTTCCGGTCACTCCCGCACGTGCCGTTACGGGAACAGGACCGCGCCGCCGCCGACTTCGACGTCACTGTGAACTTTGTAAACTCGGATAGGGGTTCGGCGGTGAGCAGATCAGGCTGGACGCACAGAAGTGGGCGACGCGGCGTGGCGTGACCTGGTACACGCCGACGAGAAACGGAGCACAGCGAACAATGTGTGGCATCACCGGATGGGTCGACTTCACCCGCGACCTCACGGACCGGTCCCCGGTCATAGAGGCCATGACCGCGACCCTGGCCCGCAGAGGACCGGACGCCGGGGGCATATGGCTGGACACGCACGTCGCGCTGGGACACCGGCGCCTGGCCGTCATCGACCTCGAGCACGGTACGCAGCCGATGCGCACGCCGGAGCACGGCCCCGGGGACCTGCCGCGAGCGGTGATCTCCTACGGAGGCGAAATCTACAACTTCCGTGAACTGCGTGCCGAGCTCGCCGTGCTCGGCCACCGGTTCACCACCCGCAGCGACACGGAGGTGGCGCTGCGCGCCTACCTGCAGTGGGGGACCGGCTTCGTCCACCGCCTCAACGGCATGTACTCCATCGCCATCTGGGACACCGCCCGCGACGAACTGCTGCTCGTACGGGACCGGCTGGGGGTCAAGCCGCTCTTCTACTACCCCACCGCCGACGGCGTGCTCTTCGGCTCCGAGCCCAAGGCCATCCTCGCCAACCCGCTGGCGGAGGCCGTCGCGGGAGCGGAGGAGCTCTGCGACGCCCTGCTGTTCCTGCGCACCCCCGGACGCGTGCCCTTCCGCGGCATGCGCGAACTGAAGCCGGGACACCTGCTGCGGGTCGGCCGCGAGGGGATCAGGGAGGAGCGCTACTGGGCACTGGAGTCCCGGCCGCACACCGACGACCTGCCGACCACCGTCGCCACCATCCGCGAGCTGCTCGACGACATCGTCCCGCGACAGATGGTCGCGGACGTGCCGCTGGTCTCACTGCTGTCGGGAGGGCTCGACTCCAGCACGGTGACCGCCCTGGCGGCGAAGGCCCGTGCCGCCGACGGCGGCAGCCTCTCCACCTTCTCCGTCGACTTCACCGGGCACACCGAGAACTTCCGGGCCGACGCCGTCCGCCCCACCCCGGACGGCCCCTACGCCCTCGAAGTCGCGCGGCACGTCGGCAGCGACCACCACCCCGTCGTCCTCGACCGCGCCGGGCTGCTCGACCCGGCCGTACGCCGCAGCGTCCTCGGCGCCTGGGACCTGCCCTTCAACTTCGCGGACCTGGACGTCTCCCTCTACCTGCTCTTCGCCGCCGTACGGGAACACGCGACCGTGGCGCTGTCCGGGGAGGGTGCGGACGAGGTCTTCGGCGGCTATCTGTGGTTCTCCGACCCGGCCGCGCGGAGTGCGGAGACCTTCCCCTGGCTCAAACTGGGCGCCCACCGGGGCCTCGACCCCCGTTCGCTGTTCCATCCCTGGTTCGTCGACGGCATCGACCTGGGGGAGTACGAGGCCGATCTCTACCGCACCGCGCTGGCCGAGGTCCCCCACCTCGACGGCGGGGACGGCGAGAGCGCCGAGGACCGGCGGACGCGCGAGCTGAGCCACCTCACCCTGACGCGGTGGCTTCCCATCCTGCTGGACAAGAAGGACCGGATGGGCATGGCCAACGGCCTGGAGGGCCGGGTGCCGTTCTGCGACCACCGCCTGGTCGAGTACGTCTTCAACATCCCCTGGGCGATGAAGACCTTCAGCGGCCAGGAGAAGGCGCTGCTGCGGGCGGCCGCGGCCGATCTGCTGCCGGAGTCGGTGCTGCGCCGCACCAAGGCCGCATACCCCTCGATCCAGGATCCGGCCTACGACCGTGCCCTCATCGACGGCCTGAGCACGGCAGCCGGTGACCCCGGCGCACCGCTGAGCCCCTTCCTCGACGGCGACGCGGTACGGCGGCTCACCGCCAAGACGTCCGCCGGCAGCCTCTCCGAGTTCGAGCGGATTCTCGTGGAGTCCACCGTGCGCCTGGACGACTGGACGCGCACGTACGGAGTCGAGTTCACCGGAGTGAAGGCAACGAACCCCACGGCCGCGACGGCGGCCCGGTAGGAGCGGACCGCGCAGACGTCCGCGGTCCGGGTGCGGATGCTCGGCTGCTCGCCGAAGGTGAGGGTGTTGCTGACCTGGGGGTAACCGTTGGTATCCGCCCCTTCATGAGGTGGGCGGGATGCGGCCGCGCGGGCCGGGGAGATCCTCGGCCTCCGTAAGGGGCATTCCGAGATCCGTGCGATGCCGGGTCGCCGTACCTCACGCGACCCCGGCCGGATCCCGTCCCTGTGGCCCCTTTATGGTTGCCTCTCATGTGGCCAGGACAGCAGCCCTCCGGGGCGAGCAAGACCCGCGGGACCCGCGCGTGAACCCGTATCAGCAGCCCGGTTCCCATGGGCGGCCCGACGAGGCGAATCCGTACCGGCAGCCGGGCCAGGCGCCGTGGGAGGCCCCGACCCTTCCGGCGGGAACGCCGCAGGCCTCACAGGGCGGTGGAAGGAAGACCACGGTCATCGCCATCGCCGCGGCCGCCGCGGTCGTCATCGCCGCCGGCGTCACCGGCTTCCTGGTGCTGGGAGGCGACAGGAACGACGCGACGGTGGACCCCGAACCGACCGGTCCCGCGTCGTCCCAGGCGCCGGCCCCCACAGGCACCGACGGCGCCCGCGGCACCGACAGTGACCCGAAACCGGTTATTCCGGGCTGGAAGGTCGTGGTGAACGCCCAGCGCGGCATCGCCTTCGACGTGCCCGCGGAATGGGAGCGCAAGTCGCCCGACTGGGCCAGCTACGTCACCGAGAAGACGGACCGGGACGACAACGCTCTCGTCGGCTTCCTGGCTCCGGCCGTGCTCCAGGAGCAGTGGTGCCAGTCGGACGACGACAACGACGGCACCAAGGAGGACACGTCCCTGGCGGCCGCCGGCTCCAGGGGCGAGAACGGCGCCCGGAGCACCGAGGAGGCGGCCCGCAAGAACGCCGGCCTCTGGGTGTACGGCGCGTACGCCCAGCCGGACAAGCAGAAGGTCACCACCGGTGCGGTGGAGCCCTACACCACCAAGTCCGGCCTCAGGGGCAGCGTGGCGACGGCCATGTCCTCCGGCGTCAGCAAGAAGGGCAAGTGCGCCACCGATGGCAAGGCCACCGCCTTCGCCTTCAAGAGCGCCAAGGGCGACTTCGTGTCCTGGACCTTCCACGGTGTGAAGGGCGTGAAGGAGGAGGTGCCGGACGCGACCGTCCGGCAGATCCTCAGCACGGTGCGCCTGACCGGCAGCGGCTCTTCGAGCCCCTGAGCGCAACCGCGCTCCGGCGAGCACGCGTCGTGACGTGGGTCCGGCTCATTCAATCGCAGAACGCGGCCGGCCCGGCCGCGTTCACCCGTCGTGGGAGGCGTGAGGGTCGGTGATGCCCCCGGGGCAGGCCAGGTGTTCGGCGTCCCAGCCCGCGAGCCGGGCCGCGGCCCGGTAGACGCTCTCGTAGAAGTCGATCACTTGGGCCCGGGCATCCCGTTCACCGCGTACGTCGTCGTACTCCAGCACGGCCAGGTGGCTGCCGCGCTGCTCGGCCCAGCGCGCGGCGGCGGGGCGCAGTGGCTGCCCGGCGAGGCCGCCGGGCTCGGGAGCGGCGTAGGAGTAGAAGGCCGGCCGGGGGAACGCCTCGTCACCGAACCAGAAACCCGCGCTGATGACTTCCCGGGAATAGGCCTCGCGAGTCACGGGGTCCACATCCCGCGGCTGATCGATCCTGCGGTCCGAGAAGCGGGTGACCGCAATGTCGAAGGTGTGCCAGAAGTGATGCACTGGGCTGATCTTGCCGGAATAGCCCGAGGCGAACTCCTCCAGCGTCAGGGCGACTTGGCTCAGCACCTGCCAGTAGCGGTTCACCCAGAACGGATCGTAGGAGGTGTGCTCGGTGTCCTCGGCGAACGGTCTCTTCGCGTCGGGAAGGTCGAAGGGATGCGGGTGCTCGACCGCCACCTCGACCCCGATGGTCCGCAGTGCGTCGAGCGTACGGCGGTGGAACGAGGACACGGACTGCCCGGCCAGGGGGAACGAGACCGTGGCTCCGTCCAGGGCGCGGACGATCAGCCGGTGACCGACGAAGTCGAAGTCGATGGTGAAGACCGGGTTGCCGTCCACCAGGCCCATCGGGCGCGTGGTGATGCCCTGCCCCGTCAGGTGGTACGGGACGTTCCACCAATGGTTGCGGCGCACGCTGCCGGCCAGCCGGATCTTGCCGACGACCTGGGCGAAACGGTGCAGCGTCTCCTTGGAAGCCTTCCATTCCGACAGCGGAATCGGGGGAAACATCTCCATGGCGCGTCACTCCTCGTGCCCCACCCGGGCCGGGCCGAAGGGCGGGCCGCACAAGGACGAGACCTCACGCGGCCCGGCACAGCCGTGGCTTCGAGGCTAAGCGGCCCCTTCGGGCACCGCACCCTGAAGCGGGCGCGGCAGGCCCGTGGGTCGGTGGCCGCGGGGGCGGACCGGAGGGCGGGTACGGAACTGCGCAAGGCGGGGCCGTATGCGTCAGCCGAGCCGTTCGTGGGTGGTCCCCGCAACACGGCTTTCGGGCGCCGGTCAGGGATGAGAATCACATTCCTGTCGCCTTGGGCAAGTATCCGAATGGCCTGTATCCGCATGGAGCATTTTCCTGCCAGGAACTCCCGGCAGAGATATGGATCAATGTCATAAACGCCCTGTGACCTGCGAAGCTTGCGATTTCTCCGGGGTAGTGTTCAGGTTTATTGGGCGCTGCGCCGGTTTGCCGGCCGCCCCCGTCGATGCCGAAGTCCTGGCCGGAGAGACGGAAAGGCGTGAGTCGGTTCTCGCGTTCGAGAACCGCCCGGTTTCGACTCGGTAACGACCCGGTCGCATTCCGGGGCCGAAGTGTGTGATCAGAGATCCTGGTCACTGATTCACGGCCGGCCATTGGATAAGCCTTGCCTTCGTAAGGGCCTTCGTAAGGGTCTGCGTCTGGAGATAATCACATGCCTGCATTGTGGTCGGAATCGCCGTTGTCCGTCGTGCCCCAGCCCCGCCCCGTCCCCGCCATGGGGCCGGGCGTCCGCCCCGTCCCCGCCATGACGGCGGGAGCCAAGCACGCACGGCCGCTGGGCCTGTACGACTCCTGGTGGACGCTCGGCGGAGCCGCGATGGCCATATGCGCGGTCTGGGCGGCGAGCGTGTGGATCTCCGTGCACCTCCAGGCGGACGCGACGCTGCACACCGTCGCGCTCTTCGTCCACCTCGCCAGCCTCGTGCTCGGCTTCGGCGCCGTGCTCGTGGCCGACTACTTCGGTCTGCTGTGGATCACGGGCCGCTGCAGCCTCCGGGACGCACTCGGCAGCGCCGGCCGCCTGCACTTCCCCATCTGGGCCGGTCTCGCGGGTCTCGTCGCCAGCGGCACCATGCTCCACCCGAACCCCTCCTCCACACTGACCTGCGTCAAGCTGGTGATGGTGCTGGTCCTCAGCCTCAACGGCCTGCAGGCGGGCCTCCTCAACAAGCGCATGGCCCAGCACGGCTCCACCGACCCCGCACCGCGCTTCCTGGCCTGGGGCGGCGCCACCGCCCTCGTCTCCCAGATCTGCTGGTGGGGCGCCGTGATCATTGGGTTCCTCAACACCCAGAGCTGACCGCGGGCGGCGTCCGCGCCGCCGCGGTGCACGGGGCACAGAGCTCCCTCCGCCGGTTTCGGCGGGGGGAGCGTCCTGCGTCCGGGGCCGCGGTCAGACCGTGGCGATCGCCGGATCGCTCACACCGCTCTCACCGTTCTCGACGTGGCCGGAGAACCGCCGCAGGAACTCCGGGTGTGTGTCCGAGACCACGGAAAGGTCGTACCAGCGCTTGCTCCGGCGCAGGTCCACGGTGTGCACCACGCGTCCGCCCGCCCGCACCGCGAAGGTTTCGCTGCGTGCCCCGTAGGCGTTGGTGACCGTGAGGTGGCAGTCGGCGTCGCCGGTGTTCGTCATGGTCAGCTGGATGTTGCCGCCGTCGGCGTGGCGGGCGGTGACCTCGGGGCCCGCGACGCCACCCGGGCCCCTGAAGGTGCGCAGGAAGCCGTTCGGGCCGAACACCGACAGGTCGTACGCACCCTTGGAGTAAGCCGAGTTCCAGGTGTCGGAGAGCTTCTTGCCGGCCTCGGTGGTGTACGTCCACGGCCCGTCCGTCCGGTTGCCGGACGTGACGGTGAAGCACGCTCCCGCCGCGTCGCCGGCGCTGAAGGTGAGCGTGAAGCGCCCTGTCGAAGGCGTCGCGGCCCCGTCGGCCAGCGGCGCGTACGGCAGCGGGCGCGTGGGCCTGGAACCCGCCTCCTGCTTGGGCAGCGCGGGGTTCGCGGGCGGCTTCGGCACGTAGTCGGGGTGCCGGTCGTGGTCCCGCGGCCGGTAGCCGTCGGTCCGCGGCAGCCGGGCGGGCCCGGTGTTCCGGAGGCGGAAGTCGAAGGCCGAGGTGAGGTCGCCGCAGATCGCACGGCGCCAGGGCGAGATGTTGGGCTCGCCCACGCCGAAGCGGCGCTCCATGAAGCGGAGGACGGAGGTGTGGTCGAAGACCTCCGAGCAGACGTAGCCGCCGGTGCTCCAGGGGGAGACCACGAGCATGGGGACCCGCTGGCCGAGGCCGTAGGGGCCGGCCGCGTAGTGGCTGTTGCCGGGGAAGACGTCGAGCCCGGTGGCGACGGTGGAGGCGCCCTGAGCCGCGGAGGCGGGCGGGAAGGGCGGGACGACGTGGTCGAAGTAGCCGTCGTTCTCGTCGTAGGTGATGAACAGGGCCGTCCTGCTCCACACCTCGGGATTCGAGGTGAGCGCGTCCAGGACCTGGGAGATGTACCAGGCTCCGTAGTTCACCGGCCAGTTGGGGTGCTCGGAGAAGGCCTCCGGGGCGGCGATCCACGAGATCCGGGGAAGCTTCCCGGCCTTCACATCGGCCTTGAGGACGTCGAAGTAGCCGCCCCCCTTCTTCACGTTCGTGCCGGTACGCGCCTTCTCGTACAGCGGGTCGCCGGGCTTGGCGTTGCGGTACTTGTTGAAGTACAGCAGTGAATTGTCGCCGTAGTTCCCGCGGTAGGCGTCGTCGATCCAGCCCCAGGAGCCGGCCGCGTCCAGGCCGTCCCCCACGTCCTGGTAGATCTTCCACGACACGCCGGCCTTCTCCAGCCGCTCCGGATACGTCGTCCAGTCGTACCCGGCCTCCTCATTGCCGAGAACGGGCCCGCCGCCCTTGCCGTCGTTGCCGGTGTGCCCCGTCCACACGTAGTAGCGGTTCGGGTCGGTGGCCCCGATGAACGAGCAGTGGTAGGCGTCGCACACGGTGAACGCGTCGGCGAGCGCGTAGTGGAACGGTATGTCCGCGCGCGTGAGGTACGCCATCGTGCCCGCACCCTTCGCGGGTACCCACTGGTCGTACCTGCCGTGGTTCCAGGCCTTGTGGCCGCCTGCCCAGTCGTGGTTGAGACCGGCGATGAACTGCATGCCGAGGTCCTCGGCATCGGGGCGGAAGGGCAGTACCTCCTTGCTGCCGTCCGGCTGGTGCCAGACCGGCTTGCCGCCGGGCAGCGTCACCGGGCGGGGGTCACCGAATCCGCGCACACCCTTCAGCGAGCCGAAGTAGTGATCGAAGGAACGATTCTCCTGCATCAGCACGACGATGTGCTCGACGTCCTTGATCGTGCCGGAGCGACGCCTGGCCGGGATGGCGGCGGCGCGGCCGATGCTGTCCGACAGGGCGGCGAAGCCCGCGGTCGCACCGGCGATCCGGAGGAAGCGGCGGCGATTGAATTCAGCCATGAGTCTGGGCACCTCTTGGGGTGTGAGGGCTGGTACCAGCGAAGTGTTCCAAGTGCAGCGAGCGTCGGGGAAGGGAGGGAAGAGGCGATGTCGTCAAGGTGAAGCGACGCGGTACGCGCGAGGAACGTGGTGAGCGGCGAACGAGGCGGTACAGGCGGGAACCGTCGCGCAAACCCTGCCACACCCGGTATCCGGTCAGTACACTGACGCAGTTGCTGAGATGCCGCCGGGGGGCACCATGCGGGCACGGCTGTTATGGGTCGCTTCGAACGCGGACGGCGTCATCTCCGTGCTGCTGGCCGGTTTTGTGAGCGTCCTCGGGTTCACGGACAGCGTGTCCGACTCGGCCCTCGGCAACACCATCGCCCTCACCCTGGCGGTGCTGGCCTTCAGCGTCCTGCGTGATCGATGGCACGAGGAGCGGGACAACGCGGTACGGCAGGAGGCCATGACGGAGGCCCTGCAGACCCTTCGCGACCTTCCCGCCAGGCTCGACCGGCTGTCCGGCATCGACCGGGTACTGGTCGACACGCGCACCACGCTGGAGGAGACGCTGGGCGTCGCCATCGTCACCGGCAGCGGCATCTCCCGGGCCCTGGAAGAGGCCCGAGCCCAGACCGACCGCTGGTACTTCAAGGGCGCCACCGGTACCTACGTACGCGCCGTGACCCTGCCCGAGTGCGTCAAGGAAGCCCGCAGGACCCGCCGCAAGCTCGACGTCCGGCTGGAGATCCTGGACCCGACGGACGCGCGCCTGTGCGAGGACTACGCCCAGCTGTACCGCACCCTGGCGGACGAAGCCGACGGCCGGCAGAGCGGCTGGACGGGCGACGGCACCCGCCGGGAACTGTTCGCCACCATCCTGGCCGCCTGCTGGCACCAGCAGCGCTACCGCCCGATGGACCTCTCGATCGGTCTCTCCTCGGTGATGACGACCTTCCGCTGGGACCTCTCCTCCACCTCGCTCGTCATCACCCAGCGGGGCCCGCGCTTCCCGGCGATGGTGGTACGGCGCGGCCGGTCGTACTACGACTCCTGGAACACCGAGCTGCACGAAAGCCTCAAGCAGTCCCGCAAGCTCCCGCTGGAACGGGCCTCGGGCATCCCGCTGTCCCAGAGCCCCGGCGCGGACGAGGTCCGTGCCCTCTTCCGCGCCCTCGACCTGCGCCTGCCCGACGAGTACGAGGACGACGACCTGCTCGACATCGCCCGGAAGGCGATCCAGGAATCCGATCCCTACACGTAACGTTCCCGTCCCCAGGGTGCGCGGTGACGGCATGGCGGCCCACCGCAGGCCCGCCCTGTGCGGCTAGCCTGACGGGCATGAGCCCTGCAGTCCCCCGCTACACCGTCGTCCTCAAGCCGCAGCTCACCGATGCCGAGGACCATCCCCGCCACGGGGCCACACTCCGCTCGGCGAATGTCGAGGCCACCGGCGAGCTCGGCGTGTCCGGCTTCCCCCGGTACGAAGGCGAGGGCGTCCAGGCGGAGATCGATCCCGAGACCGGCGCCGTCGAGGCGGTGACGGTCGACGGGCACGCGCTGCCGTACGGGTGGGTCGCGCAGGTCTCCGACAACGGCAAGTGAACCGTCGCCGCTGCCCGGGTCCGTATCGACGTCACTACGCCAACAAGAGCACCTCGACCGGGCGTTCGTACGTGGCTCCTGTGGGCGAGCGGCCGCATGGCGGTGAGAGGGCCGCCGCGAGCAGACTTGTGCCATGGAACTCATGGTGCCGGTCAAAGGCGGAGAAGTATGGGCGGACGACTCGGGCGGTGACGGACTGCCGCTGGTCCTGCTGCACCCGGGTATCGGCGACTCCCGTATCTGGGACACGGTCGGCCCGCGCCTGGCACAGCGGCAGCGGGTGATCCGCTACGACGTACGCGGCTACGGGCGATCTCCGGCGCCCACGGCGCAGTACTCACTGGTGGAGGACCTGGTCGCGGTCCTGAACCACTTCGAGCTGAGCCGGGTGGTCCTGGCCGGCTCCAGCATGGGCGCCGCCACGGCGGTGAGCCTTGCGCTCAGCGACCCTTCGAGGGTGGCGGCGCTCGCCCTGCTGTGCCCGGGCGTCACCGGCTGCCCCGGGCTCGTCTCGCAGGAGCTCATGGCCGAGATCGAGGCCTTGGCCATGGCGGGTGACATGGACGGCCTGGTGGCCCTGGGCCTGCGCACCTGGGCGGCGGCCGGCGCCGACGGCGATGCGGAGGCCGCCGCCCAGCTGCGTGCGGCGATCCCGGCGTGGTTCAGCAACTATCCGCATCAGGTCCCGGACCCGCCCGCCTTCGAGCGGCTCGGGGAGCTGGACACGCCGTGCGTGCTGGCGCTGGGGGAGAGGGACCAGCCGGAGGTGGTCCAGTGCAATGAGGAGATGGCCGCGCGCATCCCGGGCTGCCGCCTGGTGCGGCTGCCGGGCTGCGATCACCTGCCGACGCTGCGCGAGCCGGAGACGGTCGCCGGACTCGTGCTGGAGCTGTGCGACAGGGTGCGCTGACACCAGGCACGAGGGGCGCGAACAGGTCACGCGTGGCGGCCGGCTGTCCGGCACAGCCACCCGGCGACGTTGCCCGCCAGTGAGCCCGCCCACCACAGCAGCATGAAGACGACGGCACCGTAGGAGGGCCACGTCGCCCAGGCCACGCCGTAGCCGGAGAGGAAGGTCGCCAGGAGATCGAGTGCCGCCCCGGCCGGGCGCGGCAGGCCTCGCGTCACCCACGGCAGGAGACGCCCGAACGCGAAGGCCAGGGCAAGGGTGACGGCGAGTACGGCGAGGACGACCATGGCCGTGACCCTACGCGTCCGCACGGCCCGGCCCGCCGGGGACCGGGCCTCAAGGGAACGTCGAGCACAAGCCACCTCGGCCAGGAACGGCTCAAGCTGACCTGTACATGCCTCGTATCCGGTGGTGGCATGAACCCCGCGCGGAGTCAGTCCGCAGAGCAGTGGGAGGGGTTCTCCATGTTCAGACCGGTGATGATCGGTAGTGCGGCCATGACGTTCCTGGCCGTTTCGTTTTCGCCGGAGGCAGCAGCTGTGGAGGTGCCTCCGCCCGACAGGGTCGTGATCGACGTGGTGTCCGTGAACGGCTCGGGGTGTCCCGCGGGGACGGCCGCCGTGTCGGTCGCGGCGGACAACACGGCGTTCACCGTGTCCTACAGCAGCTACCTCGCTCAGGTGGGGGTCGGGTCGAAGCCGACCGACTTCCGGAAGAACTGCCAGCTCGGCTTGAACGTCCACGTCCCGCAGGGCTTCACCTATGCGATCGCCCGGGCGGACTACCGCGGCTTCGCACACCTGGAAAGGGGTGCCACGGGCCTGGAGAGGGCCAGCTACTACTTCCAGGGCATGTCCCACACGTCCGCGGTCAGCCACCGCTTCGCCGGTCCCGCCAGCGACAACTGGCAGGCGTCCGACGTCACCGACGTCGAAGCCCTCGTCTACGCCCCGTGCGGGGCGCAGCGGATCCTCAACGTCAATACCGAGCTGAGGGTGAGCGCCGGCACCTCGGACCCGTCGACGACCAACAGCTTCATGGCGATGGACTCGACCGACGGCAGCGTCAACACCCTCTACCACTTCGCCTGGAAGGAATGCCCCTGATCAGCCGCCCTGGTCCCACTCCCGCCTGAGGGAGGTGCGGTCCGGGACCGCTGCCGCGGGAGGTGTGCAGCACGCGTCGACCGCGGCGGCGGGCAGGGCGATCACAAGGGTGCCCGGGCATGGTCCGGACAGGTGGGACGCGCCCGGCCGCCGGCCGTTCGCCGCCGGTCGTTCGCCGCGGCCGGAGGACGGCGGTATCGGCTCAACCTGGTCTGTACACGTTTCGTCGCCGGTGGTGACATGAGCCGTCAGGTGCCCGAGTGGGCCCCAGGTTGCAGGAGGGATGTCCATGTTCAGACCCGTGACAACCGGTGGTGCGGCGGCGGTTTTCCTCGCCGCTTTATTTTCGCCCGGGACCGCATCCGCGGATGGAGTACCTCCGCCGGACAAGATCGTGATCGACGTCGTGTCCGTGAACGGTTCGGGCTGTCCCGCCGGCACGGCGAATGTGAGCGTCTCGCCGGACAACACCGCCTTCACCGTCTCCTACAGCAACTACATCGCCCAGGTGGGCGTCGGGGCGAAGCCCATCGACTTCCGTAAGAACTGCCAGCTCAGTCTGAACGTCCACGTCCCGCAGGGTTTCACTTACGCGGTCGCCCGGGCGGACTACCGTGGCTTCGCCCACCTGGAGAAGGGGGCCACCGGGCTGGAGCGGGCCAACTATTACTTCCAGGGAATGTCGCAGACCGCTTTTGTGAACCACCGTTTCGGCGGCCCGGTCAACGACAGCTGGCAGACGACCGACACCACGGACATCGACGCGCTGGTCTACGCCCCGTGCGGGGCCATGCGGTACTTCAACGTCAATACGGAGCTGCGCGTGGACGCCGGCACCTCGGACCCCACCAAGACGACCAGCTTCCTGGCCATGGACTCGACCGACGGCAGCATCAACACCCTCTACCACTTCGCCTGGAAAGAGTGCCCCAAGCCCTGACCGCATTTCGTGTGCAATCCGTACACGAGTGTTGGCCCTATGTGCGCGCCGTGTGAGGCCGCCCATAGGGCCCAGATCACTTACGGCCTTGTGTAGTGGAGTACGGGCCGGGTGAATCCTCCATTTCGGGTATTCGGTTGTCAGGTTGCGTTTCATTCTTACGGCGTGGGGTCGTAGGTCACATAATTGCCAGGAGTTTTCGCTGCCGCTAACAATTACGGGGTCGCACGGCGCCGTCGATCGAGACGCGGCGCTCTTTTTGCGCCAATGACGGCCACTGCGACGTACGCGATTGGAAGAGGTTCAGCTCGTATGCGCTCCACCACCACTGTTTCTGGTTATACCCGTCTGACCAAGGTCCATAAGTTCTCTGCCGCTGGTATCGCGGCCGCCGGTGTGGCTGCTGTGGCGTTCGCCGCGGTTCCGGCCGCTGCCGCGGATGACCACGCGGCCTCGGTGAAGCCGGTGGCGTGGAGCGCTCAGTCTTTCGGTGAGACGCAGCAGGACGAGCTGGCCCGGAATGCGGCCGTGGCCGCCGAGCAGGCCGAGGGTGCAGCCAAGGCCGCGGTCAAGGCGGACGCGGACGCGGCTGCCAAGACCCAGGCGAAGGCGAAGGCTGACGCGGATGCGCAGCGTGCGAGCCGTTCGGCAGAGCGCAAGCCGGTCGAGGCCGCCCCCGCCAAGCCTGCCGCCAAGCCCGCTGCCAAGCCTGCCGCTGCCGCGAAGAAGGCGTACGCGGACAACCTGGACGGCTGGATCAACGAGGCTCTGGACATCATGAAGGCCAAGGGCATTCCGGGTACCTATGGCGGCATCAAGAAGAATGTGATGCGTGAGTCGACGGGTAACCCGCGGGC
>NZ_JBEZYL010000026.1:0-54359 GCF_040638465.1 Streptomyces sp. NPDC026206
ACGCCGGACGGGCTGGAAATCCAGCCCGTCCGGGGGCACCTCCCAGCGGTAGCTGGGGGAGCTTGAGGACCGGGGTCCGGGGCGGAGCCCCGGTTCGGGGGCGGGTGGGGAAAGCCGATCAGCTGACCCTGTCCGCCAGAGCCTCCAGCAGCCCCACCGTGCCGGCGGGCCCGTCCACGACGAGGTCCGCCCGCTCGGCAAGCACCGCGACCTCGGCGCTGCCGCTGCACACGAGCGTGCCGGGCACCCCCTCGGCGCGCAGCTTCTCGACCGCCGCGAAGGCTGCGAGGTCACCGAGGTCGTCACCGGCGTAGAGGACGCAGGACGCGCCGGCCTCGCGTACGTACTCGGCGAGGGCGACGCCTTTGTCCATGCCGGGCGGGCGCAGCTCCAGCACCAGCCGGCCCGGTTCGACGATCAGGCCGTGGCGCTCGGCGAGCTCGGTGAGCGGGACGCGCAGGGCGTCGAAGGCGGCCTGCGGGTCGGCGGCGCGCCGGGTGTGGACGGCGATGGCACGGCCCTTGTCCTCGACCCAGGTGCCCCGCCAGGCGCCCGACTTGTCCAGTACGCCCGGAAGTTCCGCCTGGACGGCGGTCACGCCGGGATGCGGCGCGGGAGTGTGCACGGTGCCGGTCACGGCGTCCCAGCGCTCGGCGCCGTAGTGGCCGAGCACCACGAGATGTTCCAGGCCCAGGACCCCGGCGAAGCCGCCGTAGCGCACCGCCACGCCGGCCGCCCGGCCGGTGATCACCGCGATGGAGCCCAGGCGCGGGGCGAGCCGGGCGAGGGCGGGCACGGCACCGGGGTGGGCGCGGGCCTGCTCGGGGTCCGGCACGATCTCGGCGAGAGTGCCGTCGAAGTCGAGGGCGACAACCGCGCGTTCGGGCCGCGCGAGGAGTGCGGCCAGGCCGTCGCGGCCGGCGGCGGTCACAGGTTCCGGGAGGGAGTGGCTGCCCATGCCGGCGACCCTACCCGGGCGGCAACCGGTGAAGCGGCCACTTGCACGGAGACGGCGGGAACGCCGGACGGACGCCGGGCGGACGCCGGATGTACGCCGCACGCCCCGGGGTCAGCGGCGCTCGCGCCGCGCGTCGCGCAGCCGCCGCAGCCGGTTGACCGTGACGGGGTCGTGGGCGAGGGCCCGCGGGTCGTCGAGGAGGGCGTTGAGCAGCTGGTAGTAACGGGCCGGGGTGATGCCGAGCCGCTCGCGCACGGCCCGCTCCTTGGCGCCGGGCCCGGGCCAGGACTGCCGTTCCAGGGCGAGCACGGCCACATCGCGCTCCGACAGCTCGCCCCGGTCCTCGCCCACGTCACTCAACCTAGCGGTCCGCGAGCTCCGTGGCCTCCGCCTCGCGCTGGATCTCGCCGAGGACGGCGGACGGGTCGCCGCCCTTCTGCACGGCCGAGCCGATCTTCTCCTTGATCGCCACGCTGACCTTCGCCCAGGACGTCTTGTCGGCGGGGTAGAACTCGGCGTTCTCCAGCTGCTCCAGGAAGGGCCACAGGTCGCTGTGCGCCCGGCTCTCGCGCATCGCGGTGGAGGCGGTGGTGGTCACGGGCAGCAGCCTGTACTCGGTCGTGAAGGACATGACGTTGTCCTTGTTGTAGACGAAGTCGAGGAACGTGCCGATCTGCTCGCTGTGACCGTTCTTCTTGAAGGCCATCATCCAGTCGGCGACGCCCATGGTGGACTTGGCCCTGCCCTTGATGCCGGGCAGCGGCGCCATCTCGAATTCGACCTTCTCCGCCTTGGCCTGCTGCATCAGCGTCGGGTGGCCGTGGAGCATGCCGACCTCGCCCTTGGTGAACGCGTCGAAGACGTCCTGGCGGTTGGTGCGGGCCGGGTTCCCGGAGCCGGTGAGGCCCTTGCCGACGAGCTCGTCGCGCAGCCAGGTGAAGGTCTTGACGTTCTCGGGCGAGCCGATGGTGTACGCACCGGTGTTGTCGGTGTAGCCACCGCCGCCGCCGAGCAGCCACAGCATGGTCTCGGCCGGTGCCTCCTCGGGACCGAGCGGCAGGCCGAAGGGTATCGGCACCCGGGCTGCCTGGAGCTTCGCGGCGGCGGCCTGGAGCTCGTCCCAGCTCTCGGGGGCCTTGGCGATGCCGGCCTTCCTGAAGAGCGCCTTGTTGAAGAAGAGCAGGCGGGTGCTGCCGACGAAGGGCAGGCCGTACTGCACGCGGTGCACCTCGCCCGCCTTGGCGATCGAGGAGATGAACTCCGCCTGGGTGGGTATGGAGATCATCTGTTCGGCGCTGTAGAGCTTGCCGGCCGCGGCGAAGTCGGCGTACGCGCCGATCTGCGCGAGGTCGGGGGCCTTGCCCGCGGCGACCATGTCGGCGACCTTCTTGTCGACCTCGGTCCAGCTGTAGACCTCGACGTCGACCTTGATGCCGCCGTGCTGCTTCTCGAACTGCCGGACCAGCGCGTCCCAGTACTTCTTGGAGGAGTTGCCCGGTTTGTCGCCGTAGTCGGCCGCGACGAGCTTCAACTTCTTGTCGCCGCCGGGGCCCTCGCTCCCGCACGCCGTCAGCGCGGGCGCCAACGCCGCCGCTGCGGCACCCGCCGCCGTCATGCCCAAGAACCGCCGCCGCTGCACTACTGCTACCCACCTTGTGGTTCGTGTTCGCTCAATGGAGACCGTGAATCTCCCCCCTGGAGATCGTGAGTCCCGTGGAGACCGTGAGTTTCTCCCGCGCGCCACCTTACGGTCTACGCCCCGGGGGTTGCGCTTCGGTATCGCCGTAGCGCTCTTCCCCCAGGTCACACGGGACTGCTATCCACGGGATGACCGCTTACCGCACCCCGCAAGGAGCAGCAGCGCATGAAGCCGTCCCCTTCCCTCAGCTCCCTCACCGGTCGTGAACTCGCCACCCAGCCCGACTGCTGGCGGCGCGCCGCCGAGGCCGCGGCGAGCGCGGCGGCCCTGCCGCGGCCCGGCGAGCGGGTGGCGGTGACCGGCTGCGGCACTTCGTGGTTCATGGCCCAGTCGTACGCGGCCCTGCGCGAGGCCTCCGGGCAGGGCGAGACGGACGCCTTCGCCGCGTCGGAGTTCCCCCTCGCGCGACCGTACGACCGTGTCGTGGCGATAACCCGGTCCGGTACGACGACGGAGGTGCTGCGGCTGCTGGAGGCGTTGCGGGTGCCCACGCTGGCGATCACCGCCGACCCGCGGACGCCGGTGCGGGACGCGGCGGACGAGGTGGCGGTGCTGGACTGGGCGGACGAGGAGTCGGTGGTCCAGACCCGCTTCGCGACGACGGCCCTTGCGTACTTGAGGGCGGGGCTGCAGGGCACAGCGGCGGTCACCGGCGCCGCGGAGGACGCGGAGCGGGCGCTCGCCGACCCGCTGCCGCCGGAGGCGCTGGGCGCGGAGCAGTGGACGTTTCTCGGCCGCGGCTGGACGTACGGCCTGGCGCAGGAGGCGGCCCTGAAGATGCGCGAGGCGGCGGGCGCGTGGACGGAGTCGTACCCGGCCATGGAGTACCGGCACGGCCCGGTCTCGGTCACGGCCCCGGGCCGGGTGGCGTGGGTGTTCGGCCCCGTCCCGGAGGGCCTGGCGGCGGACGTGACCCGCACGGGCGGCACGCTCGTCCTCGCGGACGGCGACCGCGATCCGATGGCGGAACTCGTCCGCGCCCAGCGCCTGGCGGTGGCGGTGGCCCAATCGCGGGGCCTCGACCCGGACGCCCCGCGCAACCTGACGCGGAGCGTGATCCTGGGCGGATAACGATTCCGGGGGGCGTGCGGGCGTGCGGCTGAACGGTTCTCGCCCCCGCCCCGCCCTTTCACCGTTTCTTGTCCTCAATCGCCGGACGGGCTGGCAAATCCAGCCCGTCCGGGGGCACCTCCCAGCGGTAGCTGGGGGAGATTGAGCCCCGGTCCGGGCAACAAATCAGCCCGTCTGGGGGCACCTCCCAGCGGTAGCTGGGGGAGTTTGAGGACCGGGGGCCGGGGCGGAGCCCCGAAGTCCCGCCGGAGGCGGGAAACGGTGCCGCACCGCCCCACCCCCGGCGAGTGGACTAGACCTTTCGCACCCGGACGCGCAAAACTACATGCGTGAAACACGTCATCGCCCTAGACGTAGGCGGCACCGCCATCAAGGCCGCGCTGGTCAGCGCGGACCACACGCTGCTCTACGAGACCAGGCGCCCCACCGGCCGCGACAAGGGCCCCGAAGCCGTCGTCGCCGGCATCCTCGGCCTCGCCGCCGAGCTGCGCGAGCACGGCGTCCGTACGTACGGCGAACCGGCAGCCGCGGCAGGCGTGGCCGTCCCCGGCATCGTGGACACCGCACAGGGCGTCGCGGTGTACGCCGCCAACCTCGGCTGGCGGGACGTCCCCCTCCGGGACCTGCTGAGCCGCCGCCTCAGCGGCGAGCGCGGCGAGCGCGGCGAGCGCGCCGGTACCCCCGTCGCCGTCGGCCACGACGTCCGCACCGGCGGCCTCGCCGAGGGCCGCATCGGCGCCGGCCGGGGCGCCGACCGCTTCCTCTTCGTCCCCCTCGGCACCGGCATAGCCGGCGCCATCGGCATCGACGGCCGCATCGAGGAGGGCGCCCACGGCTGCGCGGGCGAGATCGGCCACATCGCCGTACGCCCCGGCCCCGACGGCGCGGAGTGCGGCTGCGGCGGCCGCGGCTGCCTGGAGACGGTCGCCTCCGCCTCCGCGGTCGGCCGCGCCTGGGCCGCCGCGAGCGGCGAGGCGGCTGCCGACGCAGCCGACTGCGCCCGGGCCGTCGCGGCGGGCGACCCGCGCGCCCGCGCCGTGTGGCAGCACGCCGTCGACGCCCTCGCCGACGGCCTGGTCATGGGCCTCACCCTGCTCGACCCCCGCACGCTGATCATCGGCGGCGGGCTGGCGGAGGCGGGCGACACCCTCTTCACGCCGCTCCGCGCGGCGGTCGCGCAACGCATCACGTTCCAGAAACTCCCCCTCATCGTCCCCGCGGCCCTCGGGGACACCGCCGGCTGCCTGGGCGCGGGTCTGCTCGCCTGGGACCTGCTCGCCGAGCACGCCACGCAACCCACGGAGGTATCCGCCTGATGGTCGATCGAACGGTTCTTGCCGGTGCCCACGTGGTGCTGCCGACCGGGGTGGCGGAGGGGGGCCGCGTCACGGTCGAGGGCGGACGCATCGCACACAACGCGCCGCAGGAGGAGATCACCTTCGATCTCACCGGGCACTGGATCGTCCCCGGCTTCGTGGACCTGCACGTCCACGGCGGCGGCGGCGCGTCCTTCTCCGCCGGCACGGCCGAGGAGGCGCTCACCGCGATCCGCACGCACCGCGCGCACGGCACCACGACGATGGTCGCCTCCACGGTCACCGGCGACCTGGACGACCTCGCCCGGCAGGCCGCGGTCCTCTCCGAGCTCACCGAGCAGGGCGACCTGGCGGGCATCCACTTCGAGGGCCCCTTCATCTCCCCGCACCGCTGCGGCGCCCACCAGCCGGAGCTGCTGCGCGACCCGCACCCGGCGGACGTCCGCAAGCTCGTCGACGCCGCGCGCGGGGCGGCCCGCATGATGACGCTGGCGCCGGAGCTCGACGGTGGCCTGGAGTCCGTACGCCTGCTCGCCGACAGCGGCGTCATCGCAGCCGTAGGCCACACGGACTCGACGTACGAGTCCACCCTCGAAGCCATCGACGCGGGCGCGACCGTCGCCACCCACCTCTTCAACGCGATGCCGTCGCTGCTGCACCGCGCACCCGGCCCGATCGCGGCGCTGCTGGAGGACGAACGCGTCACCGTCGAGCTGATCAACGACGGCACGCACCTGCACCCGGCCGTCCTGGAGCTGGCGTTCGCCCGGGCCGGCGCGGACCGCGTCGCGTTCATCACCGACGCGATGGGCGCGGCCGGCATGAACGACGGCATGTACCCGCTCGGCCCGATGCGCGTCGAGGTCAAGGACGGTGTGGCCCGTATCGCCGACGGCCCGACGGCGGGCTCGATCGCGGGCTCGACGCTGACGCTCGACACCGCCTTCAAGCGCGCGGTGACGGTCGACGGGCTGCCCGTCGAGGACGCCGTACGGGCCCTCTCCGCGAACCCGGCGCGCCTGCTGGGCGTTGCCGGCCGGGTCGGCTCCCTGGAGCCGGGCAAGGACGCGGACCTGGTCGTGCTCGACGGTTCGTACGACCTGGCCGGCGTCATGCGCAAGGGCGAATGGCTGGTCCGTCCCGAAGTGGGCTGATTCTCCCGGCATTTGAACAGCGGCGGCAGGTCCGAGGTCTGGGCCTGCCGCCGCTGTTTTGGCATGATCGCTCGCGCATCCGTCATGGGAGTCACGCAGTCGCGAGAGAGAGGCGCCGATGATCCTCACGGTCACGCTCAACGCCGCGCTCGACCTGACCTACCGTGTTCCGCGCCTGCTCCCGCACGCCTCGCACCGCGTCGCCCGGGCCGCCGAACGCCCCGGCGGCAAGGGCCTCAACGTCGCGCGGGTCCTGGCCGCGCTGGGCCACGAGACGGTGGTCACGGGCTTCGTGGGCGGCCCGACGGGCGACACCCTGCGCCGGCTCCTCGCGGAGTGCCCCGGTCCGCTCACCGACGCGCTCGCGCCCATCACCGGCGACACCCGCCGCACGGTCGGCGTCACCGACGACTTCACCGGCGACACCACCCAGCTCAACGAGGCCGGCCCGCACGTCACCCCCGACGAGTGGGCCGCCTTCGACGACCGCTACGTACGCCTCCTGCGCGACGCCCGGGCGGTGGCCCTGTGCGGCAGCCTGCCGCCCGGCGTGCCGGTCGGCGCGTACGCGCACCTCGTGCGCGAGGCCCGCACCCGGCACGTGCCGGTGCTGCTCGACACCAGCGGCGAGCCGCTGCGCCGGGGCGTCGCCGCCCGCCCTGACGTCGTCAAGCCGAACGCCGCCGAACTCGCCGCCCTGACCGGCTCCACCGAACCGCTGCGCGCCGCCCTCGCCACCCGCCGCCGCGGCGCCCACGCCGTCGCCGCCTCGCTGGGCCCCGACGGCATCCTCGCCGTCACCCCCGACGGCACCTGGCACGCCACCCCGCCCAAGTCCCTGCCGGGCAACCCCACCGGCGCCGGCGACTCCGCCGTGGCCGGCCTCCTCTCCGCCTGGTCCGAAGGCCTCCCCTGGCCCGACCGCCTGACCCGCGCTGTGGCCCTGTCCGCCGCGACGGTCCGCGCCCCGGCGGCGGGCGAGTTCGACCGCGCGGTGTACGAGGAGACGCTGGGGCACGTACGGGTGAGGGAACTGTGAGGGCAGGCGACCCGGGGTCCGGGGCGAAGCCCCGGTTACGGGAAGGGGCGGGACCGGGGAAGAACTCCCCGCCGCGACGGCGCGCGACCACGACGCACACGCCCGGCGGTGCCGAGCGCACCGCAGCAACCGTCACCGGCAGGAGGCCCCATGCCCCTCGTCAGCACGAGCGAACTGATCATCACGGCGCGAGCCCGGAACACGGCCGTCATGGCGTTCAACGTCATCACCGTCGAGCACGCCGAAGCCATCGCCGCCGGCGCCGAGGCCGCAGGCACCCCGGCCGTCCTGCAGATCTCCGAGAACGCCGTGAAGTTCCACGGTGGCCGCCTGGCCCCCATCGCCGCCGCCACGGCGTCGGTGGCCCGTGCCTCCCCCGCCCGCCTCGCGCTCCACCTCGACCACGTGGAGAGCGTGGACCTCCTGCACGCCGCGTCCGCGCATGACTTCACGTCAGTGATGTTCGACGCCTCGAAGCTCCCCTACGGAGACAACGTCAAGGCCACGGCGAAGGCTGCGCATTGGGCTCACGAGCGCGGCCTGTGGCTGGAGGCGGAACTGGGCCGCGTCGGCGGAAAGGCGGGCGACGCCCACACACCGGGCGTACGGACGGACCCCGCCGAGGCGGCGGCCTACGTCGCCGGCACCGGCGTGGACGCCCTGGCCGTGGCCGTAGGCAGCACCCACGCGATGACCGAACGCACGGCCACCTTGGACCACGCCCTCATCGCCGCGCTCCGCGCCGCAGTCCCGGTCCCGCTCGTCCTGCACGGCTCCTCGGGCGTCCCGGACGCCGAACTCCGTGGCGCGGTGGCAGCCGGCATGACCAAAATCAACGTCGGCACGGCCCTGAACACGGCCTTCACCGGCGCGGTACGAGCCTTCCTGGAGGCCCACCCATCGACGGTGGACCCGCGCAAGTACCTCGTCCCTGCGCGGGAGGCGATGGCGGGGACGGTGGCGAGGTTTCTGCAGAACGTCAGGACCCGCTGAGCCAGGTCTGATCGAGATGCGAGTCGCACTTGTTGCCGGCCTCGCAGGAGAGCTTGATGACGTTCGTCCCCTTGTTGAGGCTGATCTCGGACCAGGTGCTCATCCAGTTGCTCGACCACTCGCCCGGCTTGGTGTGGATGTGGTCCCTCATGTCGATCGCCCTGCTCTCACGCTTGCCGTTGGCGGTGATGGTGAGATTCGCGTCCTGACCGGGGACACCGTAGGAGAGGTTCAGCCGGTAACGGCCGGCACTCTCGACCTCCACCGTCCACTCGATGCCGGCGCCCTGCTGGTTCATGCCGGTGACGTAAGCGCCGTCGTTCGCCTTCGCGCCCGAGACCGACTTCTCAGTCGTGGCGCCACCGACAAGCCGCAGGCTCGCCGCATCGCGCTTCTGCTGACCGTTGGCCGAGGGGTTCTTGGGCCCCTCGTCCTTCTTGTCCTTCTCCTTCTTCTTCGAAGAAGAGTCGGAATCACCCGATCCGCCGCCCGAGCTATCCTCACCGCTCGCGCTGTTCTGCTTGTCGCCCTTGCCGGACGAGTCGTTGTTCATGATCGCCACGCCGATGCCGCCCGCGACCACCAGGACCACCGCTATGGCAGCTATGAGCAGCCCGCGCCGGTTCGGCCGGGCGCTGCCGCCCTGGGCCGCGTGGCCGGACTGCTGCGGGCCGCCGCCCTGGGCAGTGGGCGGCATGCCGCCCGGCAGGGTCTCGGGGGCGGCGTAGTGCGGGTTCGGTGCGGGGCGCTGGGCGGCGGCGCCCTGCTGGCCGCCGTAGGTGCGCGAGCCGACCGGGCGTACCTGGTGGTGCGACGTTCGGGGGACGCCCGGCTGATGGGTGGCGGAACCGCCACCCTCGGTGGACCCCTCGCCGCCTCGGTACAGATATCCGAACGGGTCGTCGTTCTCCGGCGTACCGGTGCCGTTGTTACCGGCCGTCATCCCCTGTCACTCCCCACATGGTGTGCCCATCGGCGCCCACGCCCGTACGCGCCAGAACCGCGGCTGTCGAGGCCGGGGCGGCCACCACGGTCGGCGGCGGTGCCGCATCGGCGCAGCCTACCCCGACAGGGCGGTTTCACGCCGCGCACCGCACCCCCGGAGGGGGGCGGAAAGGGGCTCAGCCGGCTCGTCGGCCGGCCTTGGCGCGGGAGCGTTTTTCGATGTACATGCGCTGGTCAGCGGAGTGCAGCACCTCGTCCGCGGACATCCCGCAGCCCGCCCAGCCGATTCCGAAACTCGCCCCTACCCGCACCGCCCGCCCATCCACCTTTATGGGCGGAATGATGGCATTGCGCAGGCGTATCGCAAGGTCTTCGGCGTCGGCCGGGCCCAGCCCGTCGGCGAGGACGACGAACTCGTCGCCGCCCAGCCGGGCGACCGTGTCGCCGTCGCGGACGCCGTTGCTGAGCCGCCGGGCGACCTCGATGAGGACGGCGTCGCCGGTGTGGTGACCGAAGCGGTCGTTGATCGACTTGAAGCCGTCGAGGTCGCAGAAGAGGACGGCCAGGCCCTTGGTGCCGTCGTCGACACTCTCGTCGGGGGCTATGGCGTGCTCGTGGTGGTGTTCGTGGTGGCCGTACGGGCTCTCGGGCACGCCGCCGAAGTCGTCGGGCGTGAAGTCCGGCGCGTAGTCGGGCGCGGCGTCGGAGCCGAAGCCGTGCGCGGCGCTCACCACTCCTGCCGCGCCTCCGGCGCCCGGACCGGCAAGGGTGCTCACCGTGCCGCACGCCGCCCCCACCGCCGCACTCGCGGTGCTCTCGACCTCCGCGAAGCCCTCCAGGGAGCCGTACGGCCCCACGGCCGCCGCCGCGTGCGACTCGCTGCCGGGCGGGCGGCCGCAGAGCCGGCTGCTGAGGCGGGCGCGCAGCTCGGCGCTGTTGGGCAGGCCGGTCAGCGAGTCGTGGCTGGCGCGGTGGGCGAGCTGGAGCTCGTGGCGCTTGCGCTCCTCGATGTCCTCGACGTGGGTGAGCAGGAAGCGCGGCCCGTCGGCGGCGTCGGCCACGACGGAGTTGCGCAGCGACACCCAGATGAACGTGCCGTCGCGCCGGGCCAGGCGCAGCTCGGCGCGGCCGCCCTCGGCGGAGGTGCGCAGGAGGGTACCGATGTCGTCGGGATGGACGAGGTCGGAGAAGGAGTAGCGGCGCATCTGGGACGCGGAGCGGCCCAGCAGCCGGCACAGGGCGTCGTTGGTGCGGTGCAGCCGGCCGTGCTGGTCGCCGCCCATCTCGGCGATGGCCATGCCGCTGGGGGCGTACTCGAAGGCCTGGCGGAAGCTTTCCTCACTGGCGCGCAGGGCTTGCTGCTCGCGTTCGAGCCGGACCAGGGCACGCTGCATATTTGCGCGTAGACGAGCGTTACTGATCGCAATCGCGGCCTGTGACGCGTACATGTGGAGCGCCTCACGGCCCCAGGGCCCCGGTCGCCGCCCGTTGCGCGGTTTGTCCACGGAGATGACGCCGAGCAGTTCCCCGCCGGAGGGCCCGGCGGTGTACATGGGGGCGAAGAGCCGGTCCATCGGGTGCCACTCGTCGGCGAAGCGCGGCGCCGGTCCGCCGGTGTGCCACTGCGGGACGTCGTCCTCGTCGAGCACCCAGCCCTCGGTGTACGGAATGAAGCGCAGCCCGCCCCAGTGGTCGCCCATCGACAGCCGCCGCTCCCACGACACGCGGGAGCCGACGCGGCCCGCCATGAGCGCCTCGGCGCTGGCGCTCCCGGCCACCGCGGCCACGACGAGATCCCCGTCCGGGCGTACGAGATTGACGGCCGAGAGCTCATAGCCGAGCCCGGCGACGATGCCGTCGGCGACGGTCTGCAAGGTGTCCGCGAGGCTGCGCGCGGTGTTCAGTTCCGCGATGGCCTGATGGACCTGCCTCAAGGTGGCCAGGCGGACATACGGCTCCGACTCGGTCTCCATAGCTCGCTCTCCCCCGAGACCTCGACAGCAACTCCAGGCTTCTTGTTCGTCCGTTTACCCGGCCACTGAATCACAGCGAGCTGAACACCCGGTACACAGGGTCAACAATAACTCGCCTCTGTGACTCAAGTCACAAAGCGTGATGAAGTCCTCCTACTGGCGTTCGAGTGCGCTCTTATGCTTCGTGAACGCAAATTCGATGACATCGAGATGACATCGAAAGGTCGCCTTCGGGGCACCTCCGACCTAGGACCTGTCTCGTCCGGAAGCCCGATGCGTCCCGTCCCCCGGGACGGCTAGCGTGCAGAGCGTGTTGCAGACGACTTCGCCCCCAGAGACCGGCATAGCTCATCCTGAAGAGGTGACCGCCGACGAATTCCGCGCAGCCCTCGCCCGCCTCGCCGCGGGCGTCGTGCTGGTGACCGCGCACGACCCGGAGGACGGTCCGCGCGGCGAGGACGTCGGGATGACGGCCACGGCATTCATGTCCGTCTCGCTCGAACCACCCCTGGTGATGGTGAGCGTTCGCAACGGCTCCCGGATGGACGATCTCCTGGAGCACCAACCCGTGTGGGGTGTCTCCGTCCTCTCGGAGAGCCAGCGGCACATCGCCGGCCGCTTCGCGATGAAGGGCCGCATCAGCGACCGGCTCCTCTTCGAGGACATCGCGTACGAGCGCGGCGGGACCAGCGGCGCCCCGCTCGTGCGGGGGGCCCTGTCGGTACTGGAGTGCCGCACCGAGCAGCGCGTGGTGGCGGGGGACCACACGCTCGTCATCGGCCGGGTCCTACGAGCCGACACCCCGAGCTCGGAGAGCGGCCCGCTGACGTACTTCCGTGGGCGGTACCGCTTCCTGACGTAGCACGGCGGGGTGGCCCGGCCCCGTAGTCGCGTCGGCGGGCGGGCCCAGTGGTCCCGTCGGCGGCCCGGCCCAGTGGTCGCGTCGGCGGTCTAGCCCCAGCCGCGGCCCGAACGGCCGCGCTTGGTGTCGGCGCGCTGCTTCTTCTCCCGCAGCCGCCGCTCATTGATGCCGCGTGGGATCTTCGTGGGCCGCCGCGGCTTGGGCGGCGGCGCCGTCGCCTCCGCCAGCAGCGACGCCAGCCGCACGGCCGCGGTCTCGCGGTTGCGCCACTGGGAACGGTGCTCGGAGGCCCGTACGGTCACGACCCCGTCGGCCAGCCGGCCGGCGAGGCGCTCCAGCGCCCGTTCCTTCCACACCGGCGGCAGCGCTTCGGTCGCCGCGATGTCGAACCGCAGCTCGACCTGGCTGTCGCTGGTGTTGACGTGCTGTCCACCCGGGCCGGACGACCGCGAGAAACGCCACATGAGCTCGGCCTCCGGAAGGGAGACGGAGCCGCGGATGACGTGGGGACCGGACATGCGTCCCATGTTCCCCTGCCGCGAGCGGCTCCGTCACCTCGTTTTGCTGTCGGCACTGTCGGCAGGAACGGCGGCGGCCGGCGGCATCAGGAATTGGCAAAGAAAGTAAAGAAGGCTGGAACCCTGCGTCCCCTGGTCGGCGTTAACTGGGATGACGGTAGCTTCGGGCGCGAGCTTCGTGGCACTACCCCATCAGAAAGGGACATTCCCATGGCTGTAAGCCTGTCCAAGGGCGGCAACGTCTCCCTCACCAAGGAGGCCCCGGGCCTGGCGGCCGTCACGGTCGGCCTCGGCTGGGACGTCCGCACCACCACTGGCACGGACTTCGACCTCGACGCGAGCGCCATCGCCGTGAACGCGGGCGGCCGGGTCTACTCCGACTCCCACTTCGTCTTCTTCAACAACAAGTCCACCCCGGACCAGTCGATCGTCCACACCGGTGACAACGTCACCGGCGCGGGCGAGGGCGACGACGAGCAGATCAATGTCAACCTGGCCGCCCTCCCCGGCGACATCGACAAGATCGTCTTCCCGGTCTCCATCTACGACGCCACCACGCGCTCGCAGAACTTCGGCCAGGTCCGCAACGCCTACATCCGCATCATCAACCAGTCCGGCGGCGCCGAGCTCGCCCGCTACGACCTGAGCGAGGACGCCGCCACCGAGACCGCCATGGTCTTCGGCGAGCTCTACCGCAACGGCGCCGAGTGGAAGTTCCGCGCGGTCGGCCAGGGCTACGCGTCGGGCCTCGCCGGCATCGCGCAGGACTTCGGCGTCAACGTCTGACGGTCGTCGCCGTAGGCAGTAGCCGTAGACGGTAGGCAGCACAGTCGTAGTGCGAGAGAGGGTCACCCCCGCGTGGGCGTGACCCTCTCTGCCCACACGGTCACCGCACCTCGTTCCGACGGCTCCTCCGCAGGTCTGAGCCGGGCCCATCCCTGCGGCTGTTACGACCCTCCCCGCGGGTGACGACCCGCCGCCGCGTCGCGAAAAGACTGGCCGTGTGACAACGATCAGTCGACTCCGCCCCACCCCGGCACCGAGCGGTACGGAACACCCCGTCCCGAGATGGGCGGTCGTCACCGCCCGTGCGATCCCCCTCGTCCTCCTGCCCCAGTGCCTGTGGCGGCTGCCGTTCGCCTTCCATTTCGAGATGGGCAGCGTGCAGTCGGTCGGCATGCCGACGATGTGGATCTCCATCCCCTACGTCTTCGGCCTCAGCCTCGTCTCGGAGGCCCTGGCCCTGCTCTCCTTCGGCCTGGTACGCGGCTGGGGCGAGACCGCCCCCGCCTGGCTCCCCTTCATCGGCGGCAAAGCCATTCCGCCCTTCGCGGCCATCGTCCCCGCCGCCCTCGGCGGCCTCGGCGCCACGGCTTTCTGGATGCCCACGCTGCTGGGCTGGCTGGGCCTCATCAGCCCCGGCATCGGGTTCGAGAGCGCCGGGTGGGAAGTACTGGCGAAGGTGTGCGTCGCCCCCGGGATGCTGTGGGGGCCCATGCTGCTGGCGCTGACCTACGCCTACTACGTACGGCGCTGCCGGAAACCGGAGGGCGGCCGGTCGGCGCCGTGACCCTGCCACCAGCCCGCTCATCGCCACACCGGTCACCGACAGCGTCAGTGAACGGTCCCTCACATCCGCTGCTCCGATGGGGTGGTCCGGCAGGAGGCAGCTATGTCCACGCTTCGGCCGGGCGGCGGCCGGAGGACCATCGGGGCCATGCCCGGCGGCCGTTTCCTCGGGAGCCGCCCGGGTGGAGTGGGCCGGAGAAGGTCAGGAGTCGAGCAGGGAGATCTGCACGTGATCATCACTGTGGTCGTGGCCGCGTGTGCGCTGATCGTCGGGGTGGTCGGCCGCCGGCTGCTGCGTGATGAGCTGGCGGCTCTGGAGACCCCCACGCTCACGGTCCGCGATTTCGTGCTGCCTCTGCAGGCCCTGACCGTTTTCGTGCTCGCCTACGTCCTGGTCATGGCCTCGGGCTCCAACGGCAGAGCCGAAGAAGCGGTCCGGCAGGAAACCGAAGTGCTGGACCACATGTACAAGGCTGCCGACTTCGCACCGGCCGCCCCGCGACAGCGGTTGCAGGCCGACCTCATCTGCTACGTACGCGCCGTACGGTCGGCGGAATGGGCCGCCATGGCACACGGCCAGGGCTCACCCGTCCCCGACGTGTGGAGCAGCGACTTCCACGCCACGTTCAAGACGATGGATACCAAGGCAGCGCCGTTCAGCATGCTGGTCTCCGCCGACAGGGACCGCGATCAGGCCCGGCAGACCCGGGTGGCCGAGTCCACACCGGCCATCCCCGGTGCCGTGTACTGGCTGTTGCTGGCCGCGCTCGCCATCCTCGTCATCACACTGGGCCTGTGCCTGCCGCCCGCCAACAACGCGACCGTCACCGCCGCACTGGTGGTCCTGACCGCTCTGCTCGCCTGTGTCCTGCTCACCATCCGGGACGTCGAGCGGCCCTTCAGCGGTGTGATCCAGATCAAACCCAGCGCCATGACGGCACTCGAGGACAACATGACCAAGGACTTTACGGCCGCCTATGGAAACAACCACCTGCCCTGCGACGAAAACGGCAGCAAGCACACCACGCAGTGACCTGACCTGCATCGTGATCCTTTGCCATTCGGTCGACCAGCCGCCGGTGCGGGCCGCATAGCCTCTGAGACATCGCATCCACCGACGCCGACCGGCAGGAGAAGTGTGTTGTCGTGAGCTCGATCAACCTGGCGGACACCGCCGCGTATCTCCCACAGGGGTGGCATTCGCTCGTTCTGGGACGGGTGGGTCCCGCGTGCCTGAAGGTACTGAGAATGGACGAAATGCCGGTCGAGGAGGAAAGCCACGCCACTCCCGAGGCCCTGCTCGTCCTCGACGGACGCCTCGAACTCGAAGTCGGCGGCCACCCGGTGTCGGTGAACAGCGGCGACCTCTACATCGTCCCCGCCGGGACATCCCACGCGGTCCGGCCCGGCAGCCACGGCACGCTCGTCATCGTGGACCTCGGGGAACCCGCCGCCCCCGCCGCCCCGGCCGCCCCCGCCGCCTGAGCGGCAGCTCCGCCTGCCGGGCCGGTTCGCCCGGTCAGTGGTGGGCGTGGACGACGGCGTGGCCCTTGCCGCGGCCGATCATCCACCGGTTGACCGGCACCGTGAGCACGAAGGCCAGGACGAGGGACCCGGCCAGGGAGCCCCAGAACAGGACGTCGGTCAGCCCCGCGTCCATCGCGCCGGGAACGCCGACCATGACGGTGTTGTCGATGATCTCCATGACCAGGATGGAAACGGTGTCGGCAGCCAGGGCGACCTTCAGGGCCTGGCGCACGGCCACCCCGGCGCGCAGGACGCCGCGCATGGTCAGGGCGTAGCCGAAGACGAAGGCCAGGACGACGGAAACGGCAACGGTGGCGCCGTTGTGCAGTCCGGCCGCGGTGCCGATGATCATTCCGGCGACCTCGCCGACGGCACAGCCGGTCAGGCAGTGCAGCGTGGCCTGCGCGGCCATGCCCCAGCTGGTGCCGCCGCCGCCCTCACCGGGGTGACCGCGGGTGATGTGCTCGTGTGCGTGGTGGTCCATGGCGCCCTCCGGTGGACGTGCCGCCGATGTACTGCCTTCCGCGCGTGCTGCCTTCGGCGCTTGCGGCGGGGTGGGGGGCCGGGCCGTGGACGTGGCCCGGCCCGGCCCCCCACCCACACCGTGTCTCCTACTTCTTGAGGAGCTTGTTCATCTGCTCGATCTCCGCGCTCTGGGAACGGATGATGGCATCGGCCATGGTCCTGGCGGGCCGGTAGGAACCCTTGGAGTTCTCTGTCCTGGCCATCTCCACGGCCCCCTGGTGGTGCTTGACCATCATGTCGAGGAACGCGGTGTCGAACTCCTTGCCGGACATCTTCTCCAGCTCGGCCATGTCACCGGCGCCCATCATTCCGGGCATGTTGTGGCCGGAGTGGTCCATGCCGGGCATGTCCTCGGGGACCTGCTCACCCCACGAGGTCAGCCACCCGGACATGGTCCTGATCTCGGGGTCCTGGGCCTTCTTGATGTCCGCCGCCAGGGACTTCACCTCGGGCGAGGACGCGCGGGACTCGGCGAGAGCGGCCATCTGCACCGCCTGACGGTGGTGCGGGATCATGCCCTTGGCGAAGGCAACATCCTGCGTGTTGTGCGCTCCGGCCGAGGCCGGTGCGGACGCGGACGCGGACGTGGACGGCGAGGAACCCGCGTCGTGGCTGTCATGGCTGTCGTCGCTGCCACAGGCGGCCAGCACCACGGAAGCGGTGACGACAGCGGTGACGACAGCGGCGACGGAGACGGCCCGGCGGGCCAGGGAACGGTGAGCGGTCATGGTTGGCTGCAACTCCTGTGCACTGCGATGTGAGAAACGGGCATGCCGAACGCGGCAGCCGCTCACCGGAAACCGGCGGCGGACACCACGGGCGCGCCTATATGCGCAGGAGTTGAAGCTCGGAGAGGGACGGAGGCGCCCGGCCCCCGGAAGCCGGAACGCCCCACCAGGCGGCGGGCCTGAACACCGGTGCCTCATCGATCACCGTCGCGGCGGGAGCGGGCAGCTCCGGGCCGCCACTGATTCCGACCGCCGCGCATGTGGCGTCGGCGTGATCAATGTGACCGCCGCGGCTGCCGTCCGGGGTGACGTGGTGGCATCCGCCCGCGGCATCATGGGCGGTGACGCCCCCAGCAACGGTCCCGTGCGCGGGCATCGCCCCGCCGGGCCCCAGGCCATGCATGGCCACGATCCCGGCCAGGACGGCCAGCACCAGCAGCACGAAGCGCGCCCCGAGGGGGCGGGCCGACTGCCGGGTACTGGTCATGGGCCCATCGTACGGACACGCCGCCCGCGAGCCGCGTCTCAGTACCTCGCCGCTACCGCAGCCGGGCTACGAATGCGGCCCAGGCCGGGGCCGGGAAGACCAGGGCGGGGCTGTGGGGGTACTTACTGTCCCGGACGGGGACTAAGCCGGGTATGTGGTCGGCAACTTCGAGGCAGTTGTCGCCGCCCGTGCCGTTACCCGGCCCGCTGTAACTGCTCTTGCGCCATGCCGCAGTCCTCAGATCACGCCTCGCGCTCATCCATGTACTCCTCTGCCACCGACTGGATCAGGGACACGGACGCCTCCAGGGAAAGCGCAGATGCCCTGGCAAGGGCGTATGCGCACTCGGACTCGCTCACCAGCGCTGGATCGTCCATCAAATTGCCGACCTTGGGCCCCTCCGTATAGGCCACCGGAGGGGCGTCGTCAAAGGCCATCAGGCTGAGTGCTCCGCCCAGCGCCGGGGCGCCTGCTTCGAAGGGCAGCACCTGCACACCAACCCGGCGCTTCCGCACCAGAGCCACCAGGTGCATCAACTGTTCGCCCATCACGAGACCACCACCGGTCCTGCGTCGAATGACGCACTCATCCAGGATGACCCACAACAACGGCCTTGTTGGATGTTCGAGAATGCGGGCGCGCTCCAGGCGGGCATCCACCCAGGACTGGATCTTCTCTTCCGGGGCGAAGGGGAACCCGCCAAGAAAGACAGCGCGGGCGTAGGCCGCGGTCTGGAGCACGCCGGGCACGAATGTTGGGGCGTACTCCCGAATGCACGCCGCCAGGCCTTGAAGATATGCCGCTTCCGCGAAGTAATCAGCAAACGGCGAACTGTCGATCAACCTCTTGCACATCCGAGCGAAGAACCCGTCCGACTTCAGCTCCGCGTCGATCCGCTGTGCGACATCCAGCTGCGGCTTACGCGTACCCGTCTCGAACTGGCCGATGTACGAACCGGAGCAGATCACGCGTCTGCCCAGCTCCTGCTGCGTAAGCCCCGCGGCCTCCCGGTGCCGCTTCAGCTCGGAGCCGAAGAACTCCCAGCCGACCTTCTGCTGGCCGTACCGCCACGGCCCCGCCGGATCATTGGCCACAGGCTAACTCCCCTTCGCTACAGAGCCCTTGTAGAGCTCACCCCCCTGTTGAGCGTAGCCCCGAACCGCAACTCTGAAAGGGCACACAGCACGCACAACCCGAAGGGGAAATTCCGTGACTTACCGCGAAGGCGCATACGTGGTGGACACGCGTAGCGCAACGCTCGCGCAAGTGATGGGCAACGTGGGGCCGCGCGTCCAGGTGAGGAGGCCCGGGGGCGGCCAGGAGTGGGAGGTTCCGGAGCAGGCGTTGCGGCTGGCGACGCGGCGGGAGCGCGAGGCGGCCGGCATCCGGGGCGGCCCGGCCGCGTCCCCGGTGGGGTGCAGGGACTGCGCCGAGCTGGAGGCGGCACGGCGGGCGGCCGTGGCGGGCGGCGACGAGGCGACGGTCGTGGACGCCACGGTCGCCGTGCGCGGGCACTTCCGCTCGGCCCATCTGCTGCCGGAGGTGAAGATCTCATGACCCGGCGCACCGCCTACGCCGCAGGGCGCCTGGTCGACAACTGCCCGCATCGGTCGGGCTGGACGCACTCGGGAGGGGAGTCGCGCTGCGCGCAATGCGGCACGCGACGTTTCTCGGACTACGGTGCGCTGCGGCCCCCGGGGCTGGCCAGTGCGGTCACCCCCTCCGACCGGGTCCGCCGCGCGGCGGACCGGCGGGCGGCCCGGAACGTGGCGGAGGCCGTGCGCCGGAGCGTCCTGCGGACCCGGACCCGGGCCTTCCCGGGCCCCTGACCACAAGCGCATCCGGCCGCACGGCCTCCGCACGAACCAGCCGGACCTGCCGGACCCGCAGGGGAGTTACAGCGTGACGGACTTCTCGGACCCGAGGATGGCGCCGTCCTTCAGCGGGTAACCCGCGGAGACCCACACGCGGTCGCCCTTGGCGAACGCCTTGCCCGTCAGGGAGCGCAGCTTCAGGTGTGTGGTGTGCGGGGTGTAGTCGCAGGTGAGGTCCTTGTTGAGGACCGTGGCGGCCGCGACGGCCGGGGCACTGCCCGTGCGGGCGGGGCCCGTCACGGTGACCTGCAGGTCGAGACCCGAGCCCGTGTCACAGGTGTAGGTGAGGTCGGCCTCGACGGGCGTCGGGCCCGGCGTGCCGAGGGTGACCTTGTCGATGACCACGTTGTGGGACTTCGCAGCGGCGGGAGACGCCACGGCCACCGCGCCCGCGGTGACCACGAGGGCGGCCACCGCGGCACCGGTCAGACGGGTGGTGCGGGGCAGCTTCATCGCGTTCATTGAGGTCTCTTCCTGGGATGACGATGCATGAGCGCATGTGCACACAGGTCACACGCCATCACAGGGCGCCGATCTTGGTCTACGTATTTTCCGGCCGCCCCGGCCCGGACGACGAGGACCTGCCGGTGGTGGCCTTCCGCCGAATGCACGAGGGGGGACGCTTCGGCGCCACGCCGTGGGGTGACGGCCCGGATGGCGAACGACGAGGACGCGCCGCGGTACGTCAGGATCGGGTGCGCCAGATTGACCGACCACCGTGCGAAGAGGAACTCGCCCATGCTCCGCATCGCCGCCGCAGTGCTCGCAGGCGTCGTCGCCGCGCCTGTCCCGGCCGTCTCCGCACCAGACCGGCGGAGTGAGGCCGGGTGGTGACGTCCGACGCTGTGGAGAGGTGGCGGCGGGCGGTGCCCGCTCTCGCAGGTGACCTGCGCAAGGACGGTGCAGCGCTCGAATCGCACACGACCGCCGCGGAGGGCCTGCTCGCCCGCCTGCCCGCGCCGGCCGGGCGGGAGCCCGGGCAGCGGCAGGCGGCCCGTGCGATCCATCAGGCGTGTCACTCGCTGCGCGCGCGGTTCCTGGAACTGCACGTCGACCAGGTGTACGAGGACCTCACGGAGGACCGGCGGGTACACCACCGGCTGGACGATGTCGCGTACGCCGCCGCAGCGCTCTTCCCCGGCCTGGTGCCCAGCCGCCGGCAGGTCGCCGCCGAACATGCCCTGGCACAGGCGGACAGAGAAGGCCGCGAGATCGCGCAGGGCGTCTTCTTCCACGCGCTGCTGCGCTCCCACCGCTGCGGGCCGCACCTGTTGGACGCGATGCTGCGCCCCACACCCCGCGCGAAGGAACTGCTGCCCGAATTCCAGCGGTGCGGACATCTCGACCTGGGCGCGGTGACCGTCGAACGACACGGGTCCGCCGCGCACCTGACGCTCTGCCGGCCGCACAGCCTGAACGCCGAGAACGACGCCTCCGTGGAGGCCATGGAGACGGCCGTCGATCTCGCTCTGCTGGACGACGGCGTACAGGTGGTGGCCCTGCGCGGCGGTCCCATGACGCATCCCCGGTACTCGGGGCGGCGCGTGTTCAGCTCCGGGATCGACCTCAAGGATCTCCGCCGGGGGCGCATCTCCTTCCTCGCCTTCTTCCTGCGCAGGGAACTCGGCTACGTGCACAAGCTGATGCGGGGCATCGTGCTCGACGACGAGGCGGAGGCATGGCCGGACCGCACGGTCACCAAGCCCGCGCTGGCCGTTGTGGACACGTTCGCCATCGGCGGGGGCGCACAGCTGCTCCCGCTGTTCGATCACGTGCTGGCCGGGACGGACAGCTATGTGAGTCTGCCCGCGGCGCAGGAGGGCATCGTGCCGGGCGCCGCCAACCTACGGCTGGGCCGGAAGGTGGGCGGCCGCCTGGCACGCCAGCTGATTCTGGGCGGCCGCCGGATCTGGGCGGGCGAGGACGACGCCCGGGTGTTCTTCGACGAGGTGGTGGAGCCGCAGAGCATGGACGCGGCGGTCGGACGCGCCCTGGACCGGCTCGACGATCGCGCCGTACCGGCGAACCGGCGCATGCTCTGCCTGGCCGAGGAACCGCCGCACGCGTTCCAGGCGTACATGGCGGAGTACGCCCTGCAGCAGGTGGTGCGTGTCCACAGTGAGGACGTCGCCGGCCGCCTCGCCCGCTTCGGCGAACGTGGCGACGGCGGCGAGCATGACAGCCACGACGGGCATGACGGTCGCGGCGGACATGACGGTCGCGGCAGACACGACAGTCACGCTCACCACGACAGTCACGGCGGACATGACAGTCATGGCGGGCATGACAGTCACGCCGAGCACGCCAGCCACAGCGACCACGACAGCCGCACCGGGCGCGCCACCCTCACGGGGCATCCGTGACCGGGCGCGGCACCCCATGGCTCATCCTCGCCAACCGGATCAACGAGACGATAGCGGACACCCTGCCGCCGACCCTCGCAGCGGAAGCGGTACTGCAGTCACCACGGAAGGTCTGGCTCACGGAGCCCGGCGACGTCGTGCTCTCCGCAGTCACCGTGCCGGCCGCCTTTCTGGCCTATGCCTGTGAGGTGCTCGGCTTCGCACCGGCCGATGTCGTGACGCTGACCGTGCCGGACGCGACGGAACGCACCCTCGCCGAAGGCATCCGGCGAGCCGGGCTCACGGACCGCCTCCGGGCGCTCGCGGCCGAGCGCCCCGGGATGCGGATGCTGCCCTACGCGCTGGACCGGCCGACTGTCCGCCTCGCCACCGAGCTCGGCGTCCCCCTGCATCCGTACGGACCGGGCGGGGTGAGCGAGCAGACGCTGGAGGCGGCCTACCGGCTGAACACCAAGAGCGGATTCCGCGACACCGCGGCCGCTCTGGGCATCCGCGTTCCCGACGGCCACGTCTGCGGCGACGAGGACGAGCTGTACGCGGCCGTCCGCGAACTGTCGGCGCCTCGTCACGACCTGATCGTCAAGCCGGCCCGGTCGGCCAACGGCTACGGAGTGCTGCGGCTGCCCCGCGGCCCGTGGCACCAGGTGAGGCACACACTCGCCGGCCATCTGGCGGCGGTGTTGCACCAGTCCAGCGGCTGGGTGGTCGAGGAGTGCATCGCCCCGGCCCGTGATGTCAGCGTGCAGGCGGCGGTCGAGCCGCACGGCACACAGGTGCTCTACGACGGGCAGATGCGTACCTCGAACGCGCAGTTCCACGGCTACCGCTCACCGCTGCACGCCCCGGCAGGCGTGCGCGAGGAACTGACGGGTATGGCCCGGCGGCTGGGAGACCACCTGGCTGCGCGCGGCTACCTCGGCCCGTTCTCCATCGACGCCCGGCTCACCCCGCCAGGGAAGCTGTACGCCATCGAGTGCAACCTGCGCCGCACCGGCACCACTACGCTCCACCACCTGGCCCGTCGCCTGGACCCGGCCGCCCGTCCCGGCGACACCGTCTGGATCGCCGACACGCGAACCGCCACCCCCGCGGCTCCCCGCGACCTTGCCGAAGGCCTGGCCCGACTGCGGCAGAGCGGCCTGCTCCACGACCCCGGCCGGGGCCGGGGGGCCGTCCTGGCCGGTGACCCGGCCGTGAGCGGCGCATGGAGTTATCTGGTCACCGCCGGGGACGAGGCGGAAGCGGAACTGCTGGAACAACGGCTCCGAGCCGTCCTGGCTCTCGACTGATCAGCAACGTTCCCCGCCGCGGGCGGTCCGGCCGTACGCCCCCCGAGGGCCTCCGAGCGCCTCCACCCCCTGGGATGCGGCCGGGCCGAAACACAGCGATCCTGAGGAGGTCAGGCGTTCCATAAGGAGGACAGTCATGTCCATGCTCGACAAGCTCAAGGGTCTGCTCAAGGGCCACCCGGACCAGGCCCGGCAAGGCGTGGAGAAGGCCGGCGACGCGTTGGACGCCCGGACGGGCAACAAGTACCAGAGCCAGGTCGACACCGCTCAGCAGAAGCTCAACGAGCAGCTCGGCACCGACCGCGAGCGCCCGCCGACCGACGACCGCTGATCCGTTCGTCCCGTCGTCCCGTCGTCCCGTCGTCCCGCACACTGGCCCAGGAAGAGACTGCCTGGGCCGGTCACGCCACGACGCCCGGCGCGATGCCGACGAAGGCGTTCGTTCGTGAGCGATCCGGGCGTCGGCTCGTGAGTTGATACGGGCGACGCCGTCGGCCGTGCCGACGGCACGAGCCGGGAACGCCCGGCCGCACTGCCCGTGCGCACCGCCCGGGGGCACTGCCCTTGCCCGTGCGCACCGCCCGGCCGCACCGCCCCGCCGCACCGCCCGGCCGCACCGCCCTCCCCTTGCGCACCGCCCGTGTGCCGCATCCGCGCGCGGTGACGAGGGCCAGGCGCCCCGCGCCTTCACCACAACCGGTCGATCTCGCCCGAGTACAGCCCTATCCGGCTGTACCGGAACGCATCCGCGCCCCGCAGAGCCCTCTCCGTGAAGAAACCGGCCATGGTGACCTTGTCGAATCCCGGCCGGTCGCTGGGGAAGGGCTCCTGCGGTGTACCGCCGACCAGGACGGCGCCCTTCAGTACCGACCAGCCCGCGCTCTCGTAGAACGCCCGCAGCGGTCGGTCGCAGGTGAAGAGGCCCACGTCCGCACCGCTTTCCGCGATGAACCGACGGGCGGCAGCCACGAGCTGCCGCCCGTGTCCTCTGCCCCGGTGCGCCCCGGCGGTGGCGACCGCGCTCAGACCGGCGGCGCGGTAGGCGTGTCCCCCGTGCCGGATGTCCTTGGACAGGACGTCGAGCGCCGACGTCACCTCGCCCTGCGGGGATACGAGCAGCATGGTGACCGGGTGCAGTGCGGAGTCGTGGGGGCTGTCACCCATGCCGGGCCACGCCTCTTCACGCAGCGCGGCGGCCCGGGCCCGCAGTTCTGACGGAATCTCGGATTCCATGTACGTCACGACCTCCACGCCCGTATCCTCCCTCGTCATCCGCCACACCGTCCGCTTCCTCAACCACCTGCCCGATGCACCCAGTTGCGATCGCATCCGGGCACTCCTGAAGCGTCTCGATCGTTTCCGCATGCCCACATTTACACGGCAGACAGTTGAACGCATCCTCGATAGCGCTCAACTCACCGCATAGCGGACGCAATCCACCGCTCATCGTTTACCAATAGATCAAATCCTTGTTGCGCCCCTGTCAAACACGCTCATTTGATGGCACGCTCTCCTCACTTCACTCCTGCACCACTCCTGCACCAGCGGTCCGCCTCACACCTGGCGGACCGTAACCCCCCTCATAGGAGCCAGAGTTGAGCAGCATCACCTCCACCTCCCGCAAGAACTCCCTGCGCGCCGCCGCCCTCGTCGCCTCGGCCACGATGGTCGTCATCGGTGTGCAGACCGGTTCGGCGAACGCCTCGGCGGAGAAGAGCAACGGCGGGCAGCAGCTCGCGCTCTCCACCGAGCAGCGGGCCTCCGCGATCAGAGACGCGCAGGGCGGGGCCTCCTCGACCGCGTCGAAGATCGGCCTGGACGGCAAGGAGAAGCTGGTCGTCCGCGACGTCGTCAAGGACGCGGACGGAACGGTGCACACGCGCTACGAGCGCACCTACGACGGTCTGCCGGTGCTCGGCGGCGACCTGGTCGTGCACCAGAAGAAGAACGGTGACCGCGACGTCACCAAGGCGACCGACGCCGACATAGCCGTGCCCAGCACGACCCCGTCCCTCGCGCCCTCCGCCGCGAAGAAGAGCGCGCTCAGCGCCGCCGCCGAGGAGAAGACCGCCAAGGCCGACACCGGCCAGGCGCCGCGCAAGGTGATCTGGGCCGCGCAGGGCAAGCCGGTCCTGGCGTACGAGACGACCGTCACCGGCGTCCAGAAGGACGGCACGCCGAGCAAGCTGAAGGTCATCACCGACGCGAACACCGGCGAGAAGCTCTTCCAGAACGAGACCGTCCACACCGGCTCGGGCACCAGCACCTACAGCGGCACCGTCCCGCTGACCACCACGCAGTCGGGTTCGGGCTACACGCTCACCGACGGTGCGCGCGGCGGCCACAAGACGTACGACCTGAACCAGGGCACCTCCGGCACCGGCGCGCTCTTCACCAACTCCAGCGACGTCTGGGGCGCGGGTCGGCAGAAGGCGGGCGTCGACGCGCACTACGGCGCGGCCGTCACCTGGGACTTCTACAAGAACGTGCTCGGCCGCAGCGGCATCAAGGGCGACGGCCAGGGCGCCTACTCCCGCGTCCACTACGGCAACGGCTACGTCAACGCCTTCTGGGACGACGACTGCTTCTGCATGACGTACGGCGACGGCGAGAACAACGCCAACCCGCTGACCTCGCTCGACGTGGCCGCCCACGAGATGAGCCACGGCGTCACCTCCGCCACCGCGAACCTGAAGTACAGCGGTGAGTCCGGCGGCCTGAACGAGGCGACGTCCGACATCTTCGGCACCGCCGCCGAGTTCTACGCCAACAACTCGACCGACCCGGGCGACTACCTCATCGGCGAGAAGATCAACATCAACGGCGACGGCACCCCGCTGCGCTACATGGACAAGCCGAGCAAGGACGGCGGGTCCAAGGACTACTGGTCCTCCTCCCTCGGCAACCTGGACGTCCACTACTCGTCCGGCCCCGCCAACCACTTCTACTACCTGCTCTCCGAGGGCAGCGGTAGCAAGGTCATCGGCGGCGTGAGCTACAACAGCCCGACCTACAACAACAGCACGGTCGCGGGCATCGGCCGGGACAAGGCCACCAAGATCTGGTACAAGGCCCTGACCACGTACTTCACCTCCACCACCAACTACAAGGCCGCCCGCACCGCCACCCTCAAGGCCACCGCGGACCTCTACGGCTCCACCGGCACCGAGTACAAGGCGGTCTCCGCCGCCTGGGCCGCGATCAACGTGAGGTAACCCTCCCTCCGCCCCCGGACCCTTCCGGCGGCCTCCCGGAGACCTACGGCGCCCGTGTCCCCACCGCCCACCCGGCGGCGGGGACGCGGGCCCCGCCATTCGTACCCGTCCGCACCCGTGCGGTCCCGTACCCGTGCGATCCGTACCCGTGCGATCCGTACCCGTACGTTCCGTACCATCGAAGCGTGATCGACCTCGGCTACTCCCTCTCCCGCCGCTTCCCGGACCCGCCCCAGACGGACTACCGCACCGCGGATGCCCACGCCCTGCGGCACGACCTGTTCTGCGGCGACGTCTACCTCGCCGACGTGAAGGCGGACCGGGAGCTGTCCACAGCCTGGGGATGGGTGCCGGTGCTCGACTTCGCCTGGGCCCTGTGCGACGTCATCGAGCAGATCGACCGCGACCCCCGGGGCAACCGCTCGTCGGCCACCCAGTTCGCCGAGCTGGACTTCACGGAGTCCACCGACTGCATGGTCTTCGAGCGCCGCTTCGGCTGGGTGGACGTCACCGCCGACTGGGCACCCGACGAGCCGCCGCTGACCTTCAACCACCGTGCGCTGCGCCGCGAGGCCCGGGACTTCCTGCACGACCTGATCGCCGATCTCTCCGACATGCACGAGGGCCTCGCCGACAACCCGGTCGTCTGGGACCTGCAGGGCCGCTTCCCGCGTATGTGAGCCCCGGGGTGCCGTACGGCTGACGGGCGGCGGCCGACTCACGGGCAGCGGCCGACTGGCGTCAGTCACCCACCGGCGCCTCCACGCGCAGACCTATGGCAGCCGCGAAGGCCGGGGCCAGTTCGAGCAGTTGGGCCGGGCTGATGATCGCGCCCGACAGCCGCTCGATGCCGGCGGTGATACCCAGCTCCACGACCTCCCGCAGGTCGACGTCCTTCATCCGCACCCCGCTGAAGTCCGCACCGCGCAGGACGCAGTCGCGGAAGACGACCCGTTCCAGCCGCGCCCCGGCGAAGTCGGCGTCGGACAGCACACAGCCGTCGAACGTCACGTCCTTGAACACGGCCTTCCGTGCGTTCAGATAGTCGATCTTGCCGCCCTTGAAGAGCACCCGCTCCAAGGTCGCGCCGTGCACCTGCAGCCCGCCGAACCGTGCGTCGCGCACCTCCACGTCGCGCAGCGACGCCTCCGCCAGGTCCGTGCCCACCCCTCGCACGCCGTCGAGCACGCAGTCCACGAACCGCGACCGGCTCAGCCGGGTCCCGTCCAGCGCGCAGCGGTTGAACCCGCAGTCCCCGAAGTACGCGCTGCGGCTGTCCTGCCCCACGAAGTCGGCATCGGCGAACTCCAGGCCGTCGTTGTCCCCCTCGGGCGCCAGCTCTCCGCCGTCGTACGGGCACAGCTCCGGCAGCCGCACCTCGGGCAGCCGGGCGAGCGGCAGCCCCGCCTTGCGCGCCCCGGCCCCCCTGCCCCGAGCCGTCACACCGCCCCCGCCACGACTGCCGCTGCCACTACCGCCGCTCATGCCCGCCTCCTTCGCCATCTCCCCCGTCTCCTTCGCCATCCCCGTCTCCTTCGCCATCCCAGCCGCCCCCGTCACCCTCCGTGCGCATCCCGCCCCGTACGCGACCCACCGTGGCACACGGCACTGACAACGCCTTGACCTCGACCATGGTTGAGGTTGAAGACTCGTGGACGTCCCCGCGACGATCTTCGAGGAGAGCCCCATGAGTCCCATGCACGCCGTCCGGCTGCACGCCTTCGGTCCCGCCGAGAACCTCGTCTACGAGCGGACCGACGCGCCCGTCCCCGGCCCCGGCCAGGTCCGGATCTCCGTCTCCGCCGCCGGCGTCCACCTCGTCGACACCGCCCTGCGCTCCGGCGACCCCAACGGCCCGTACCCCCTCCCCGAGCTGCCCGCCGTTCCCGGCCGCGAGGTCGCCGGAACCGTCGACGCGCTCGGCGAGGGCACCGACGCGCGGTGGCTCGGGCGCCGCGTGGTCGCCCATCTGGGCGCCGACGCGCCGGGCGGCGGCTACGCGGAGCGTGCCGTCACCGACGCCGCCAGGCTGCACGAGATACCGCAGGGGCTGGGCGAGGACCACGCCATCGCCATGATCGGCACCGGCCGTACCGCGCTGGGCATCCTCGGCTTCACCGAGCTCACCCGGGATGACGTCGTGATCGTCACCGCGGCGGCCGGGGGCATCGGCTCGCTGCTCGTGCAGTACGCCCGGAACGCGGGCGCCACGGTCGTCGGACTGGCCGGCGGGCCGGCCAAGGTCCGGCACGTCAGCGCGCTCGGCGCGGACCACGCCCTGGACTACGACGACTCCGAGTGGGCCGACCGGGCCCGCACCGCCCTGTGGGGAAAGGCCGCCACGGTCGTCTTCGACGGCGTCGGCGGGCCCGCCGCCCGCGCGGCCGTCGACCTGCTCGGGCCCGGCGGACAGCACCTCGTATTCGGCTGGTCCGCGCGGGGCATCACCGGCGGCGGCCCGCTGGAGCTCGACCCCGGCTGGCTCGCCGAGCGCTCGATCACCTCGCGGTCCGTACTCGGCCCGGCCATGCTGGAACGATTCGGCGGCGGCCCGACAGGCCTGCGGCGGCTGGAGGAGGAGTCCCTGGCCCAGGCCGCCGCCGGCAAGGTCGTACCGGTCGTGCAGCACTTCCCGCTCGCCGAAGCCGCCGCCGCGCACAGGGCACTGGAGACACGCGGAACGATGGGCAAGGTCGTCCTGATCCCCTGATTGCCCTGATCCCAACCAGACCAGGTGACCAGGACCAGGACCGGGCCCCCCGTCGAAGTCCCCCGCCCGGCCGCCGAACGCCGCACGCCGACGAGCGGGCATCACCCGGCAGGCCTACGCTGGACTGCGAGCTTCTGCACGCCATCGGCTGCCTCCCGCAGCCGGCCGCGAGAGCAGGTACTTCATGAGCTCGACGAGCCCACCCCCCATACCCCCACCCCCCATACCCTCCACCACCCGTTCCCCCCAGCCGGAAGCCGATCCGCGCCGCTGGTGGGGACTGGTGGTCATCGCCCTCGCACAACTCATGGTCGTACTCGACGCGACCATCGTGAACATCGCGCTCCCCTCCGCGCAGCGCGAGCTCCACATGTCCGACAGCAACCGGCAATGGGTCATCACCGCCTACACCCTCGCCTTCGGCGGGCTCCTGTTGCTCGGGGGCAGGATCGCCGATCTGATCGGACGCAAACGCACCTTCGTCCTCGGCCTCATCGGCTTCGCCGGCGCCTCCGCCCTGGGCGGCGCGGCGCACACCTCGGGCCTGCTGTTCTTCGCCCGCGCCCTGCAGGGTGTCTTCGGCGCCGTCCTGGCCCCCTCCGCGCTGTCGCTGCTGACGACGACGTTCACCGATCTCAAGGAGCGCAGCAAGGCGTTCGGCATCTACGGCGCCATCGCGGGCGGCGGCGCGGCCATCGGACTCATCATGGGCGGGCTGCTGACCGAGTACCTGGACTGGCGCTGGTGTCTTTACGTCAACGTGCCGATCGCCCTGGTCGCGCTGGCCGGGGCCGTCTGGCTGCTGCACGACCACCGCCCGGACCGTGCCGGGCGGCCGAGCCTCGACATCCCCGGCGTGGTGCTGGGCTGCGGCGGGCTGGTGGCCGTCGTGTACGGGTGCAGCGAGGCCCAGCCGCGCGGCTGGAGCGACCCGCTCGTGCTCGGCCTGCTGTGCGGCGGCGCCGCGCTGCTCGCCGTGTTCGCCTGGTGGCAGACGCGGGCCCGCAGCCCCCTGCTGCCCCTGCACATCATCCGTGACCGCAACCGGGGCGGTGCCCTGCTGACGATGGCGCTGGCCGTCATGGCGATGTTCGGGATGTTCCTGTTCATGACCTACTACCTGCAGGCCGTGCTGGGTTATTCACCGCTGAGGACCGGGCTGGCCTTCCTGCCGATGACCGCCTCGATCATCTTCTCCTCCACCCAGATCTCCGCGCGCCTGATGAACCACCTGCCGCCGCGCCTGCTGATGGCCCCCGGTGCCGTCCTCGCCGCCGGCGGGCTGTTCCTGCTGACGTTCCTGCCCGTCGAGGCCGCCTTCGCCTCGCACGTCCTGCCCGCCGAGATCCTCGTCGGCCTCGGCATGGGACTGATCTTCATGCCCGTCATGGACGTCGCCACGTCCGGGGTGGCCGTCCGCGACTCGGGCGTCACCTCCGCCACCGTCAACACCTCGCAGCAAGTGGGCGGTTCGATCGGCACCGCACTGCTCAACACCATCGCCACCTCCACGAGCGCCACCTTCATCGCCGCGCACATGAAGACCGCGGCCGTCACCGGTGGCATCACCCCGGCCGTGCGGGACCGCGTCGTCAAGGAAGGCGTCGTCCACGGCTTCAACGTCGCCATCGCCTGGGGCTCGGGCATCATGCTGCTCGCCTCGGTGGTCGCGTGGTCGATGATCCGCGCACGGGCGCCCAAGCACGCGCCGGTGGCGGACGAGTACGGGCCCGACTACGACCCGCACCGCATGCGGGCCGTCTGAGCGCGCCGCGCGCGGCGCACGGACCGAACCGCGCCGAACGCAGCGCCGAACGCAGCGCCGAACAGAGCGCCGAACAGAACGCCGGCCGGAGCCGCGAGCCCGCCGCGCCGGCGAAAACCGGTGGCAGCTCCCGCGCGCGGCCGTCATTGTGGCGGCCATGCAGATCAGAGAAGCCGAGGCCGCCGACTGGGACGCCATCTGGCCGTTCTTCCGGTCCATCACCGCCGCCGGGGACACCTACACCTACCCCCGCGACCTGACGTCCGGCCAGGCACGCGCGTGGTGGATGCTCACGGCCCCGGGCCGTACGGTCGTGGCGGTGGACGAGGACGGGACGGTTCTCGGCAGCGCCAAGATGAACCCCAACCAGATGGGCGGGGGCTCACACATCGCCAGCGCCAGCTTCATGGTGGCCCCGGAGCACACCGGTCGCGGCGTCGGCCGGGCCCTCGGAGAGCACACCGTCGCGTGGGCGCGCGCCGAGGGCTATCGCGGCATGCAGTTCAACGCGGTCGTCGAGGCCAACACCCGGGCGGTCGGCCTGTGGCGGTCCCTCGGCTTCACGGTCATCGGCACCGTGCCCGAAGGCTTCCGGCTCCCCGACGGCTCGTACACAGGGCTGCACATCATGCACCGGCCCCTGTAGCGGAGCCCGTCAGGCCACGATCCGCAGCTCCCGCGCCGTGTTGTTCAGCCGCCGGGCGCCCGCCTCCGTACAGACCACGATGTCCTCGATGCGGACGCCGAAGCGGCCCGGCAGATAGATCCCCGGCTCGATCGAGAAGCACATCCCCGGCACCAGGGGCAGGTGTTCGCCCTCCACCATGTAGGGCGGCTCATGCGTGGTGACGCCGATGCCGTGGCCGGTGCGGTGGATGAAGTACTCGCCGTACCCGGCCCGGCGGATGATCTGCCGGGCCACCCGGTCGATCTCCTGGCACGCGATGCCCGGCCGTACCGCCTCGAACGCCGCCTGCTGCGCCTCACGCACCAGGTCGTGGACCTTGCGCTCCTCCGACGACGGCTCACCCACGTGCACGGTACGTGTCGTGTCGGAGCCGTAGCCGTCCTTCAGACCGCCGAAGTCGAGAACGACCATGTCACCGTCCTCGATGACGCGCTCGCCCGCCTCATGGTGCGGGTTGGCGCCGTTGGGGCCCGAGCCGACGATCGTGAAGTCCACCTGGCTGTGGCCGTTCTCCCGCAGCAGCCGCGCCAGGTCCGCCGCCACCTCGCGCTCCCGCCGGCCCGCGAACCGCAGGTCGATGATCTCCTCGTACGTGGCGTCCGCGGCTGCTCCCGCGGCAGCCAGGCGCTCCACCTCGTAGGCGTCCTTGACGGCCCGCAGCATGGGCAGCGCCTCGGTGAGCGAGCCGTACGCCGTCCCGGGGCAGGTCCGCTGGAGAGCGAGCAGGTGCAGCGCCCAGGCGTTGTCCGAGACGCCGTAACGGCCCTGGCCCTCCAGGAACTTGGCGACCGCCGCGTACGGGTCCTCACCGTCGGTCCATCCGGTGACCGCCAAGGCGCCCGCACCCGGGGCGCGTTCGGCGTCGGGCCGCTCCAGCTGGGGCACCACGAGCTGCGGACGGCGGCCCGGTACGAGCAGCAGGGCGGTCAGCCGCTCGGTGACGGCCGGCGGCTCGTAGCCGCACAGCCATACGAGGTCGGGTCCCGGTGTGACGATCAGCCCGGCGAGCCCCTCCTGCGTGGCCGCGCGGGCGGCGCGGTCCAGGCGTGCGGCGTAGAAGTCGACATCGCTCATGGGGGCAGAGTAATCCCCACGAAGGCGGTCGGCAGGGCGGTCTCTACCTCACGAGTGAGAGGCCCTCATCCTCAGGGCCGATTTCCCCACGGTTCCCCCGGAAATCATTGTGCGCGCGGAACTCGGTTCCCTAGCGTGTTCATGCCGCACTGCACGCCCGTACGAACACCCCCGCACCCGGATCCCTGTCGACGAAGCACGGACGCACGGACTCAGCAGCACAGAGACCTCGAACGTAAAAACGTTGAAGGAGCACCATGTTCCGACGAGTCGGGCGGTTCGCCGTCCACCGGCCCTGGCTCACGATCGCGGGCTGGATCATCGCTGCCGTGGCACTGGCCATGCTGGCGCCCGGCCTCAAGTCCACCACGGACGAAACGGAGTTCCTGCCCTCCCACTACGAATCCGTGCGGGTCGGCAACCTTCAGGAGAAGGCCTTCCCGAAGACCGAACAGCCCGCCGCCATAGCCGTCTTCCAGCGAACCGACGGCGGCAGGCTGACCGCCGACGACCGGCGTGACGTCATCAAGGTGGCCGGGGGCCTCGACGGCAGGCACCGGGAGAAGATCGCCAAGGTCGTCACCGGCCCGCAGGCCGTGTCCCCCAACGGGGAGATAGCCCTCGCCAACATCATCGCCACCACCAAGAACTCCTACGACGATAAGCTGCCCGAATCGGTCAAGCAGCTGCGCCAGGACGCCAAGGAGCTGCTCGGCGGCACCCAATTGAAGATGGGAATCACCGGTCAGGCGGCGACGACCCTCGATTCGCAGGAGTCCTCGGGCGACACCGACGCCATGATCATGGCGGCCACCTTCCTGCTGATCATCGTGCTGCTGCTGGTGATTTTCCGCAGCCCGCTCATCGCGGTCCTGCCGGTCGTGATCATCGGCGTCGTCTTCGCGGTCGCCCAGGGCCTCATCGGCACGGCGGCCGAACTCGGTGGCCTGAAGGCCGACAACTCCATATCCGCAATCCTCATCGTCGTCCTCTTCGGCGTCGGCACCGACTACATCCTCTTCCTCCTCTTCCGCTACCGCGAACACCTGCGGGCCGGACAGGAACCCAAGCAGGCCCTCGTCGACGCGGTCGCCAGGGTCGGCGAGACCATCGCCTCGGCCGCCGGCGCCGTGATCGTGGCCTTCCTCGCGCTGCTGCTGTCCACCATGGGCATGATGCGCGCGATGGGCCCCGCCCTGGCCATCTCCGTCGCCGTCACGCTCGTCGCCGCGCTCACGCTCGTCCCCGCCGTCTTCTCACTGCTCGGCACCAAGGCCTTCTGGCCGTCCAAGGCGTGGAAGAAGCAGCCGAGGAATCGTTTCGCGAACGGTGTCGGCGGCCTCGTGTCCCACCGCCCGGGCCTCATGGCGGCACTGTCCGCCGCCGTGCTCGCCGTCCTGGCCGTCGGGGCGTTCAGCTTCAAGGCCGAGTTCGACACCTCCAGCCAGATGTCGCAGAAGCTGGAGTCCGTCCAGGCCATGAAGGACATGCAGCGCGGCTTCTCCGCCGGCCAGTCCGACCCGGCCATGGTCTACCTCAAGTCCAAGGACGGCTCACCGCTCGACAAGGCCGGCCTGGAGACCTTCCGCTCCACGCTCACCGGCATCGAAGGCGTCGCCCCGGTCCCGCCCCCCGTCATCAACCCCGACGGGTCCGTCGCCCAGTACAGCGTCGTCCTCAAGTACGCGCCCACCGCCGACAAGGCCATCACCCTGGCCGGCGGCACCCTGCGCCAGGACGCCCACAAGGCGGCACCCGACGGCAGCGAGGCCCTCGTCGGCGGCACCTCCGCCGTCCTCTACGACATCAAGGACGCCGTCGGCCACGACTACCGGGTCGTCTTCCCCGTGGCGGGCCTGGCCATCATGGTCATCCTGGGACTGCTGCTGCGCAGCCTCGTCGCCCCCTGGTACCTGATGATCTCCGTGGCCCTCGGCTTCGGCGCCACCCTGGGCGCGACGGTCTGGCTCTTCCAGGACCTGCAGGACAAGAACGGCCTGCTGTTCATGCTGCCCGTCATCGTCTACTTGTTCGTCGTCGCCATCGGCACCGACTACAACATCCTCATGGTCGCCCGCCTGCGCGAAGAGGTCCGCCGCGGCGTCCCGGCCCGGGAGGCCATCCGCACCGCGGTCACCCAGTCCGCCCCGACCATCGGCTCGGCCGCGATCATCCTCGCCGGCACCTTCGGCGTACTGATGCTGGCCGACAACTCCATGCTCCAGCAGATGGGCTTCGCCGTGGCCTTCGGCATCCTGCTCACGGCCTTCATCATGGCCATGCTGCTGGTGCCCACCATCACGGCCCTGCTGGGCCACAAGGCCTGGTGGCCCGGCCACCAGGACTCCCCCCGGGCAGACCCCATGGCCGGCCCGCAGGGCGCGTCCCCGACCCTCACCAAAAGCGAGCAGATACCGCGCTAGCCACGCCGCCCGCACACCCGCCACAAGCACAGAACCGCAGGTCCCCGAGGGGGCCTGCGGTTCTGTCGTGGAGCCGACTGTCGGATTCGAACCGACGACCTTCGCTTTACAAGAGCGGTGCTCTACCAGCTGAGCTAAGTCGGCTTGCGAGAGGCAGTCTAACCGGACTCCGGCCGTGCCAAGGCCATGGATTTTGTCACTCTTGACCTGCTGACAACCGCCCCCCGCCCCGGTAGCGTCACCGGCGACCCGGTCCGATTGGACTGGACCACTCCCTCTACTCGGATCGTCCGGCACGTTCCTGCCGGTGAAGGGACCGCATCACCATGGCCACAGTCACGTTCGACAAGGCGACCCGCATCTACCCGGGCTCCGACAAGCCGGCCGTCGACCAGCTCGACATCGCCATCGAGGACGGGGAATTCCTGGTTCTCGTAGGCCCTTCCGGCTGCGGCAAGTCCACCTCGCTGCGCATGCTGGCGGGGCTGGAGGACGTCAACGGCGGATCGATCCGCATCGGCGACCGGGATGTCACGCATCTGCCGCCCAAGGACCGGGACATCGCGATGGTGTTCCAGAACTACGCGCTGTACCCGCACATGACCGTGGCCGACAACATGGGCTTCGCCCTGAAGATCGCGGGCGTGCCGAAGGCCGAGATCCGGCAGAAGGTCGAGGACGCGGCCCGCATCCTGGACCTCACCGAGTACCTGGGGCGCAAGCCCAAGGCGCTCTCCGGCGGCCAGCGCCAGCGCGTGGCCATGGGCCGCGCCATCGTCCGGGAGCCGCAGGTCTTCCTCATGGACGAGCCGCTGTCCAACCTCGACGCGAAGCTGCGCGTCCAGACCCGCACCCAGATCGCGGGGCTGCAGCGGCGGCTGGGGATCACCACCGTGTACGTCACCCACGACCAGGTCGAGGCCATGACCATGGGCGACCGCGTGGCGGTGCTCAAGGACGGCCTGCTGCAGCAGATCGACACGCCGCGCAACATGTACGACCGGCCGGCCAACCTCTTCGTGGCGGGTTTCATCGGCTCGCCCGCGATGAACCTGGTCGAGGTGCCGATCACCGACGGCGGCGTGAAGTTCGGCAACAGCGTCGTGCCCGTCTCGCGGGAGGCCCTGACGACCGCCGGCGACAAGGGCGACCGCACCGTCACGGTGGGCGTGCGCCCCGAGCACTTCGACGTGGTCGAGCAGGACGGCGGGACCGTCGCCTCGCTCAGCAAGGACGCCCCCGCCGGGCTCGCCGTCACGGTGAACGTCGTCGAGGAGCTCGGCGCCGACGGGTACGTGTACGGGACCGCCGAGGTCGGCGGCGAGCAGAAGGACCTCGTGGTGCGCGTCCACGGCCGCCGGGTGCCGGAGAAGGGCTCCGTCCTGCACGTGGTGCCCCGCCCGGACGAGCTCCACGTCTTCTCCACCTCCTCCGGCGAGCGGCTCAGCGACTGAGCCACTGAGCGACTGAGCGACTGAGCGACTGAGCGACTGAGCCACCGCGACACCGACGCCCCGGGTCCGTACAGGGACCCGGGGCGCCGCCTTGCCCAAAAACCCCGGCATAAGCCTCATTTCGAGCACCAGCGGTCAACTTCATAACCGCACCTGTGCGCAGTCGTGTCGCTCGACCGGGTGACTAAATGTCGCTGCATCATCACCCGTCGCTACCATCTCCGGCATGAACCAGGCCGCCCGCCGCATCGGCAGAACCCTCGCTCTCGTCCTCCCGGTCGTTCTTGTGCTCTCGGGAACTCTCGCGGTAACGCGTGTCCCGTGGGCGGCACCGAACGCCGAGTCGCAGGTCCTCACCGCCTCCTCCGACAACGCCTCCACCGTCGCGCAGGTCCGCGCGCCGCACGAGGTGCTGCGCGACCGGGTGCTGCGCGACCTCCAGGAGAAGAACCCCGGCGTCGCCCTCACGCACCTGCAGGAGGCGACCAACGGCCGCCCCTCGCTGGCCCGGCACTGCGCGGACATCGCCCGCGCGCTGGGGCGTGCGGCGGTCGCCAAGTACCACTCGGTCAAGCAGGCCCAGGCCTATTCACGACCCGTCTGTGACACGGCCTTCGCCTCAGGCGTCGCCCAGGGCCACTGACAGCCCCCGCGCAGGACCGAACGGCCGGGGAACCCCGGCAGAGCCCCAGCAGGGCTCCTGACGGCCCGCAGGCCGTCGTACGGGCCGGGGCAGCCCCACCGGCGGTGTCTCCGCTCGCGGCACCGCATATCGTGCGGAGCATGACCGGCACGCAGCCCCACCCGTACCCCGCGCAAGCCGTGATCCTGGCCGGAGGCCAGGGTTCACGGCTGCGCCCGTATACCGACGACCGCCCCAAGCCGATGGTCGAGATTCCCGGCACGGGAGTCCCGATCATCGGCCATCAGCTCGCCTGGCTGGCTGCCGAGGGCGTCACCGATGCCGTGATCTCGTGCGGCCATCTGGCCGAAGTGCTGCAGGACTGGCTCGTGTCGGCCGATCTTCCGCTCCGGGTGACCACCGTGGTCGAGAAGGAGCCGCTCGGCCGGGGCGGCGGGCTCAAGCACGCGGCCGCGTCCCTGCCCCGCCCCGACGAGCCCTGGTATGCCACGAACGGCGACATCTGGACGCGCTTCTCGCTGCGCGAGATGGCCGCCTTCCACCATGAGCGCGACGCCACGGCCACCCTGGCGCTGGCCCGGCCGCGCATCCCGTGGGGCGCCGTGAAGACCGACGAGTTCGGGCACGTCCTGGACTTCATCGAGTCGCCGCCCTCGCCCTTCCAGATCAATGCCGGCGTGTACGTCTTCTCCCCCGCCTTCACGGGCCTGCTGCCCGAGCGCGGAGACCACGAGCGGACGACGTTCCCCCGGCTGGCGCGCGAGCGCAGGCTGGCCGGCTACCCGCTGCCGCACGGGGCGTACTGGCGGGCCATCGACACCGCCAAGGACCTGACGGAGGCCGCGAAGGAGCTCGCGCGGTAGGACGGCGCGACGGCGGCCCCGCACCCTCCGGGGGTGCGGGGCCGCCGTCGTGCGGGGTGTCAGCCGAGGAGGCCGCCGAGGGCGCCGCCGCCGGACGAACCGCCCGAGCCGCCCGAGCCGCCGCCCGTGCCGCCACCGGTGGAGCTGCCCGTCGAGGAGCCCGAGGAGCTGTGGGGCGGGGCGGCCGGGGCCGGAGCCTGGCGCGGGGTCTGCGGGGCCGGGCGGACGCTGCCCGTGCTGCCGGGCTGACCGGCGCTGCCCGCCGAGCTCGCGGGCGTCCGTGCCGCACCGGGCGCGGGCGGGGTGGCGGCGGGGGTCGGCGCCTTCCGGTTGGAGGCGCTGGGCTTCGGCGTGCCCGCGACGGCGGGGCCGTGCGAGCCGCGCGGGGTGGAGGAGGAGGGCCGCTGCGGGAGCGGGGAGCCGGGGAGGCTGTTGGCGGGCGGGGCCGGCGTGCCGGGCGCCTCGGCGACCCGGGAGGAGCGGACGGCTCCGCCGAGCATCGAGCCGGCGAGCAGGGCGATGCCGACGAGGACCGTGGCCATGACGGTGCTGCGGCGCAGCACGCGCCGGCGCAGGTCCCACAGCGTGGCGCGCGGCCCGAGCCGGCGCCAGGCCTCGCCCGCCAGGCGTCCGTCGAGGGAGTAGAAGGGCGCCCCGGCGATGACGAGGGGGCTCCAGGCGGCGAGGTAGATGATGTCGGGGGCGTCGTAGGCGGGGGCGCTCTGCCAGCTGACCGTGACGAGCAGGACGGCGGACAGCAGGGCCCCGATGGAGGCGGCGAGCCGCTGCCAGAGGCCGAAGATGGTGAGGATGCCGACGACGACCTGGAGGAAGGCGACGGTGAGCCCGGCGCCGACGGGGTGGCTCAGGGCGAGGTCGCGCAGGGGGGAGGCGAGGGGCCAGGGGTGGAGCTGGGTGAGCCAGCCGACCATGGAGCCGCGCTTGCCGCCGTCGAAGTAGACGGGGTCGCACAGCTTGCCCATGCCGGCGTAGACCGAGATGAGGCCGAGGAAGATGCGCAGCGGCAGGAGGACGACGCCGAGGTTCATCCGGCGCCCGGGGTAGTAGGCGTGGCGGACGGAGTCGGCGCGGCTCTGTCCGAGCTCGTCGTACTCGTCGGGGTCCTGCTCGTCGAACTCGGGGTAGTCGTACTGCTCTTCGTCGTACGCGCTGTGGGTGGGGCGCACGCCGTGCAGGAGCGGGGTGCCGGTGGCCTCGGCGGGGCCGCGGGGGCCGATGACGGTGGTCGGGGGACCGTCGTCGACGCTGATGCGCGGCAGCACCTGGGTGGCGCCGGCGTCCCCGGCGGCAGGGTGCCCGGCACCGGAGTCCCGGACGGCCTGTAGGAGTTGGGTGGAGGCCGAGTCGCCCGGCGCGGTCCGCCCGCTCCACACCAGGGGGGCGCGGCGCTTGGCGCCGCTGCTCTTGACGGAGGGCAGCCGCGCCGTGTCCACTCCTCCGGCGTACCGGACGGCGCGTGGGGGCCGGGCGAGCTGCACCCGGAAGCTCAGGTGATTGACGATGACCTGCGCGGGGTCGGACGGGACCTTCACCATGTTCAGCGCGGGCTGGTCGTCGTGACCCGAAGAGCTTCCCCCCGTAGGTGTGCGGGGTGTTCTGGTGTCCACACTCATCTAACCGAGTGACCGGAGGTTAGGACACTGCCTTGACCGGTTAGATGTGTCCGAGACCCGTCAAGATCATCAAGAAAGCGCCCGGCGGCCGGGGAAGATCATCCCCGGCCGCCGGATACGACGGTTCCGCTCACGCGCGGCGGCGCGCCGCCTCGTAGAGCACGACACCGGCCGCGACACCGGCGTTGAGCGACTCGGCGCCGCCCGGCATCGGGATCCGCACCCGGAAGTCGCAGGTCTCGCCGACCAGGCGGGACAGGCCCTTGCCCTCGCTGCCGACGACGATGACGACGGGGCCCTCCAGGGCCTCCAGCTCGTGGAGCTCGACGTCGCCGTCCGCCGCGAGGCCGACGACCATCAGGCCCTCCTTCTGGTACGCCTCCAGGGTGCGCGTCATGTTCGTGGCGCGCGCCACGGGCGTACGGGCCGCGGTGCCGGCCGAGGTCTTCCAGGCGCTGGCGGTCATGCCGGCCGCGCGGCGCTCGGGGACGACCACGCCGTGGCCGCCGAAGGCGGAGACGGAGCGGACGACGGCACCGAGGTTGCGCGGGTCCGTGATGCCGTCGAGGGCGACGATCAGCGGGTCCTGGCCGCCGTCGTACGCGGCCGCGGTGAGGTCCTCGGGGTGCGCGTAGTCGTACGGCGGCACCGAGAGCACGAGGCCCTGGTGGTTGAGGCCGTTGGTCATGCGGTCGAGCTCGGGACGCGGGGCCTCCATGAGGTTGAGGCCCTTTTCCGTGGCGAGCTGGAGGGCCTCGCGGACGCGCTCGTCGTTGTCCAGGAACTGCTGGACGTAGAGCGTGTTCGCGGGGACGCCCTCGCGCAGCGCCTCGACGACCGAGTTACGGCCGACGACGAGCTCGTTGGTGCCCTTGGGGCCGCCGCGGCGCGGGGCGGGCCGCCGGGCGGCGGCCCGCTTGGCCACCGCGCCGGCGAGGCGGTTCTTCTTGTGCCCCTTGCGCTCCGACGCGGGCGGGGTCGGGCCCTTGCCCTCCAGGCCTCGGCGCCGCTGGCCGCCGCTGCCGACCGTCGCGCCCTTCTTGTTGGACGTGCGGCGGTTCCTGCGCTGGCTGTTGCCGGCCATGGGGGTCACCTGTTTCTTTACTGCTCAGAGCCGCCGGTACAGAGGCTCAGTAAACGTACGTACGAAAAGTGTCTCTCAGGAGAGGGACCAGCGCGGCCCGGCCGGGGTGTCCTCGATCGCGAGACCCGACTGCTGCAGCTGATCACGGATGGCGTCAGCGGTGGCGTAGTCCTTGCGCCCCCGGGCCGCCTCACGCTGCTCCAGCACCAGCCTGACCAGCGAATCCACCACCCCGTGCAAGTCCTCGCCACGGCCGGCGCCCGAGCCGGCCCACTGCTCGTCCAACGGATCCAGGCCCAGCACGCCGAGCATGGCACGGACCTCCGCCAGCCGGGCGACAGCCGAATCCTTGTCATCGGCGGTCAGCGCGGAGTTCCCCTGCCGGACCGTGGTGTGCACGATCGCCAGCGCCTGCGGGACGCCCAGGTCGTCGTCCATCGCCTCGGCGAACGCCGGCGGCACCTCGGCAGCGGGCTCGATCTCCTTGCCCGCCATCTCGCACACCCGCTGGATGAAGCCCTCGATCCGCGCGAACGCCGACTCGGCCTCGCGCAGTGCCTCCTCGCTGTACTCGATCATCGACCGGTAGTGCGGGGTGCCCAGGTAGTACCGCAGGACGACCGGGCGCCAGTGCTTGACCATCTCCGAGACCAGCACGGAGTTGCCCAGCGACTTCGACATCTTCTCGCCGCTCATGGTCACCCAGGCGTTGTGCGCCCAGTACGCGGCGAAGTCGTCACCGAAGGCCTTGGCCTGGGCGATCTCGTTCTCATGGTGCGGGAAGATCAGGTCGAGGCCGCCGCCGTGGATGTCGAAGGCCTCACCGAGGTACTTGTGGGCCATCGCCGAGCACTCCAGGTGCCAGCCCGGACGGCCGCGGCCCCAAGGCGTCTCCCAGGAGGGCTCGCCCTCCTTCGCGGCCTTCCACATGGCGAAGTCACGCGGGTCACGCTTACCCGTCTCGCCCTCGCCGGAGGGCTGCAGGAGATTGTCCAGCTCCTGGTTGGACAGCTGCAGGTAGCCGGGGAAGGAGCGGACGTCGAAGTAGACGTTGCCGTCGGCGGCGTAGGCGTGGCCCCGCTCGATCAGGCCCCGCATCATCTCGATCATCTCGGGCACGTGCCCGGTCGCCCGCGGCTCGGCGGTCGGCCGCAGGCAGCCCAGCGCGTCGTAGGCCGCGTTGAAGGCGCACTCGTTCTCGTAGCCGATCGACCACCAGGGGCGGCCCTGCTCGGCCGCCTTCGCGATGATCTTGTCGTCGATGTCGGTGACGTTGCGTACGAACGTGACGTCGTAGCCGCGGTGGGTGAACCAGCGGCGCATGATGTCGAAGTTCAGACCGGAGCGGATATGCCCGATGTGCGGGGCGGCCTGCACGGTCGCGCCACACAGGTAGATCGAGACGCAGCCCGGCGTGAGCGGGGAGAAGTCACGGATCTGCCGGGCGCTGGTGTCGTACAGGCGAATGGTCACGGGACCAGGGTAGTGGGCCGGGCGGGGTGCCCCGGGCATGGCCCGGTCTTCAACGAACCGGGGAAGGGTCCGGGCGGGGTCCCGGAGGGATCCGGGGGGCGTCCGCATGCGGGTCACGCGCGCCCTGCGGCACGCTTTGCCCATTATCAGCTTTATGCACCATAAATACGATTGTTTCTGGTAGCTTCCCCGGCACACCGAGACGCCGCGGACCCAGGAGGGGCGTTGCACTCCACTCTGCCGGTACAGCAGGAGCATCCGGAACGACCCCCTCCGCCGGCCCCCGCGCCGCACCGGGCCGGGGGTGCGGAACGGAGCGGCAGGCTGGCGGCGCTGGACGGGCTCCGGCTGTGCGCGGCACTGATGGTGGTGGCCTACCACTACCTCGCCTTCGACAGCGGCGCCTGGCCGGGGCCCGCACGGACGCTCTTCCCGGTGGCGCACCTGCCCGCCTCGTACGGCTGGCTCGGCGTCCAGCTGTTCTTCCTGATCAGCGGCTTCGTGATCTGCATGAGCTGCTGGGGCAAGAGCGCCGGCGACTTCGCGCTCTCGCGCGTCACCCGGCTCTACCCGGCCTACTGGTTCGCCGTGCTGGCCGTCTCGCTCGTCGCCTGCCTGTGGCCGTCCCCACTGAACGGAACGCCGGCCCTGCGCGACGTCGCCGTCAACCTGACGATGCTCCAGGATCCCTTGGGGGTGGAGCCGGTCGACGGGGTCTACTGGACGCTCTGGGTCGAGATGCGCTTCTACCTCCTGTTCGCGCTCCTGCTCCGCAAGGGGCTGACCTACCGGCGCGCGGTGGGCTTCTGCGCCGTCTGGGCCTTCGCCGCGGTGGTCGCGAAGGCGGCCGGCGACCGCACGCTCGCCCTGGTCCTGATGCCGCGCGACTGCTGGTATTTCATCGCGGGCATCGCCTTCTACCTGATGCACCGCTTCCGCCCCGACCCGGTGCTCTGGCTGATCGTCGCCGGCTGCCTCGTGATCGCCCAGCACGATCTGGTCGGCGCCCAGGCGCGGGCGGAGGGGCACATGGGGCACCACGTCCCGTACTGGCCGACGGCGGTACTGCTGACGCTGTTCTTCCTCGTCCTGACGGCGATCGCCCTCGGCTGGACCCGTCGCGCGGACTGGCGGTGGCTGTCGGCGGCCGGGGCCCTGACCTACCCCCTCTATCTGATCCACGAGCGCATCGGCTGGACGGTCATCCGACGGGCCGACGGCCATGTGCCGCGCCACGTGCTGCTGCCCGCTCTGCTGGCGGCCATGCTGCTGGCCGCCTGGCTGGTGCACCGTCACATCGAGCGCCCGCTCGCCCGCCGGCTCGGACGCGGCCTCCAACGGGCGACGGCACAGGCCCGGACGGCCGACAGGGAGGTACGGACCGGGTAGCGGCGCGGGAAGGGTACCCGCAGCAGGGCATCCGGAGGAGAGAACCGTCACGGCCCGCGCGGACGCATTCTGTGTCAGCATGCCAGCGCGACGGCCCCACGTAGGATGAGCCGACCAGTCAACGGGAGAGGACGACATGCTTTTCGCCAGACGAGGTCAACTCGATGGCGGCCGGACAGCCGTCCGACAGCAGTCCACCCCCAGGCCCAGGTTGTACGTCCTGGACGGATTCCGCCTTCTGGCGGCCGTCATGGTCGTGGCCTTCCACTACACCGCCCTGCGCGGCGGCTGGGGCCGGCCCGCTCACGAAGTCTTCCCCCACCTGGAGATCGTCACCCGCTACGGGTGGACGGGTGTGGAGGTCTTCTTCCTCATCAGCGGCTTCGTCATCTGCATGAGCACATGGGGAAGAACGCTGGGCGACTTCGTGGTCTCCCGGGCCTGCCGGATCTACCCCGCCTACTGGGTCGCGGTCCTCCTGACCGCCGGCGTCGTCGCCCTGTGGCCACAGGTCCGCAGCGTGAAGAACTGGGACGCCGTCCTGACCAACCTCACGATGCTCCAGCAGGGCATGGGCGTCTGGGACGTCGACGGCGTCTACTGGACGCTGTTCGCCGAGCTCAAGTTCTACGTGCTCTTCGCGATCGTCGTGGCGAGCGGCGTGACCTACCGCAAGTGTGTTCTCTTCTGCGGCGTGTGGACGGTGGCGTCGGTCATCGCGCCCTCCGCCCACATCAAGCTCCTCGACATCTGGGCGATGCCGCTGTTCTCGCCCTACTTCGTCGCCGGCATCGCCTTCTATCTGATGCACCGGTTCAAACCCACCGCACTGCTGTGGGGCATCGTGGGGCTGTCCCTGCTGCTCGCCCTGCACGGGGTGCCCAAGCGGGTCTCCGACAACGCCGACGGGGTCGTCCCGACCTGGCCGGCCACCCTGATCATCGTCCTCGCCTTCGCGATGATGGCCCTGATCGCGGTCGGCGCCCTGGACCGCGTGCAGTGGCGCTGGCTGGCCACGGCGGGCGCGCTCACCTACCCGCTGTACCTGCTGCACCAGTACATCGGCATGACGATCATCTACGGGCTGCGCAGCCACGTCCCGGCGGCGCCGCTCGTCGCCGCCCTGATGGTCGTGATGCTGGGTGCCGCCTGGCTCATGCACCGCTGCGTCGAGCGACCGCTCGGCAAGAGACTGCGCACGGCGCTCAACAGGGGCATGGAGGAGATGCGCCGCGAGTCCGCCGCGCCCGCCGGCAGCGGCAGGAAGCCCGCCGCGCTGCGCGAGAGCCTGCCGCTGCTGAAGGAGCCCCGCCTGTACGACCAGGCCGAGCCGGACCGCGTCGGCGCCGCCCAGTCCGACGGCGCCTGAGGCGGAACGCGACCGCCGAGACCGCTGGACCGCGCGGACCGCGCGGTCTGCGGGTACCGGCCTACAGGGAGCCGACGACCTTGCGCGGCGTGATGCGCACGACGACGCGCTCGGCGTCCTCGGCGGCGGCCGGGTTGAAGTCGGCGTAGTCCTTGCCCGTGTACTTGCGCGCCAGATCGTTGATGAGGGCGTCGCCGCCCTCGAAGGTGATGTCGGCCGTGCCGCGGATCTCGGCGTAGTTGTAGGGCGCGTTCGGCGGGTTGATCAGGACGGTCACGCGGGGGTCGCGGCGGAGGTTCTTCTCCTTGCGGCGCCCCACCGTCGTGGAGACCAGCAGGTCGCCGCCCTCGCGCTTGATCCAGGTGACGGACAGCTGGGGGCTCCCGTCGGGCTGGATGGTCGCCACGGAGGCGAAGACGGGGTTGTCGTCGATGTACTTCTTCAGGTCGTCGGAGAGCTCGGCTGGCACGGTCGGTCCTTCCCTCGCTGACATCGCGTCCTTCCGCACCGTATTCCCGGCAGGGGGAATACGGTGCGCGGACGCGCTGCGCGGTGCCTCAAGCGGCGCCGGAGGGAAGGACGAGGGCCGTGGCGATGGCCGCGAGCCCTTCGGCGCGGCCCGTCAGGCCCAGGCCGTCGGTCGTGGTGCCGGAGACGGACACCGGGGCGCCGACGGCCGCCGAAAGGGCCTCCTGGGCCTCCTCACGGCGCGTGCCGATCTTCGGCCGTACGCCGATCACCTGGATGGCGACGTTGCCGATCTCGAAGCCGGCGGCACGGACGATCCGGGCGGCTTCCGCGAGCAGGGTGACGCCGGCCGCGCCCGACCACTCGGGGCGGTCCGTGCCGAAGTGCGCGCCGAGGTCGCCGACGCCGGCCGCGGAGAACAGCGCGTCACAGGCGGCGTGCGCGGCGACGTCGCCGTCGGAGTGGCCGGCGAGGCCGTGGCTCGCGCCTTCCCAGAGCAGGCCGGCGCACCACAGCTCGCGGCCCTCCTCGAAGGCGTGGACGTCCGTGCCGATGCCCACCAGGGGCAGCACCGGCCGCGTGGGCTCAGAAGCCATCGTTGGCCCTCCTGCGGGCGAGTACGGCCTCGGCCAGGACCAGGTCCAGCGGCCGGGTCACCTTGAACGCCTCCTCGTGGCCGGGGACGACCACGACCCGCACCCCGAGCCGCTCGACCATGCCGGCGTCGTCGGTGGCGCCCTCGCCCTCCAGGGCGACCTTCTCGTGCGCCTCGGCGAGCGTGGCGCGGTCGAAGCCCTGCGGGGTCTGCACGGCGCGCAGCAGCGCCCGGTCGGGCGTGGCCACCACGGGCTCGGGCTCGCCGGCGTGCTCGCCGGTGCGGGGCTCGACCTGCTTGACGGTGTCGGCGAGCGGCAGCGCCGGTACGACGGCGGGCGCGCCGTCGCGTACGGCCGCGGCGACGGCGTCGACGGTGTCGACGGGCACCAGCGGGCGGGCGGCGTCGTGGACGAGGACGGCGGAGATGCCGGCGGGCAGGGCGGCGAGGCCCAGGCGCACGGACTCCTGGCGCGTCGGGCCGCCGGGGACGACCACGACGTGGGTGCGGGTGCTGTCGCGATCGGTGAGCGGGTACTCGTCGAGGAGGTTGCGGACCTCGGCGGCACCGTCCGGCGGGGCGACCACGACGACGAGCGAGACCGCTCGGGAGGCCGCCATGGCCCGGACCGCGTGGACGAGCATGGGCGTGCCGTTGAGGGCGCGCAGGGCCTTGGGGGCGCCCGGGCCGAGCCGTACGCCCCGGCCTGCGGCCGGAATGACGGCGGCGATGCGCACAGGGCTCCCCTGCGGGACGTGGGTGCCCGCTGCGGCGGCTCGTTCGGACATTGCGTTCGCGTTCAGGTTTGCTTCCTCGGCCGAATTGGGTATGGCCTCAGCGTGCCGGGCACGATGCCCCGACCAGCCCCTTCCGTGACGACTGGCCGGGACGGCTGCCCGGGCCCGGCACGCCAAGTACGGCGATACGGACGGGTAGAAGAGAGCAGAGATGCCGCAGCGCCCGGCGGATGACTGACGTCATCACGCGGGCACCGCGGCACTTCTATACGTCCGGTTGTGTCGGCGTCCGGCGGCCGAAGACGTCACCGTCCCGGCCGGCCCAGCCGGCACCTGTTACATCAGGACGCGAGAACCTCGTCGAGCAGGGCCTCGGCCTTGTCCTCGTTGGTGTTCTCCGCGAGGGCGAGCTCGCTCACCAGGATCTGGCGCGCCTTGGCGAGCATGCGCTTCTCACCTGCGGAGAGACCGCGCTCACGCTCACGCCGCCACAGGTCGCGGACGACCTCGGCGACCTTGATCACGTCGCCGGACGCGAGCTTCTCGAGATTTGCCTTGTAGCGACGGGACCAGTTCGTCGGCTCTTCCGCATACGGTGCGCGCAGCACCTCGAAGACCCGGTCAAGCCCGTCCTGGCCGACCACATCGCGAACACCGACGAACTCCGCATTGTCCGCCGGCACCCGAACCGTCAGGTCACCCTGGGCGACCTTCAGCACCAAGTAGGTCTTGTCCACGCCTTTGATCTGGCGAGTTTCGATGGCCTCGATCAGCGCGGCCCCGTGATGGGGATAGACCACGGTGTCGCCAACCTTGAACGTCATGTGACAGGTACCCCTTCCGTGGCTATCCAGTCTAACACGGGAAGAGCCGGTTCTGAATGGCGTTTCCGCAGGTCAGGGCATATCTCGGGGCTTGACAACAGCAACCGGAACGTGCTGCGGGAGCCTTCCGGAAGCGGGTATTCGCAGGTCGGAGCACGTGTCCGGGCAAGGCGAAACGCACACGTTACACGTGTCGGACAGGCCCCGCGAGCGGCCGAACGTCCCGTTTTGCCAGGGTCCGGTCGGCGGACTTCCGGTACTCCGTTCGGGGCGCACCGGCCTTCCGTGTGCGTAATCAGGAATTGATCAAGTCGAACTTGATCAATTCCGGAACTCCTTCCCGGCGCTCCTCGCATTCATTGCCGGATAATCCGCGCGACGGCCCGCGGCGGCTTCCCGGAGGCTCAAGACCGGCCGATGGTTCCTATTCCGGCGGCACGACCGCGGACGAGCGAGTTGACCATGGGGGCGGGTCGGGTGCGGCGGCCGCACGGCGGCTCGGTAACCTAAGCCCGCTGACACAGACCCTTATCTCGTACGTACCCGTACGGGTACCTCGTCCAAGGAGATGCCGCCGCCGTGAGCAGCAGCCTTCGACGCGGCGCTCTCGCCGCTACCGCCCTCGTGCTCTCGATCGCCTCGCTCTCCGCCTGTGCGGCGGGCAACAGCGCGCAGACGCTGGAGGTCAAGCCGGACAATGCCGCCACCTCGGTGGGCGACATCAAGCTCCAGAACGTCAACGTGATCACCCAGCCGAAGCAGGACACCGCCGGCCCCGCCGTGATCACCGGCCAGGTCTTCAACAACGGCCGCAAGGACCAGACACTGCGCTCGGTCAAGCTTCCGGGCAAGAACGTCACCGTGAAGCTCACGCCTGCCAAGGGCAAGTCCGGCGACATCGTCGTGCCGGCGGGCGGCTCAGTGCTCCTGGGTGGCAAGGACAACGCGTCCGCCGTGCTGCCCAAGGGCCGTGAGGGGCTCAAGGACGGCGAGTCGCAGCCGCTGACCTTCGAGCTCAGCTCCACGGGCGAGGTGAAGATCTCCGCGTTCGTCGTGCCCGCGACGAGCTACTTCAAGGAGTGGGGCCCGGAGGAGATGCCGGCGCAGGGCAAGCCGGGCGGCACCAAGCCGGGCAAGCCCGCCGGCAGCGCCTCCGCGAGCCCGTCCGGCGCGGTGGACGGCCAGCAGGGCCAGCAGGCACCGCAGAACGGCGCCGTCCAGAACGGTGCCGGGCAGACCGGTGCCACGCCGAGCGCGGGCCAGCCCTCGGCGCCGCAGGGCGGCCAGCAGCATCCCGCCGGCCACTGAGGCCGGTCACTGAGGTCCGCCTCTGAGGTCCGCCACTGAGGTCCACCACTGAGACTGGTCACCGAGGCCGGTCTATGAGGCCGGTCGCCGGGAGAACGTGCGAGGGGCCCGGAAGCTGAGCTTCCGGGCCCCTCCGCATACGGGCCGCCCACGGGCCGCCCAGGGCTCACCGCCCGCGGCCTACGGCTCGAACTTGTACCCGAGCCCGCGCACCGTGACCAGGTAGCGCGGCGCGCCCGGGTCGGGCTCGATCTTGGCGCGCAGGCGCTTGACGTGGACGTCCAGCGTCTTGGTGTCGCCGACGTAGTCGGCGCCCCAGACGCGGTCGATCAACTGCATGCGGGTCAGCACGCGCCCCGCGTTGCGCAGCAGCATCTCCAGGAGGTCGAACTCCTTCAGCGGCAGGTCGACCTTGGCGCCGGAGACGGTGACGACGTGCCGGTCGACGTCCATGCGGACCGGGCCCGCCTCCAGGGCGGCCGGGGAGACCTCCTCCGGCTCGCCGCGGCGGCGCAGGACGGCGCGGATGCGGGCCACCAGTTCCCGGGAGGAGAAGGGCTTGGTGACGTAGTCGTCGGCTCCTATCTCCAGGCCGACGACCTTGTCGATCTCACTGTCCTTGGCCGTCACCATGATCACGGGGACGTTGGAGCGGCCGCGCAGCTGCCGGCAGACCTCCGTGCCGGGCAGGCCCGGCAGCATCAGGTCGAGCAGGACCAGGTCGGCGCCGTTGCGTTCGAACTCATCCAGCCCGTCGGGCCCGGTGGTCGCGACGGCGACCTCGAAGCCTTCCTTGCGGAGCATGTAGGACAACGCGTCGCTGAAGGATTCTTCGTCCTCGACGACGAGCACTCGGGTCACGGGATGACCTCCGGTCGGGTCTTTGGGGTACACAGCGCGGTGGGAATACGGGCGGCGGTCTCGTCCACGGCGACGAGGGTCACGGATGGGCCTGCCGGGAAGGGCGGGCGGAAGGGGTGGAGCTGTCGGGCAGGGGCTCGTCGGTGAACGTCTCGTCCTCGCTGCCTCCGACCGCGGGGTCGTCCGGCCCGAGCAGCGGGCCGTTGCTGCCGCGGCCGTCGCGCTCGCGGTCGCGGACGGTGCCGGCCTCCGGCAGGCGCAGGGTGAAGGTGGAGCCCTGGCCCTCGGCGCTCCAGACGTTGACCTCCCCGCCGTGCGAGGCGACCACGTGCTTGACGATGGACAGGCCCAGGCCCGTACCGCCGGTGGCACGGGAGCGCGCCGGGTCGACGCGGTAGAAGCGCTCGAAGACGCGCTCGCGGTCCCGCTGGGAGATGCCGATGCCCTGGTCGGTGACGGCTATCTCGATCAGGTCGCCGCCGGGTGCGGCGACGCGGCGGGCAGCGATGCCGACGCGCGTACGGGCGGGGCTGTAGTTGACCGCGTTCTCCACGAGGTTGCCGAGGGCGGCCGCGAGCTGGCCGCGGTTGCCCCACACGCGCAGGTCGGCGGTGCCTCCGGCGGCCATGGTGATCTGCTTGGTGGATGCCTGGTGGCGGCAGCGGTCGACGGCCTCGGCGACGAGCTCGCCGACCGGGACGGGCTCGGCGTCCTCCAGCGGATGGTCGTTCTGCACCCGGGAGAGGTCGATGAGCTCCTGGACCAGGTTGGTCAGCCGGGTCGCCTCGATCTGCATCCGGCCCGCGAAGCGGGTGACCGCCTCCGGGTCCTGGGAGGCGTCCATGACGGCCTCGGAGAGCAGGGACAGGGCGCCGACCGGCGTCTTGAGCTCATGGCTGACGTTGGCGACGAAATCGCGGCGCACGGCCTCGATGCGGCGGGCCTCGGTGAGGTCCTCCACCAGCAGCAGGACGAGCCGGGAGCCGAGCGGGGCGACCCGGGCCGATACCGCGAGCGCGTCACCGCGCCCGGTGCCCCGGCGGGGCAGGTCCAGCTCGACCTGGCGTATCTCGCCGTCGCGGCGGGTGTCGTGGGCCATCTGCAGCATGGGCTCGACGGCGAGCTTGCCGCCCCGCACCAGCCCGAGGGCGTACGCGGCGGAGCTGGCCTTGACGACGGCGTCGGCCTCGTCGAGGACGACGGCGGAGGAGCGCAGTACGGAGAGCACGGTGTCCACGCCGGGCGGCAGCACGGCGTCGGTGTGCAGGGAACTGCGGGTGGGCCGGGCCTGGTCGCGCTCGCTCCAGCGGAACGCCAGCATGGCGATCACGCCGGTGCACACTCCGGCGATCGCTGCCGCTGCGGCGACGGCCGCGTCCACGTTCATGACTCCAGGTTATGCGGGGGCACCGACACAGCCACAGCCACATGGGGGCCGTCTCGAACATACGTTGCCGAGAGTTCACCTTGGCGTCGGTGGTGGTTCACTCCGGCGGTCGGCGGCCGTCGCGTTCCGGCCGGAACGTGGCAGTGTGAGCGGGCGGAGAACCCCCCGGCCACCGGTAGCACTCGAGGCGAGAGAAGGTCAGGCATGCGGGACGCGTACCACGAGGAGCTGGATTCGATCGGTGAGGGCCTGGTCGAGATGGCCCGGCTCGTCGGCTCCGCGATCGGGCGCGCCACCACGGCGATCCTGGACGCGGATCTCAAGCTGGCGGAGTCCGTGATCGCGGCGGACGCCAAGGTCGACGATCTGCAGCGGGACCTGGAGGCGCGGGCGATCGCCCTGTTGGCCCGGCAGCAGCCGGTGGCCACCGATCTGCGGATCGTCGTCACGTCGCTGCGCATGAGCGCGGACCTGGAGCGCTCCGGTGACCTCGCCCAGCACGTGGCCAAGCTGGCCCGGCTGCGCTTCCCGGAGACGGCGGTGCCGCGCGATCTGCACGCCACGATCCTGGAGATGGGGCAGCTGGCGCAGCGGCTGATGGCGAAGGCCGCCGAGGTGATCATCACCAAGGACGTGGACCTCGCGCTGCAGCTGGAGCAGGACGACGACGCGATGGACCTGCTGCACCGGGCGCTGTTCCAGCACCTGATGGACGACCGCTGGCAGCACGGCATCGAGACGGCCGTCGACGTGACGCTGCTGGGCCGGTACTACGAGCGCTTCGCCGACCACGCGGTCTCCGTGGCCAAGCGCGTGGTCTACCTGGTCACCGGCGAGCACGCGGACGAGCTGAACCAGTCCGAGGCGCGGCAGGGCGCGGTGGAGGCTCCGTAGCACCCGGAGGCTTCTGTTCCGGGCCTGAATGCTCCCATGCGCCGTCGTGCGCCCGGACATACGTGCGCGAGAGGCATTGACGGTCGGGCCGGGCGGTCCTTGACTGGATGGGAAGGCAGACACCCTTCGAGGAGGAAACCGAATGAGCGGCTGTCAGTGTGGTCCCGGGTGCTCGTGCGGCTGCCAGAGCGGTGGCTCCTGCCAGTGCGGAGGCAGCTGCAGCTGACGCTGACGCGACACGCATGTCACTCACACGTATGGAGTCGGCCCCCGTCCGGTAGTCCCGGACGGGGGCCGACTCCATGGGTATGGGTGCCTACTTCTTCTTGCCCTGGTTCTTCACGGCCTCGATGGCGGCCTTCGCGGCCTCCGGGTCGAGGTACGTGCCGCCGGCCTTGACCGGGCGGAAGTCGGCGTCCAGCTCGTAGGCGAGCGGGATGCCGGTGGGGATGTTCAGGCCCGCGATGTCGGCGTCGGAGATGCCGTCGAGGTGCTTGACCAGGGCGCGCAGTGAGTTGCCGTGGGCGGCGACCAGGACCGTGCGGCCGGCGAGCAGGTCCGGGACGATGCCGTCGTACCAGTACGGCAGCATGCGGACGACGACGTCCTTGAGGCACTCGGTGCGCGGGCGCAGCTCCGGCGGGATCGTCGCGTAGCGCGGGTCGTCGCTCTGCGAGAACTCGGTGCCGTCCTCGAGCGCCGGCGGCGGGGTGTCGTACGAACGGCGCCAGAGCATGAACTGCTCCTCGCCGTACTGGCTCAGGGTCTGGGCCTTGTCCTTGCCCTGGAGGGCGCCGTAGTGGCGCTCGTTCAGCCGCCAGGAGCGGTGGACGGGGATCCAGTGGCGGTCGGCGGCCTCAAGTGCGAGCTGCGCGGTGCGGATCGCGCGCTTCTGCAGGGAGGTGTGGACCACGTCCGGGAGCAGGCCGGCGTCCGCGAGCAGCTCACCGCCCCGGACTGCCTCCTTCTCGCCCTTCTCGTTCAGGTTGACGTCCACCCAGCCGGTGAACAGGTTCTTCGCGTTCCACTCGCTCTCGCCGTGGCGGAGGAGGATCAGCTTGTACGGTGCGTCGGCCATGCCCTGAGCGTAATCGACCGCACGAGCGCCTCGCGCCCCGGACGTTTGACGCGGACCGTCAATTGAATGGCGTGCACACGTCGAAGTATGTAAGTTGCCGATGGCAGGAGAGCCACTTACAGCAGCAGGTAACGCGGGGGGTCGCCCAATGTCCATAGCGAGTATCAGACAGGCCGCGAGGCAGAGCGTCTCAGGACTGCCCCGGGAGTTCTGGTGGTTGTGGACGTCGACCCTCATCAACCGGCTGGGCGCGTTCGTCGCGACCTTCCTGGCGCTGTACCTCACCCTCGACCGCGGCTACTCGGCCTCGTACGCGGGTCTGGTCGCGGCCCTGCACGGGCTCGGCGGCGTGGTCTCCTCCCTCGGCGCCGGCGTCATGGCCGACCGGCTCGGGCGGCGGCCCACCCTGCTCATGGCCCAGGTCTCCACGGCCTTCTCGGTGGCCCTGCTGGGCTTCATGGAGCACCCCGCGGCCATTGCGGCCGTCGCCTTCGTCGTGGGCATGACCAGCACCGCCTCGCGCCCGGCCGTCCAGGCGATGATGGCGGACATCGTCGCCCCCGAGGACCGGGTCCGGGCCTTCGCGCTGAACTACTGGGCCATCAACCTCGGCTTCGCCTTCTCCACCCTCGTCGCCGGCCTGATCGCCGAGCACAGCTATCTCATCGGCTTCCTGGGTGAGGGCGCGCTGACGTTCGTCTGCGCCGTCCTCGTTTTCCGCAAGCTGCCCGAGACCCGGCCCGAGCCGGCGGCCGGGAGCGCGGCCGCCGGGGCGGCGGGCGAACCGGCCGTCGGGCTGGGCACCGTGCTGCGCGACCGGCGCTTCATGGGCGTGGTCGGCCTGTCCTTCCTGATGGCCTTCATCTTCATGCAGAGCTCGGTCGCCCTGCCGGTGGCCATGGGCGCCGACGGCTTCTCCAGCGGCGACTACGGCATGGCCATCGCCATCAACGGCGTACTGATCGTGGCCCTGCAGATCCCGGTGACCCGCTTCATCGAACACCGCGACCCGCAGAAGCTGCTGATGATCTCCGCGCTCCTCGCGGGCTACGGCTTCGGGCTCACCGCCTTCGCCGGGTCGCTCGGCGTCTACATGCTGACCATCTGCGTGTGGACCCTCGCGGAGATCCTCAACTCCCCCATCCAGATGGGGCTCGTGGCCCGGCTCTCCCCCGCGCAGGGGCGGGGGCGCTACCAGGGGATGCACACGCTGTCGTGGCCGGCGGCGGCGCTGACCGCGCCGCTGGTGGGGGGCGCCCTCATCGACAGCTTCGGCGCGGAAGCGCTGTGGGGGTTGTGCGCGGTGGTCGGCACGGTGGCGGCGGGCGGGTACTGGGGGTTGATGCGCAACCTCCCTCCGGCGGAGGGCGCGGTGCAAGCGGCTGCGCCCGCTTCGGTGGCCCCGGTGGCCCCGCGGGAAGTCGAGCCGGCGTCGGCGTGACATCCCGGGGCTCCGCCCCGGACCCCGGTCCTCAATCGCCGGACGGGCCGGCGATTGAGGACCGGGGGGGTGTGTGGTGCAAAAAAACCGGG
>NZ_JBEZYL010000027.1:0-51686 GCF_040638465.1 Streptomyces sp. NPDC026206
GGGGACCCTGTGGGAGAGTAGGACGCCGCCGAACAATTTTTAGCCGCAGGTCCTGAGTCTTTGACTCGGGGCCTGCGGCATTTTTGCGTTTAGGGGGAAAATCAGGCGGCAATGCCCGCACCGGCGTGGCCTTATGCCAGCCGGGGGAGATCCTCCTGCTTTACTCGCCCCAGCAGCTGCCGGCCCCGCATCCAGCGCTCGGCCTCTTCCACCGCGTACTCCCCGAGCCGTCGGGTCTCGCTTCCCTGTGCTCCCGCGATATGGGGAGTGACCAGCACGTTCGGCAACGCGAACAAGGGATGTCCCGACTGCAGGGGCTCCGGATCGGTGACATCCAGGAATGCGTCCAGGCGGCCCGAGGCGCATTCCCGTACCAACGCGCCCGTGTCGACGAGTGCGCCCCGTGCGGTGTTGATGACCGTGCCGCCGTCCGGAATGAGCGCCAGCCGTGCCGCGTCGAGCAATTGCCGGGTCTCCGGCAGCTCCGGCGCGTGCAGGGTGATGATCGAGCTGTCCGCGCACAGGGTGTCGAGGTCCACGGCTTCGGCTCCCAATCGCCGTGCATCCGCACCGGATACGTACGGGTCGTACAGCAGGATGCGGTAGCCGGCATCCGCCGCACGCAGCCGGGCCATGACCAGGCGGCCGATGCGCGAGGCCCCGACGACTCCGACCGTGCGGGCGTCGGCACCCGCGCGGTCACGAAAGGCAGGCCAGTGGGAATCGGCGTACGCGGCCGCTGTGGTGAGGGCTTTCTTCGCTGCCAGGACGATCAGTGCGCAGGTGTAGTCCGCGACCGGGCCGGCGTTGGCGTCGGCAGCGGACGAGACCACGATGCCCCGTTCCCACACAGCGGCAGTGAGGAGCCGTTTCACCGAGCCCGCGGCGTGAATGACGGCCTGCAGACGAGGGGCCGAGTCCAGGAGTTCGCCGGTCAGCCGGGGGCTTCCCCAACCGGTGATCAGCATGTCGGCCGCGGCGATGTCGTCCCGTTCGGCCACCGCCCCATATGCGGAGAGCCTGTTGCGCAGGTCTGAGGGGAGCACGGCAGCGGCTTCGTCCGTACCCATGGCGATCACAATGGTGCGGGCGTCATTCATGCGCTGCCCTCTGCCCGCCTCGCGATGAGCGAAAACACATTGTCCCGCGTCATCGCCGCAAGCGACGATCTGCGCATGCACGAATTCCCCAGGATCGTACGGCCCGGCGGGCCGCCGAGGACTCGATGCCGCCTCTGACGCACCGGCTCCGCACTTCGAGCCCATGGGCCGTCGATGCCCTGATCACCGCTGTCGTGCAGGCCGCGGTGACCATACCCTTCGTCGTGCCGCGTTCGGCCGACCTACCCCCTGCCACCTTGCCCGCGTACGGCATGACAACGTTGATCGTGCTGCCTCTGCTCTGGCGTACACGGGCGCCCTTCACGTCTCTGCTGTGCATTACGGTCGCCGGCTTTGTGTATCTGGCCACGGACGGTCCGGGGCAGCCGCTGCCCTACAGCCCGCTCGTGGCGATATTCACCGTCGCCGCGCAGGGAGGCCTCCGGCAGCGGCGGTTCGCGATCGGCCTCGGCCTTCCGCTGATCGCGGTCTCCGTGGCCATCCGGACGAACACGGCGCGTGAATACCTCTTCGCCTTCTTCCTCTTCACCATGGTGTACGTGCTCGGGGTGCTGGCCCGTACCCGGCAGGCGTATACCGAGGCGGTCGAACTGCGGGCCGCGGAGCTGGAGAAGGCGCGGCAGGCAGAAGCCGAGCGGGCGGTGGAGCGGGAAAGGGCGCGGATCGCGCGTGAGATGCACGACATCCTTTCCCACGCCGTGAGCCTGATGATCGTTCAGGCGGAGGCCGGGCCGCTGGTCGTACGGTCCGATCCCGAGCGGGCGGAGGCGGCCTTCGACGCGATCGCGGGCGCGGGCCGGGACGCGATGGTGCAGTTGCGACGGATGCTCGGGGTGCTCAAGGACGAGCCGTCCGCAGCGGGCGAGCCCAGCACGTCGCGCAGCCCGCAGCCGACGCTGGCCGGGCTGGAGGACCTGGTCGGTGAGGTTCGGCGCACCGGGCTTCCGGTCACTCTCGCGGTGGAGGGGAGACCCCGGCCGCTCGCACCCGACGTACAAGTGACGGTGTACCGGGTCGTACAGGAGGCCCTCACCAACGTGCTCAGGCATGCCGGCGCCACCACGGTGTCCGTACGCCTCACGTGGACACCGGACGACCGGCTCACCGTCTCCGTCGAGAACGACGCCGCCGACGTGCCGGGGCCGAGGGTGCGGCCGGGCCCGGACACCGGCGGTGGTCGCGGCCTCGTCGGTATCCGGGAGCGGGCCGCAGCCCACGGCGGTACGGCCGCCGCGGGGCCCGGTCCGGGAGGGCGCGGCTACCGCGTTGCCGTGGACCTGCCCGTCGTGGTCTCCTCGCCGACGGAGGTGCGAAGGTGACGATCAGTGTGGTGGTGGCCGACGACCAGGAGCTGGTGCGGGGCGGTTTCGCGATGATCCTGGGAGCGCAGCCGGACATCGAGGTGGTGGCTGAGGCCGGCGACGGGGCCGAGGCCGTCGAGGCCGTGCGGCGTCACGCGCCGGACGTCGTGCTGCTGGACATCCGGATGCCGCGCATGGACGGCATAGAGGCTGCCCGGGTGGTGTGTGCCGAGTCGGACACCAAGGCCGTGATGCTCACGACGTTCGATCAGGACGACTACGTGTACGAGGCGTTGCACGCGGGCGCGAGCGGGTTCCTGCTCAAGGACGTGCGCCGTCACGATCTCGTGCACGCGGTGCGGGTGGTGGCCGCCGGGGACTCGCTGCTGGCTCCTTCGGTGGCCCGGCGCCTGGTCGCGGACTATGTCAGCCATGCTCCGCAGCGAGGGCCTGCGCCGGAGCTCGGGGCGCTGACCGCGCGGGAGAGCGAGACGCTCGTACTGCTCGGGAGGGGTTTGTCGAACGCGGAGATCGCGGCCGAGCTGGTGGTCAGTGAGCACACCGTGAAGACGCATGTGAGCAATGTGTTGTCGAAGTTGGGGCTGCGTGACCGGATCCAGGCGGTCATCTGCGCGTATGAGACCGGTCTGATCGCTCCTGGCAGGAACTGATCGCCGACTGCTGCTCGTGATCGCCCATCCCTCGTGCGAGGGAGGCCGTGGGTCCGCGGGACCGCTCGCGTCGGCGATGTGCGGGGCGGCGCCGGTCCCCAGGATGGAACGCGTCAGCAAGTGATCCACTGAGACCTGGGGAACCACCGTGCACCGAAACTCCAAGAGAGTCGCTGTCATCGCCACCGCCGTCGCCGCCATGAGCATCGGTGTGATCACACCGTCCCTCGCCGCACAGGCCGCAGGGCAGGCACTCACCGGGACTCATGCGCCCGCGCACGAGTCCGCGCACGCGTCCGCGCACAGGAAGGCGATCGCGCCGTCGACAGCCAAGGCCCTGCGCGAGGCCATAGCCGGGCTGCCGGACCCGTCGGTCGCCACCGCCGCGCAGGTCCGCCTCGGGGGCGCTGACGGCAGCTGGCAGGGCACCTCGGGCGAGGCCGACCTCCGTACGCACCGTGCCCCGAAGGGCGACGAGCGCTTCCGGGCCGGCAGCATCACCAAGACGTTCACGGCCGCCGCCGTGCTCCAGCTCGTCCACGAAGGCAGGCTGAGCCTCGACGGAACCGTGCAGCAGTACCTTCCGGGCCTGCTGCCCGCCCACTACCCCGAGGTTCGCGTCGAGCACCTTCTGAACTACACCAGCGGCCTGCCGGGCGCCGACGGCTCGCAGGAGTCGGACTTCGAGCACCGCTTCACCACCTGGGACCACCGGGAGCTGGTCCGGCGCGGTTTCGACAAGCCCATGGAGTTCACTCCCGGCACGCAGCAGCACTACTCGAACATCGGCTACAACGTGCTGGGCCTGCTCATCGAGAAGGTCACCGGCCACTCCTACGAGAGCGAGGTGCGTGACCGTGTCATCCGCCGTGCCGGCCTCACGGACACGTACAGCCCCGGCAACGACCCCACGATCCGCGGCCGGCACACGCAGGGCTACCAGTCCGTGAGCGGCCCCGGCGGCTCCGGCGAGCGCCTTGTGAACGTCAGCGAGTGGAACCAGTCGATCACCTGGGCGTCCGGCGACCTGATCACGACCACCTCCGACCTGGAACGCTTCACGTCCGCGCTCTTCGGGGGCCGTATCGTCCCGCAGCCCGAGCTGAAGCTGATGTTCACCGTTCCGGACGTCCCGGCGTACGGCGGCGGGGAGGCGTCGTACAGCAGTGGCCTGAGCCGCATCAAGATCGGTGACACCGTGGTCTGGGGCAAGACCGGGGGACGCTACGGCTACGTCAACGGCTTCGGCGCCACCCGGAATCTCTCCCGCACGCTCGTCTACTCGGTCAACGCCACCGATGCGAAGGGCGAGCAGCGGAACCCGGTGGCCGGCAGGATCATCGCGGCGGCGGGCTTCTGAGCACGGCGACCGGGCCCCGATGAGGCGGGTGGTCCGGCCCATGCCCGGGCCACCCTGGATGCCCTGCCTCCGGAAAAGCTCTGCGGCACGCTCCGGATGCTCATGGAGGAGATCAAGGCCCAACGGGACGCGGAGGCGCTCGGACTAGGCGTCCGGGGTGCAGGCCTCGGCGATCGCGAGGCTGTCCTCATAGAGGTGGTACCGCGTGATCAGGCCGTCCTCGACCGTCAGCCGCATCGCGAACGGGGACCGGAAGACCTTGCCGGTCGTCTGCACGGCACCCGCCAGGCGCCCCGTCAGCACCGCGTCGGCGCCGTCCACCAGGAACGCGTCGACCGTGGGGCTGCCCTCCACCGGGACCATGCCCAGGGCCAGTTCGCGGAAGTGGTCCGCGACGTCCGCGCGCGTCGAGCGCGGCCGGAGCCAGGGAACGACCGGATTCTCGGCGATCATCCAGTCGACCGTCTCCGTGAACAGGGCGGCGGTACGGTCCGGCGCCCCTTCCCCGAGCCGGACGAGGAACTCCTGTACGACGGCACGGGTATTGACATCGGCGCTGCTCATACCGGTACTTGCCCTTCCTACGCTTCCGTGGGGTGTGCACCCAAACTAGCGTGCCAGGCACTTCGCCTCCGCGGCGGCCTTCCTAACGGGCCGACAGGGTATGGCGGGGCCAGCGGGCGCGGGCCTGTTCCTCGGAGCGCATCAGGGCGAGGGTGGGCAGGCCCTGCGCCTCGCCGCTCTCCAGCAGTTCCGGGAGGGCGGGGAGCGGGGCCACGGCCGCCACGTCGTCGAGGACGAGGGTCAATGGTGGGTCGAGCCGGCCGGAGGATGACCGTTCGGCCATGCGGCGGCCGCGCTCGACCACGCTTGAGGCGAGTGCGGTGAGCAGCGGCATCGCACCCGGGCGGGTGCGGGGATCCTCAATCGCCTCACCCACCACGTACAGCGTTCCCCCTTCTGCGATGAATGATTCCAAGGCCAGCGAATTGGCTCGATTTGGGTTGCACGCATCGCGGATATGGACCGAGGAGAGTGCGTTGAGGGCCAGGGCCGTCAACTCCTGTGCCAGTTCTCGCCGCTCGGGGTGGCCGGTGAGGGCCGACTCCAGTTCGCCCGCCGTGCCGCCGGTGGCCTTGGGGTTCGTACGGAGGATGCGTACGGGCTCGTGGGCGGAGGTGCCCTGTGCCCAGCGGTGCACCTGGCGGAAGGGACGGCCGTCCACGGCGGCGGCGTGCAGCCAGCAGCGCAGCAGGGTCTCGGCCGTGTCGGCGGTGGCCGAGTCGAGGGTGCTCAGCGGGCGTACGGGCGTGAGCAGCGCGGTCGCGCGGGAGGCGGCCGTCTCGCGGGACTCGCAGCCGGCGGTGGGGCTCCAGCGGAGGCGGTCGGGGGTGTCGATGCGGTGGGACGGGTCGAAGACGTGGGCCGGGCCCAGTTTGGCGCGCGGAGCCCTGGTGTCGGCCCAGAGGGCGGGGTCGCTGGTGACGACCAGGACGGGGCCGGGGGCTTCCAGCACCGCGCGGGTGGCGGGGCCGCGGCGGTCGGTGGTGTAGAGGAGGTGTTGGGGTGCTGCGGGGGCGTAGACGGGGAGGGGCGCGGGGTGTGGTGGCTGGGATTGGGGGTGCGGCTGGGGGTGTGACTGGGGCTGTGACTGTGCGGGGATCGGGGGTGGGACCGGTGCCGGTGCCGGTGCCGGTGCCGGAACCGGGGTCTCCGGGGGCGTGGTGGCGGCTGGCGTCGGGGCCGGGGCCAGGGCCGATGTCGCGGCCGATGCGCTCGGCACCGGCACCGCCCTCGGCGCCGTCGCCATGACCGCCCCCGGCGCCATCGTCGGGACCGGCGAGCTCCGGCGCCGGGCCCGCACCCCGCGCCACCTGGCCACCGTCCCGATCACGAACGTCAGCAGCACCACGGTCACCAGCGCCTCGCTGATGAGGAGCCCCCAGAACAGCCCGTACCCGGACAGGGCGTCCGGTGACGTCTCCGGCCAGGCGGCGGGCAGGTCGCGCGGCTGAGTCATGAGGTGCCGCAGTGCCTGCGGTGTACGGGTGAGGGACACGCCGTCCGGCCAGGAACCGTGGGCGAACAGGGCCGAAAGGCCGGTCGCCGTCCAGACCAGCAGTGTCAGCCCCAGCAGGAAGGCGAGGATGCTGACCAGCAAGCCATCCGGAATCCCACGCTCCGGGGCCTGTTCCCGGTCCCGTACGGGTGTCACGTCAGGCCACCGTCGACTCGGGTGACGAGGGCGACGAGGGTGACGAAGGAGAGGAGGATGAGGGCGAGGTGGAGCCCGGAGCGGATCCGTAGGGCTCGTCGGCGAACCGCACGTCCATCGCCGCGGCCGCCCGCTCCGCTGCCGCGGCCTCGGCCGCGAGCTCCCGCGCGAAGTCACCGTCCTCCGTCATGGCCCGGTCGGTGTAGACCAGCGGACGCTCCGCATCCGTGATCAGGTGCTTCACGACCTGCACATTGCCGTTGACGTCCCAGACGGCGATGCCCGGCGTGAGCGTCGGAATGATCTCTACCGCCCACCGGGGCAGGCCCAGTACGCGGCCCGTGGCGCGGGCCTCGTCCGCCTTCTGGGCGTAGATGGTCCGCGTGGAGGCCATCTTCAGGATCGCCGCGGCCTCCCGGGCCGCGGCGCCGTCGACGACGTCCGACAGGTGGTGCACCACCGCCACGAACGACAGGCCCAGTCGCCGGCCGAACTTCAGCAGCCGCTGGAAGAGCTGCGCCACGAACGGCGAATTGATGATGTGCCAGGCCTCTTCCACCAGGAAGATGCGCTTCTTGCGGTCCGGCCGGATCCAGGTGTGCTCCAGCCAGACGCCCACGATGGCCATCAGGATGGGCATGGCGATGGAGTTGCGGTCGATGTGGGAGAGGTCGAAGACGATCAGCGGTGCGTCGAGGTCGATGCCGGCCGTCGTCGGCCCGTCGAACATGCCGCGCAGGTCACCGTCGACCAGCCGGTCCAGAACCAGCGCCACGTCCAGGCCCCAGGCCCGTACATCGTCTATGTCGACATTCATCGACTCGGCGGACTCGGCCTCCGGGTGACGCAGCTGCTCGACGATGTCCGTCAGGACCGGCTGGCGGTCGAGGATGGTCTCGATGACGTAAGCGTGCGCGACCTTCAGGGCGAAGCCGGCCCGTTCGTCCAGGCCGCGGCCCGTGGCGACCTCGATGATCGTCCGGAGGAGGGCGAGCTGGCCGGTCGTGGTGATCGCCGGGTCGAGGGGGTTGAGGCGGATGCCGCCGTTGAGGGCGGCCGCCGGGTCCAGCCGGATGGGGGTTATACCCAGCTGTTGCGCGATGAGGTTCCACTCGCCGACGCCGTCCTCGCCCTGGGCGTCCAGGACGACGACCTGCCGGTCGCGGAAGCGCAGCTGCCGCAGGACGTACGTTTTCTCCAGCGCGGACTTGCCGTTGCCGGACTCGCCCAGGACGAGCCAGTGCGGGGCGGGCAGTTGCTGGCCGTAGAGCTGGAACGGATCGTAGATGTAGCCCTTGCCGGAGTAGACCTCACGGCCGATGATCACGCCCGAGTCGCCGAGGCCGGGTGCCGCGGTGGGAAGGTAGACGGCTTGCGCCTGCCCGGTGGAGGTGCGGACGGGCAGACGGGTGGTTTCGACCTTCCCGAAGAGGAAACTGGTGAACGCGTCGGTGACGGCGGCGAGCGGATCGAGCACGGCGTTGCCCCTATCGTCGGATGCCGGTCGCGAACGGCAGCGTGTTGACGAACGCCCGGTGGTGCTCGCGGTCGCACCACTCGAGCTTGAGGTAGCTCTTTCCGGCCGACGCTCTTATGGTCCGCTTGTCGCGCGCCAGCGCCTCCGGAGAGCGCGACGAGACGGTGATGTACCCGACGAGGTTGACGCCCGCCGCGCCGCTGGCGAGGTCCTCGCCGCGCTGGTCGACGCGCGAGTGGTGGGCGACATCGCGCGGGTCGACGACCCGGTTCATCTTCGCGGCGCGGGAGGCGTCCGCGTCGTCGTTCGTCTTCTCGGTCAGCATCCGCTCGATGGCCACATCGGTCGGTTCGAGGTCCATGCAGACCGCGACCGTACGGATCACGTCCGGGGTGTGGACGAGAAGGGGCGCGAGGAAGTTGACGCCCACGGGCGTCATCGGCCACTCCTTCACCCACGCGGTGGAGTGACACCAGGGCGCGCGGGTTGACGACTCGCGCGTCTTCGCCTGGAGGAAGGTGGGCTCCATGGCGTCCAGTTCGGCCGGCCAGGCGTTCCGCTTGGTCATCGCCTGGATGTGGTCGATGGGGTGGTCCGGGTCGTACATGGAGTGCACGAGCGACGCCAGCCGCCCCTGCCCGAGCGGCTGCCGCACCCGGATGTCGGCCTCGGCCAGCCGCGCGCAGATGTCCGTCAGCTCGCGCGCCATGACCACCGCCAGCCCCGCGTCCCGGTCCAGGCGGCGCTTGCCGCCCTCGTGGCGGGACGCGCGGGCGATGGCCTGCGCCTCGGCGGCCAGCTCACGGCCGTAGTGCATGCAGGCGACGAGGTACGCGCGGTGCTGCTCCGACGACGTCGACACCATCGACTGCAGCTGGTCGTACGACTCCTTCAGCCACTCCGGCGCCTTCCCGTCGCCGCGCCGCTCGACGTCCTTCGCGTGCGCGTCGGGGTCGGCGGGCAGGGTGCGGGCCAGCATCTGGATGCGGGTGACGTAGCCGTCCCCGTTGGCGACGTGCTTCAGGAGCGTCCCGAACCGCTCGACCAGTGCCTCCTGGTCCTCCGAGTCGCGCAGCCCGACGCCCGGGCCCTCGATCTCGATCGCGGCGGTGACGGTGCGGCGGTCGGCGTGCAGCAGAACGGCGATCTCGTCCGGCCCGAAGGGCGCCGACAACCAGTTGATCCGCCCGATGCCCGGCGGCGGCCCGACCTCGACCTCGCGCCCGTCCAGACGCGTGCCCGCCTCCATGGTGCTGGAGCGGTACGTCGTGCCCCGGCGCAGCGTCCGTTTGTACGAACGGTTGATTTCAAACCACTTGTAGAACGTGCGGTTCTTGTACGGGACGTAGACGGCCGCCAGCGACAGCGCCGGGAGGCCGGTGAGGGTGATGATCCGCAGGGGAAGGACCGGCACCAGCAGCCCGCACATCATGCCCAGGAACGCGCCGGCGATGATCAGCGCGATCTCGCCGGTCTCCCGGTTCTTGCCGACGACCGCGTTGGGGCGCGCGCGGCCGATCAGATACGTACGGCGGGCCGCGATCGGCTGGGACTGGGCCGGAACCGTCAACTCCGCTCACCTCCGGATGTATTGCTCTTGCTGTTGTTCTGCGCACGGGGCGCGGGGGCCGGTGCTGCGGAGGGAGCGCTTCCATTGCTGCCGTGGCCGCCGCTCGGGGCGGCAGGGCGGGCGCTGTGGGCGGCGACACCGCCGGAGACGGGGTGGGCGGGACGGGCCTGCTGGGCCGAACCGCCGCCATTGCCGTCGCCGCGGGCGCTGTGGGTGGTGATGCCCTGCTTGACGAGCGCGGCGGGCGAGGAGATCACCGCGGCGGCCTGGCGGGACGCCGCGTCGTTGCTGGCGTTGCGGCTGCTGACGATCTCGTCGCCGAAGCCGGGGACGAAGCGGTAGATCATCGCACTGGCGAAGATGGCGAGAACGATGATCGCGAGTCCGGACACGACGGCGGAGAACGCGGTCGGCCCGTCACCGGAGGACAGCGCCCCGGCGAGACCGAGCACGATCATGATGATCGGCTTGACCAGGATCACCGCGATCATGATCCCCGCCCAGCGCCGGACGTGCCCCCACATGTTCTTGTCCACCAGCCCCGCGTACACCGCCGTGCCGAGCAGCGCGCCCACGTAGAGCAGGGCGGCCCGGATCACCAGCTCGAGCCAGAGCACGCCTGCGGCGAGCACGGACACGAGCGACACGACGATCAGCATGACCGGCCCGCCGCCGATGCCGTTGCCCTTCTTGAGGGCCTCGGCGAAGCCGCCGAAGAACGCGTCGTTGTTCGTCCCCGACCCACTGGCGATGACCTCGGTCACGGCATCGGTCGCCGACACGACGGTGTACAGGACGAGCGGTGTGAACGCGGACGCCAGCACCGTCAGCCACAGGAACCCGACGGCCTCCGTGATCGCCTGTGTCACGGGAACCCCGCGCACGGCCCTCTTGGCCACGGCCAGCAGCCACAGCACGAGGGTCAGGATGGTGGAGGCGGCGAAGACGACGGCGTACTGGCGGAGGAAGGGCGCGTTGGTGAAGTCGACGTTGCCGGTGGAACGGATGGCTTCGGAGAGCTTGCCGATGATCCAGGCGGCGGCGTCGGCGCAGCCTTTGGCCAGGGAGGCGAGGGGGTCGAGGGCGGATTGGGTGTCGGTGGGGGGTGTGCCGCTGCTGGCGCCGCTGCCTTTGCCGCCTTGGCAGTACTCCTTGGCGGGGCCGACGATGAGATCGCAATTGTCCTTGCCGGACGGACTGGAGCTGGGTGTCGGCGTCCCGCTCGGTACCCCGGTCGTGGTCGGGGTCGGGCCGGGGGACGTACCCGGCGTGGAAGGCGGTGGGGTCGGCGCGGCGACAGCACGAGAGGCCAGGAGGACGACACTCACCTGGATGCTCGTCAGAGCAGCGGTGATTCTCAGGCTACGGCGGCGGGGCCTACCGGGCATAAGTGAACCCTCCGTACTGCTCGACGGCCTTCGCGATCTCATCAGCATTGGATGCGGTGCTGTCGCTGTTCACGGGGGCCGGGCCGTCCTTCTGCGAGAAACCTTCGGCTTTCCAGTCGCCGTTGACCCACCGCAGATTGATGGTCATGGTGAACCAGTCGTTCGCCACCGGATTGGTGGAGCTGGTACCGGCAGTGCCGAAGGCTCCTGTGCACCAGACTTCGACGGAGGCGGATGCGTCGCTGTATGCGGTCGCCTTGGTGCCCACGGGGGCGGTGCGCGACACGTAGATCATGCCCTTGGCAGCCTCACCCTTCTCGTTCAAGCCGAGCTTGGCCAAGAAGTCCTTCGAGTAGGCGCCATCGAGTCTGCTCTGGAGCTCGGCGACCTTGTCGCTGACGAAGACCTGCGGAACGATCTCGTGCCGTCTCTCCGGCTTGAGGATGTCTGCGGATACCAGCGCCACCGCGAAATTCGCCGCCGCGGACTGCGCCCCCTGCTCCGAATGAGCGAAACCGGAAGCGATACCTCCGGTCTTGCCGTCCACCGGCTTCACGCCCGACGGTGCTGTCGGGCCGCTGCCGGCCGCCTTGCGGGTATCGCCGCCGTCCGGGCTGTCGGACCCGGAGCCGCCGCCTCTGTTGGCGAAGGCGATGGCTGCGATCAGCAGTACCACCACGCCGACCACCGTCATCAGGTTCCGGCTGGAGGTCCGCCCCGTGCGGCCACCGCGGCCGGAGCCGCGGCGGGGTGGGGCGTAGGGGTCGACCTCGCCCTCGGGGAGCCGCGTACGTGTCACGTGGTGATCGCCGCCACTGCCGTAGCCGTCGTCGCCGAGACTCATCGCTCGCCTGCTCCCTCATACGTTGTGGCTGGCTTGCCGCCCGTATATGACGGTAGCGGTGTGAAGGGAATCCGGGGGGAGGGCGAAGGGGAGTGAGGGGGCATCAGGTAGCAGCCTCGGTGCGGGGGTAATCGGGGCGAGGGGGTCTGCGCGGGAGCGATGCGCGGTGGGGCAGGCGGGGGCGGAAGGGGGCGCGTGGGGCGGCTCAGACCGCCATGCCGTAGACGATGGTGAACAGCGTGCCGAGTGAGCCGATGATGAACACACCGGTCAGCCCGGCGACGATCAATCCCTTGCCCTGTTCCGCGCTGAAGGTGTCGCGAAGCGCCGTCGCGCCGATCCGTTGCTTTGCCGCTCCCCAGATCGCGATCGCGAGGCACAGAAGGATCGCTGCTGCCATGATGACCTCGATCATCACGCGGGCCTCCTGGCCGAGTTGGCCGAACGGACCCCATTTCGGGGCGATTCCCCCAATGATGAGGTTGATGTCGCCCTTGCCGGCAGCCAAAAACATTTCTAACTCACCGCCCCTTATGGGTTGTTGTTTCCCCCTTGCCGCACGGCAAAGGTCGGGACCTATCTTCGCCGACGATGCCGCCCTCACATGTCGATTTGGCGGCATTTTTTGTCGGAACCCGTATGGGTGGCCGGTAGTACCGCTCTGACCTGCGGCGAAGCCCCATTGTCAGCGGGGAGTCCTAGGGTGACTCTGTGTATCACGCGTATGGACGCCGAGCAATGTTCGGTGGGACAGGGGGGCGCGGAGATGTTCAAACGACAGTCTGTTCGGTGGGTACTCTTCCTGATCGGCGCATGGGTTCAGATCAAGGGTGGTACGGGTGCTGGTTGCCGGTCGTTACCGGTTGGGGGAGCCGCTCGGCCGTGGCGGAATGGGCGAAGTCTGGCAGGGCCACGACGAAGTGCTGGGCCGTCAGGTAGCCGTGAAGTTGCTGCTGGGCGACGACGGCGACGAGTCCGCGGCGATGCGGTTCCGGTTGGAGGCACAGACGGCGGCTCGTCTGAATCATCCTCAGGTTGTCGCGGTGTACGACTTCGGCGAGTGGGAGGGCCGCTTCTACCTGGTCATGGAGCTGGTCCAGGGGCCGAGTCTGGCCGCCGAGCTGTCGGCGCACGGCAGGCTCGCGGTCGCGCGCGTCGCCGAGCTGGCGGCACAGACGGGTTCGGGTCTGGCGGCCGCCCACCGGCAGGGGGTGGTGCACCGGGACGTGAAGCCCGGCAACCTCATGGTCGACGCGTCGACCGGGGCCCTGAAGATCGGCGACTTCGGCATCGCGCGCTTCGTCGACGAGACCTCGGCCGGGCTGACGCGAGCGGGCCAGATCGTCGGTACGAGCACCTATCTCGCTCCCGAACGGGCGCTCGGCAGGACGGCGGGTCCGGAGTCGGACGTGTACGCACTGGGATGCGTGCTGTACCAGCTGCTGGTCGGCCGCCCGCCCTTCTGGTCGGAAAGCCCGACCACGTTGCTTTACATGCATGTCGACACCCCGCCCGAGTCACCGCGCCTGCAGCGCGGCGAGGTGCCGTACGCCTTCGAGGCATGCCTGTTGCGCATGCTGTCCAAGCAGCCGGAGGAGCGGCCGTCGGCGCAGGAGGTGGCGGACTTCTTCGCGGGCACGTCCTGGCGGGACACTCCTCAGCCGCTGCCATCGCCTGTCAGGTCGGCGGCTTTGCCGCAGGCGCCGGTCGCGGCCCCGGTCGCCGTGCCCCCGCGCCCGCCGGTGATGCCTCCGCCGGCCGGGCAGCAGGCAAGGACGACCACTTACGCGGCGGTGCCCCCGCCGAACCGGAAGAGGAAGGTGCTGCTCGGGGCCGCCGCCGGGGTGGTGGCCTTTGTGGCGGCGGCCGTGTTCGGCGCCTCCCTGTTCGCGTCGGACAGCGGCACCGGCGGCTCACAGCCGGCCCCGGCAGCGAGCACCGCTCCCGATCCGAGTGCCGCCCCGGCGGAGGCAACGGTGCGGCCGAAGCCGGCTGCCCCGTCACCGAGCAAGTACAAGAAGCCGCAGAAAACGCAGAAGTCGCCGAAGCCGCAGAAGCGGGGGAAGGATGACGATGATTGACCGGGGCTGACGGTCAGCCCTCGACGCCCTCGACGAAATGGTCGAACTCCCCGGCCTTCACGCCGAGAACGAAGGCGTCCCACTTGGCGTCGGTGGTCACGACGACCTTGTCGGGGTTGATGTTCTCCCGGATGTAGACATTGCCGTCGTCCCCGAAGGCGATCTCCAGGTACTCGGTGAGCGTCTCGTCGTCGGTGGCCGGGATCCAGTTGAGCTCGGGCACGTGCCGCCCTCCTCGCGGGATGGGATGTTCGGATGAACGTCGGCGCTCACGATAGGGGACCGGCGGGCAGTGGTTCGAGCTGTCGAGAGGCCTCCCCGCGAAGAAGCCTTTTACGGCGCCGGTGGCCTCCTCGGCTACCCGTGCCAGGCCGCCTCCATTCCGTCGTATTCGCGGTCCTCGACCACGCCCCACGGCGTCTTGGTGACCTTCGCGGCGTCGCTCGGCCTGTAGCCGTACATCCCCTTCTTGTGGGTGCGGTCGTCCGTCGTGAGGCGGAGGCTCTTGTCGAACAGGCCGGTAATCTTGTTGAACGCGGCGGCTTCGGCCGCGTGGAACTTCTCCTGAGCCACCGCCACCGCTTGGATGAGGTGCTGGTTCCGGTCGACCTTGCCCTGGTCCTTGAGCCAGCCGTCGCCGTCGCCTATCTCCGTGCGGAACGCCGCAGCCTGCTCGCGGAGCCGGTTCAGCTCCTTCACGATCGGGCGGATCTCCGCCGCGTACTCGGACAGCGCGGACTTCACCTTCTCCAGACCATCCGCGAAGTGGTCCGCCCGGTCGCGCACCGGGAGGGTCGAATCGAGCAGCTGCCCGGCCTCGGGTGCGGCATAGCAGGACGACAGGCCCTGGAAGGTGGAGTGGGTGTCCGCGCCTGTGGTGCGGATGTCGGACGCGTCCTTCGCCAGGGCCGCTATGTCCTTCTCCAAGGCGCCGATGTCGCCCGTGAAATGGGGGATGAACATCGGGTCGATCGGGGAACTGCTCACTTCTTGTCCCCCTTTGCAACCCTCGCGAGCTCCTCCGGAGTGGGGGCCTGGCTGGCGGTTCGCTGCGTGTTCGCGGCCATTTCCAGGTCGCCCTGTTCGTACTCCGCCGTCGCGTCCAGCGCGCCCTGCAGCGATTTCTGCGCCCTTGCCGCGATGAAGACGAGCTCCGGGGTGGCGTGCTGGGTGTAGGCGGCCAGGGCCAGGCCCACCAAGCCCTGGTTCCCGTCGCACGGTCCCGCCAGGGCACCGGCGTGGCCGCCGGCGGACTTCGCGTGGACGCCGTACGACGTGGCTTCGTCACCGAGCTTGCCGACGACCTCTGCGGTCCGGCCGACCACCGCGCGTACAGCCGGCGGGCTTGATGTCCCATCGAGACATGGTGGTGCCTACCCCTCCCCAGGAACGTTTCTGTGCCGAAGTCGGACGCATGAGTGCATACACGTAACGTCTGGTGACACTCTGTCATGTGCAGAGCCGGAGGGTCGTGAGTATGCTACTCACGTTCCATGAGGTCGCATGGGCTGTGGCACAGTCTCCCCTCGTGGAAGCGCTACGACCGCAGGACCCCGCAAGCATCGGTTCGCACACCGTTCTCGCCCGGATCGGAGCCGGGGGGATGGGGCAGGTGTATCTGGGGAGGTCGCCCGGGGGGCGGCAGTTGGCGATCAAGGTCATCAGGGAGGACTTCGCCGAGTCTCCCGAGGCCCTGGCGCGGTTCCGTCGGGAAGTGGAGACCGTGCGGGCCGTGCGCAGTGCGTACACGGCGAATCTGATCGACGCCTCGCTCCAAGCGCCGCCGTACTGGCTCGCCACGGAGTACGTTCCCGGGCCGACCCTGGTCGAGGCGATACGTGCGCGGGGGCCGCTCCCGGCCGGAACCTGCCTGCGGTTGTTCGCCGCGCTCGCCGAGGCGCTGGCCCATGTGCACGGGTACGGGGTGCTGCACCGGGATTTGAAGCCGCACAACATCATTCTGTCGGCCGTCGGGCCCAAGCTCATCGACTTCGGCATCGCGCGCGGCGCCGGGCAGACCGCCCTCACCCAGCCCGGCACGGCGCCGGGAACGCCCGGTTACACGGCTCCCGAGATCATCACCCGGAACGACGTCAGCGCCGCGGCAGATGTGTTCGCGCTGGGCGCGACCCTTGCCGTCGCGGCGACCGGACGACCGCCCTACGGCGAGGGATCGTCGGAGTCGGTGACGTATCGGGTGGTGCACGGGGCAGTGGACGTGGCCGGGGTGGAGCCGGCGCTGGCGGGGTTGATCGAGGCCTGTGTGGCGGGCGAGCCGGGGAAGCGGCCCGCTCCTGCCGAGGTCATCATGCGGTGCGCCGTGACCTCGGCGCTCGTCGACGATCCGGTGTATCAGGCGCTGACCGGGGTGGGCGGCACCCCCGTCGTTCCGCCGGTACCTCAGCGGGCTCCCGCTCCCGGGTACGTACCGACGCTGATGCCCACTGCTCCGGCTCCGGACGGGGCTGCGGTGCCGGCCGGGCGTTCGCCCAGGAAGCTGTGGATGGGCGTCGGCGCCGCGTCCGTCGCGCTCGGCGTCGTCGCGGCGCTCGCCGTCCAGTCGCTCGGTGACGACTCCGGGGACGGCGGTGACAAGGCGCTCGCCAAAGGGGAGGCGAAGCCTTCCGTGTCCGCCTCGCCTCCGGGGTCCAGGGCTTCGTCCGGCGAGCCCGGCAAGGAACCCGCCTTCATCGAGGCGACCAACCCTGAGCGCGACTTCTGGACGCCCACGCAAGGATCCCCCGACGGCGGTGGGTCATGCAGCCTCCCGGCCGAGGAGCGCGCCGGACAGGGACAGCTGCAGGCATCTCTCGTGAACGTCCAAAACCCGGCCGGCAAGCAGATGAACGGCAAGGTGAAGATTTCGTTCCGCTTCAAGTACGCCGACCCCTCCCTCGGCAGGCCGTACTACGTCTCCGTGGCCGTCAAACCTCCGCATGAGATCGATGTGAAAACCGGCAAGCCGTTTGAGGGCCTGACCCAGGCAAACCTCAGTCTGGGGTATACCAGCAAGCCGGTGGACCTTCTCAAGAGCGGTACGCCCAGCTTCGGCGCACCGTACGTCGAGCTGACGTACCCCGACGATTTCCAGCAGTTCCTCCAGGGCAAGCCGTACGCGCCGGGCATCCCGGTCGGGAACGACCCCGGGAACTGGACGGTGCTCTTCCAGCACGTGAAGGGCCCGAAGGAGTACGCCAACATCGCCTGCTACGGCTTCGTTGCGAGGTAGGGGCAGGCCTCGCACGATATTCCGGAAACGCCAGTGCAACGGGTCCCCCATGGGGGAAGGTTGACGCGTGCGCAAGTTCTGGGTGGGCGTGGGTGTCGGCATTGCGATGTGCCTGAGTTTCGTCGGGCTGCTCGTCGTCGGGGTGTACGTGGCCGCCGGGAACATCACAGCCGCGGGCGGCAGGGGCACGGTCGGGCTGGCCAAGGGGGCCGTGCCCGATCAGTACCAGGCGCTCGTGGCGAAGTGGGGCGATCTCTGCCCCGCCCTCAACCCGGCGGTCCTCGCCGCCCAGCTCTACACCGAGAGCAACTGGGACCCGACGGCGAAGAGCCCCGCCGACGCGCACGGCATAGCGCAGTTCATCCCCCAGACGTGGTCGACGCAGGGAATAGACGGCAACGGCGACGGCAGGCGTGACGTATGGGACCCCGCCGACGCCATTCCGTCAGCCGCCTCCTACGACTGCCAGTTGGCCAAGGACGTCAAGGGCGTATCGGGCGATCTGACGGACAATATGCTCGCCGCGTACAACGCCGGCCCGTACCGGGTCATCAAGGCGGGCGGAGTGCCCTCTATCAGCGAGACCCAGGGCTACGTGAAGTCCATTCGCAGCCTGGAGAAGAGCTTCGCCCGGCCCGTCGGCAGGGTCGCGCCCTCGCAGGCGGCCGCCGCAGCCATCTACTTCGCGCAGGAGAAGCTCGGCACCCCGTACCTGTGGGGTGGTGACGGCGGGAAGGAGGACGAGGGGCGGTTCGACTGCTCGGGGCTGACCAAGGCGGCGTACGCCTCGGTCGGGATCGAGTTGCCGCGCGTGGCCAACGACCAGTGGAACGCCGGGGCGCACCCCGGGCGGGGCGAACTGTTGCCGGGGGACCTGGTCTTCTTCGCGCACGACCTGAAGGATCCGCGCACCATCCACCACGTGGGGCTGTACGTGGGGGGCGGGTACATGATCCATGCGCCGCGTACGGGGGCCGTGATCCGGTTCGAGAGGATCGACTCGCAACCGGACTACATCGGGGCGACCCGGGTGACGGAGGACGGCGCGAAGGCGCTCCCCAAGCCGAACAGGGCCTGAACGGTGGACCCTGGCCCGCGGGGATCGGTCACCCTTCGATAACGTCCTGGTGATCATTGGGTGGAGAGTGGAACGCCGGGCCGGAGCCGGGCGTTCCATGGAAGTGGCAAAGCAGCGCCGCAAGCTGCGGCGCACGGACCACGGGGGTCGGTAGCTGGACGTAGCGACGGGCGACAGATAGGGGCCGGGGCGATGGCTGGACTCGTGACGGGAGACTCCATGCCGGTGGCCGGGGGTGAGTCGAACCCCGACGTCAGCCTGCTCTACGAGATCAACGGCATCGCCAGGTCGGCGCCCAACTGGGCGGACCGGGCGATGGAGTTCATCGGCGAGTACGGGATCATCCTCGGGCTCGCGGTGCTCATGCTCTGCGCCTGGTGGAGCGTCCGCAGGAGCGCGGACGCCCCCGCCGGTGTTGCGGCGCTGCTGTGGGCCCCGATCGCGGCCGGGATCGCGTTGCTCATCAACATCCCCATCCGGGGGTTCGTCCGCCGGCCGCGGCCGTTCCTGGACCACCCCGGGCTGGACGTGCTGGTCAACGGGAAGAGGGACTTCTCGTTCGTCAGCGACCACGCGACGCTGACGATGGCACTCGCCGTAGGTTTGTTCGTAGCAAACCGGAAGTACGGGTTCATCGGTATCGGTCTGGCGCTGCTCGAAGGCTTCTGCCGCGTCTACATGGGAGTGCACTACCCGACGGATGTCGTCGGCGGCCTCGCCCTCGGGACGGCCGTGGCGCTGCTCCTGGCGCCCCTCGCCATGATGCTGCTCACCCCGCTCACGCAGATGATCGCGCTCTCCCGGGCGGGCCGGCTCGTACGCTCGGCCGACGCGCCCGTGCCCGTGGTGCCGGCCACCGGCGCCGACCCGGCGGTGGCCGGACAGCAGCCGTTCCATCACGACCGCGATCTCGCCGCCTAGCCGCACGCACGGCCGCGCCATCCGGGCGTGGCCGTGCAAACCGCGCTCAGCCGCGAAAGCCCACGCACCAGCCGGTCGCGGCCGACTGGTGCCGCGGCCGGTCAGTGCGGCGGTGACGACGCCTGTCCGGGGATCGGGAGCCCGTCGCCGCCCGCCGTCGCGGTCAGGTGGGTCTCGGCATCCTCGCGGGCCAGCGAGCGGGCCCGGCGCGCCGGGCCGTACCAGCCGCAGGTGCAGCGGGCCGTACAGAACGAGCCCCGCTCGTTCGTGCTGGTGGTGTGTTCGGCGCCGGGCGGCGCGAAGGCTGGTTCGGACACGGGACCACGCTACCCGGCCGTGACGGTGACCCCGGGGCGGTCGTTGAAGAGAACGGGTTCCACTAGCGTGCGGCAGGGGGCTTACGTTCATGGCGGTGCAAGGACACGGACGCAAAGGCGCGGTCGTCGCCGGCGCGGTGGCGGGCGGCCTTGCCCTCGGGCTGCTCGTGGTGTCCGGCTGCGCCGAGCAGCAGGCCGTCGAGGTCCCGGGCGGCGGTGCCGCGCACGCCCGCGGGAGCAGCCAGGTACGGCAGGTCCATGGGCCGGCCGGCCCGGCGGCCGCCGACCCCGCCCGGGCGCTCGCCGCCGTGCGGCACGTCCATGGCGCGCTGGCGCGGGCGGGCGGTGCGCAGGTCCGCACGTCCATGGAGACCGTCAGCGGCGGCACACGGCTGACCATCCGGGGGAAGGGCGTCTACGACTTCGCCCGGCCGGTCGGGCGGCTGACGGTGATGCTGCCCGAGGGCGCCGCCGGGACGGCCGGGCACCGGCCGATCACGGAGATCTTCGCGCCCGGCGCTCTGTACATGAAGAACCGTGGCGCGGGTGTCCCCGCCGACAAGTGGGTACGCCTCGACACGGGCGCGCTCGCGGACGGCGACCTCCTCACGAGTGGGGCCACCGATCCGCTGGCCGCCGCCGAATTGCTGGGCGGCGCGCGCGAGGTCGCGTACGCGGGGGACGAGCGGATCGGCGGGACCCGGGTGACGCACTACTGGGGGACGATCGACCTCTCCCGGGCGGCGCGGGCCGCGCCCCTGCGGGACCGGGCGGCGCTGGACGCGGCGGCGAAAGGGTTCTCCAGTGGGACGGTGGGCTTCGACGCGTACCTCGACGAGCGGGGCAGGCCACGCATGCTGCGCTACCGCTTCGGCGTCGCGGACCGGATCGCCGGGGCGCAGGGGACGCCGGCGGACAGCCGGCGGCCGGTGACGACGGCGGCGGGTGCGGCCGCGTCGATGCCCGCGGCCGATGCCGCCGCGGCCACGGCCGCTCCCTCGGCCCCGCCGTCACCCATGTCGGTGGTATCGACCGTGGAGCTGTTCTCCTTCGGATTCCGCCCGGTCGTCTCGTTGCCGGCGCCGGCTGAAATCTATGCGGGTACCGTCGCTTCGCCGCAGAAATAGCGCGGCAGGGCGTAGTTGGCCATGGAAATGGTCCTTCTGTGCCATGCGCGCAGTGTGTACCGATCACTACGCTGGAAAGCTGTGGACGAGCAGACCCGAGGAGGCGAATCACGTGGTTTCGCGACGCGGTTCGTCCGGTGGGCCGGACCCCGTGGCCCTCATCGAGATCGAGCTCTACGGCGATTTGATGATCGCGGCATCCAGTGCGGTGGAGGAGCGCCTCAGCTTCGACCGGATCGATGAGGTCCTGCGGGTGGTGCCGCGGCACGGGGCCGGGCCGGAGAGCCCGGGGGAGAGCCCGGGGCCTGAGTAGCCGGGTGCGGGCTGTGGCTGGTTTTCCTCCCCCGGCTACCCCTGGCAGGTGCCCCCGGCTCGGCGGAACGACTGCCCGACAAACGGGCTACGTCCGCAGCAGGCGCGCGATCGCCGCGCCGGCCTCCTCGACCTTCGCGTCGATCTCCGCGCCGCCCTTGAGCGCCGCGTCCGCCACGCAGTGGCGCAGGTGCTCCTGGAGCAGCTGGAGGGCGAAGGACTGCAAGCCTTTCGTGCTCGCCGACACCTGGGTGAGTATGTCGATGCAGTAGACGTCTTCTTCGACCATGCGCTGCAGACCGCGGATCTGCCCCTCGATCCGCCGCAGCCGCTTGAGGTGCTGGTCCTTCTGATGGCTGTATCCGTGCGGGCCCGGATGGCCGGACTGTCCCCCCTGAACGGCGGTGTCGCCGTGGCAGGGCGCCGGGTCAGTGGTGCTGGTCACGGTGGCTTCCGTGGGCGTCATGGCGTCCTCCGTCGTCCTGCCGGCGCCTCGGCGCTGGTCATCAGCCGTGGCAGGGGTGTCGCCGCGGGTAGTGGCCGGGTGCCGGCTGTCCGCCATTCGTATACCCCTGCCGGGTATATGGTACAGAAATTTACTGTCGGAGGCCCGTACCGGCTTCATGAGCACTGTGCCCGATGGGCGACACTGAGGGAATGCCAGTTAGCTGTGGCCGGATGATGCGCCTAGCATCAACGAGACCGAATCCGCTGCACCCCGAGGATCCCACGTGCGCTTTCGTCTGACCCCCAGGGAGACGAGCTTCTACGACATGTTCGCCGCCTCCGCGGACAACATCGTCACGGGCTCCAAGCTCCTGATGGAACTGCTCGGAGCGGAGACCTCCGCCCGTGCCGAGATCGCCGAGCGGATGCGAGCAGCGGAACACGCCGGGGACGACGCGACGCACGCGATCTTCCACCAGCTGAACTCCTCTTTCATCACGCCGTTCGACCGCGAGGACATCTACAACCTCGCCTCCTCGCTCGACGACATCATGGATTTCATGGAGGAGGCAGTCGACCTGGTCGTCCTCTACCAGGTCGAGGAATTGCCGAAGGGCGTCGAGCAGCAGATCGAGGTCCTGGCGCGGGCCGCTGAGCTGACCGCCGAGGCGATGCCGAATCTGCGGACCATGACGAACCTCACCGAGTACTGGATCGAGGTGAACCGGCTGGAGAACCAGGCCGACCAGATTCACCGCAAGCTCCTGGCTCAGCTCTTCAACGGCAAGTACGACGCCATCGAGGTTCTCAAGCTCAAGCAGATCGTGGACGTGCTGGAGGAGGCCGCCGACGCTTTCGAGCACGTCGCGAACACGGTCGAGACCATCGCGGTCAAGGAGTCCTGACCCCCGGTGGATACGTTTGCGCTTGTCGTGACCATCGGGGTCGCGCTCGGATTCACCTATACGAACGGCTTTCACGACTCCGCGAATGCCATCGCCACCTCCGTCTCCACGCGGGCACTGACCCCGCGCGCGGCCCTGGCGATGGCGGCGGTCATGAACCTGGCCGGTGCCTTCCTGGGCAGCGGCGTCGCCAAGACCGTCAGCAAGGGCCTGATCGAGACGCCGGTGGGCGACAAGGGGATGGGCATCCTCTTCGCGGCCCTGATCGGTGCGATCGCCTGGAACCTGATCACCTGGTACTACGGCCTGCCCTCGTCCTCCTCGCACGCCCTGTTCGGCGGCATGGTGGGCGCGGCGCTCGCGGGCGGCACGACCGTCATCTGGTCGGGCGTCGTCGAGAAGGTCGTCATCCCGATGTTCCTCTCGCCGTTCGTCGGCCTGATCATCGGCTATCTGGTGATGGTCGCGATCATGTGGATGTTCCGCCGGTCCAACCCGCACAAGGCCAAGCGCGGTTTCCGTATCGCCCAGACGGTCTCGGCCGCCGGCATGGCGCTCGGCCACGGTCTGCAGGACGCCCAGAAGACGATGGGCATCGTGGTGATGGCCCTGGTCATCGGTGATGTGCAGGGCAAGGACGCGGCGATCCCGCTGTGGGTCAAGCTCGCCTGTGCGATCACGCTCTCGCTCGGTACCTACGCGGGTGGCTGGCGGATCATGCGGACGCTGGGGCGCCGCATCATCGAGCTGGACCCCCCGCAGGGCTTCGCCGCCGAGACGACGGCCGCCTCCGTGATGTACACGGCCTCGTTCATGTTCCACGCGCCGATCTCGACGACGCACGTCATCACCTCCGCGATCATGGGCGTGGGCTCCACGAAGGGCTCGCGTGCGGTCCGGTGGGGTGTCGCGAAGAACATCGTGATGGGCTGGTTCATCACCATGCCGGCCGCGGCGATCGTCGCCGCGTTCAGCTTCTGGATCGTGAACCTCGCCTTCGGGTGACCTCCTGGCATCTCATCCGTTGAACGGATCGGGCCCGCCCCCTGGTACGAACAGGGGGCGGGCCCTTTGCCTTGCGGCGGCACCGCCAAGCAGCGTCGCAAGGCTGCCGGTGGCGGGCTGCTATCCGAAGCGGCCCGAGATGTAGTCCTCCGTGGCCTGGACCGAGGGGTTGGAGAAGATGCGCTCCGTGTCGTCGATCTCGACCAGCTTGCCCGGCCGGCCGACGCCCGCCAGGTTGAAGAAGGCGGTGCGGTCGGAGACGCGGGCCGCCTGCTGCATGTTGTGGGTCACGATGACGATCGTGAACTGTTCCTTCAGCTCGCCGATCAGGTCCTCGATGGCGAGCGTGGAGATCGGGTCGAGGGCCGAGCAGGGCTCGTCCATCAGCAGGACCTGGGGTTCGACCGCGATGGCCCGGGCGATGCACAGGCGCTGCTGCTGACCGCCGGAGAGGCCCGCGCCCGGCTTGTTCAGGCGGTCCTTGACCTCCTTCCAGAGGTTGGCGCCCTTGAGGGACTTCTCGACGATCGTGTCCAGGTCCGCCTTGCGCATCCGGCCGCCGTTGAGGCGGACGCCGGCGGCGACGTTCTCGTAGATGGACATCGTGGGGAAGGGGTTCGGCCGCTGGAAGACCATGCCGACCGTGCGGCGCACGGAGACGGGGTCGACGCCGGCGCCGTAGAGGTTCTCGGCGTCCAGCAGCACCTTGCCCTCGACGCGGCCGCCGGGGGTGACCTCGTGCATGCGGTTGAGGGTGCGCAGGAAGGTGGACTTGCCGCAGCCGGACGGGCCGATGAAGGCGGTCACGGAGCGGGGCTCCACGGTCATCGAGATGTCCTCGATGGCCTTGTGGTTGCCGTAGTAGGCGGTGAGGCCGCTGACGTCGATTCGCTTGGCCATGGGGATCACTACTTCTTTCGGGGAGACAACCGCGTCAGCGGCCGGCCGCGCGGCGGAGCCGCACATCAGTGCTTCGGGGCCTTCCAGCGGGCTATCCCGCGGGCCACCAGGTTCAGGATCATGACGAAGGCGATGAGGACCAGGGCCGCGGCCCAGGCGCGGTCGTAGCTGGCGTCGTTGCCGGCCGCCCACTGCTCGTAGATGTAGTACGGCAGGGAGGACTGGGCGCCCTCGAAGGGGTTGTTGTTGATCAGCTGGGAGCCGAAGACCAGCAGGACGACCGGGGCGGACTCGCCGGCGATGCGGGCGACCGCGAGCATCACACCGGTGGCGATGCCGCCGATGGCGGTCGGCAGGACGACCTTGAGGATCGTGCGCCACTTGGGCACGCCCAGCGCCAGGGAGGCCTCGCGCAGCTCGTTGGGCACGAGCTTGAGCATCTCCTCCGTGGAGCGGACGACCACCGGCATCATCAGGATCGCCAGGGCCATCGAGCCGGCGAAGCCCGAGTAGCCGTTGTCCAGCATCAGGATCCAGAAGCTGAGGACGAACAGACCCGCGACGATCGACGGGATGCCCGTCATGACGTCGACGAAGAAGGTGACGGCCTTGGCGAGGCGGCCGCGCCCGTACTCGACCAGGTAGATCGCCGTCAGCAGGCCGATGGGGGCCGCGATGGCGGTGGCGATGCCGACCTGCTCCAGCGTGCCGATGACGGCGTGGTAGACGCCGCCGCCGGGCTGGACGGACAGGACGCCGCCCATGGAGTGGCCGAGGAAGCCGCCGTCGAGGACCTTGCCGCCGCGCGAGACCGTCTCCTGGATCAGGGAGACCAGCGGGACGACGGCCAGCAGGAAGCAGACCCACACCAGGCTGGTGGCGAGGCGGTCCTTGGCCTGCCTGCGGCCCTCGACGCGGGCCGCGAGCGCGTACATCCCGGCGACGAAGACGATCGCCGCGATCAGACCCCACTGGATGCGGCTGCTCAGCCCGGCGCCGATGCCGGTGCCGGCGCCGACGGCGGCCGCGGCGGCCGCGAGGGCGGGCGCGGTCCAGCGCGGCAGGCTGGGCCGGCGCAGGCTGTACGAGGGCCGGGGGGCGCGGTCGGCGACGGCCGGCTTGTCCATGGTCATGGGGCTCATGCCGCGCTCCTTCGGTTCGCTTCCGCGTCCGTGCGGCGCGAAGGCGCCGCCGTCACTGTCGTCCGCGGCCCGGTGGCCGCCCGTGCGACGCTCACACGTACTCCTTGCGGCGCGCGATGATCAGGCGGGCCGCGCCGTTCACCAGCAGGGTCAGGACGAACAGGACGAGGCCGGAGGCGATCAGGGCGTCCTTGCCGATCTCGCCGGACTCCTTGAAGCTGCTCGCGATGTTCTGGGCGAACGTTCCGCCGCCCGGGTCCAGCAGGCTGGTGCCGATCTCGAAGCTGGGGGAGAGGACGGTGGCGACGGCCATCGTCTCGCCGAGCGCGCGGCCCAGACCCAGCATGGAGGCGCTGATGATGCCGGAGCGGCCGAAGGGCAGGACGGACATCCGGACGACCTCCCAGCGGGTCGCGCCGAGCGCGAGGGCGGCCTCCTCGTGCATCTTCGGGGCCTGCAGGAAGACCTCGCGGCTGACGCTGGTGACGATCGGCAGAATCATGATCGCCAGCAGGATGCCGATGGTGAAGAGCGAGCGGGCGGCGCCGTCGTGGTACTCGAGGACGCCGGTCCAGCCGAAGTAGTCGTTCAGCCAGCTGTAGAGCCCGCCGAGGTGCGGCACCAGGAACAGGGCGCCCCACAGGCCGTACACGATGGACGGGACGGCGGCGAGCAGGTCGATGACGTACGACAGCGGCGAGGCGAGCCGGCGCGGCGCGTAGTGCGAGATGAACAGCGCGATGCCGATGGCGACCGGCACGGCGATGACCATGGCGATCAGCGAGCTGACGACCGTGCCGAAGGCCAGGACGGCTATGCCGAAGACCGGCGGGGTGGCGTTGGCGCGCCACTCGAAGGTGGTGAAGAAGTCGCCCTCGTTGTGCGAGAGGGCGTTCGTGGCCCGGATGGTGAGGAAGACCGCGATGGCGGCCATGATCACCAGGAGCAGGATGCCGGAACCGCGGGAGAGCGCGAGGAAGATCCGGTCACCGGGGCGGGTGGCGGCCTTCGCCTGTTCGGCGGGGGCCGGGTACGCACCGCCGGGCTGAGGTGGCGGTGTCGCTGTTGTGGCTGGGGTTATGTCCATGGGTTTCTCCGGTCTGCGGAGCGGGCCCTGTCACGGGCGCCCCTCCTGGCGCGGCGGTGCACCGGATGTGTGCGGGTGTACGTCCTGCCCCGTCCGGGACCGGGCCGCTTCCGGGGCCGGGTTCCGGGGCCGGGCCCGGGGCTCTCCCGGCCGGCTCCGGGGCGGCCCCGGGGATGCGGCTCTCGGCCGGTCCGGGCGCGGAGCGCACCCGCACGCGGGTCAGGAGAGGTTCGCGATGCTCTCGCGGACCTTCTTGGCGATCTCGGCGGGCAGCGGGGCGTAGCCGAGGTCCTTGAGGACCGACTGGCCGTCCTCGCTCGCGATGTAGGTCAGGAAGGACTTGGTCGCGGGGAGCGTCTCGGCCTTGTTGCCCTTGTCGCCGACGACCTCGTACGTCACCAGCGTGATCGGGTAGGCGCCGTCGGCCTTGGTGCCGTAGTTGAGCTTGAGGGCGAGGTCCTGGCCGGCGCCGGTGATCTTCGCCTCGGCGATGGCCTTGGAGGCGTTGTCGGAGGTGGCCTCGACCGGGGCGGCCGCACCGGTATTGATCTTCACCGTGTCGATCTTGTTGGCGGTGGCGTAGGAAAGCTCGAAGTAGGAGATGGCACCCGGGGTCTGCTTGACCTGCGAGGACACCCCGGCCGAGCCGTCGGCCGACTGGCCGCCCTTGGCCGCCCAGGCCTTGGCGGGGGCGTAGGGCCAGGACTTGTCGGCGGTGGCCTTGAGGTACTTGGTGAAGTTGTCGGTGGTGCCCGACTCGTCGGAGCGGTGGAACGCCTGGATCTTGAGGTCCGGGAGCTTGGCGTCCGGGTTGAGCTTCTTGATCGCCTCGTCGTTCCACTTCTCGATCTTCGAGTCGAAGATCTTGGCGAGGGTGTCGGCGTCCAGGACCAGGTTGTCCACGCCGGGGACCTTGTAGCCGATGGCGATCGGGCCGCCGAGCAGGGGCAGGCTGACGCCCTGGCCGCCCTTGACGACCTCCTTGGACTTGGTGACCTCCTCCGGCTTGAGCGCCGAGTCGGAGCCCGCGAAGGCCGTCTTGCCCTGGAGGAACTCCTGGATGCCCGCGCCGGAACCGGTGGGCTTGTAGTTGACCTGGATGTCCTTGCAGGCCGCCATGAAGTTCTTGACCCACAGGTCCATGGCGTTCTTCTGCGCGGACGAGCCGGAGGCCAGCAGCTGCCCCTTGCCCTCGCACTTGATGTTGCCCGCGGCCTTCGTCGAGCCGCTGCCGCCGCCGGAGCCGCTGCCGCTGTTGTCGTCCGAGCCGCACGCCGTGAGGACCAGGGCGCCGGAGACGGCGATGGCGCCGAGGGCGACGGTGCGAAGCCGGTTGGTGCGCTGAAGCTTCACTTTCGTGGTGTTCCTTCCGGGAGCCGCCGCTGGGGCGGCGTGCGAGAGGTTTGGAGATGCTGTTCCGCTGATGTGCGGGCGGGGCCGTTCGGGCGGTGATGCCCGCACCCTCCACGGCTGAAATTAGGCAGATCAGGTGAAGCGGTCGATGGGTCAGAGTGAACGGAGGGTGAACCTCGGCCGTCAGGGTGGTGGCCCCCTGGAAGGGGCCGGTTCCGGTCGAAGTGTGACGCAGGTCTCTGTTGATTTACGGGTGGGCATGACAGCATCCGACCGGCGTGACGGTATGTCAGGCATGGGGGCGAAGTCGCGGAGGTGTCCTGTGGGGTGTGCTGTCAGGCGGAACGACGGCGTCGGCGGTGGGGTGACGCGCGGACGGCAGCGGCTGGCCGTCGCGACCGTGCTCGTGAGCACCGTCCTCGGCGCGCTGAGCGCCACCGGCACGGCGCACGCCGACCCCGGGCCCTCGCGGACCGCCCCCGCCGATGCCCCGCGCAGCCTCGAGGACGTGCACAAGGAGGTGGAGGCCCTCTACCGCAAGGCCGAGGCCGCCACCGACGCCTACAACGCGGCGGGGGAGCAGCTGCGCCTGCAGGAGAAGTCGATCGCGGACCTCGCCCGCCAGGTGACCGCCGCGCGGCAGCGCATGGACCGGCTCCGCGACCAGACCGGTGCCCTGGCACGTGCGCAGTACCGCAGCGGCGGGCTCACTCCGCAGACCCAGCTCTTCTTCAGCGCCTCGCCCGACAACTTCCTCAACGGCGTCGCCCTCGCCCGCAAGGGCGAGCAGGCCACCCGCGGGCTGCTGGCCCAGGTCGAGGCCACGCGCGTGGAGCTGGAGGGGTACGCCAAGGCCGCGGACGAGCGCTGGAAGACGCTGGACGGCGAGCGCAAGAAGAAGGAAGCCGCCAAGAAGGAGATCGAGGAGCGGCTGGAGGCCGCGAAGAAGCTCGAGTCCCGCCCGGAGGAGAAGGAGCGGGAGCGGCTGCGGCAGCTGGAGGAGGAGCGGGCCCGCCTGGCACAGACGGCGTGGCTGGCCACCGGCGCCGCGAAGGGCCTGGCCGGGCAGGGGGCCGCCGCCAGCGGCGACGGCAGGCGCGCCGTCGGCTTCGCGACCGCGCAGATCGGCAAGAACTACGTCTGGGGCGCCGAGGGCCCGGAGACGTACGACTGCTCCGGCCTGACGCTCAAGGCGTGGGCGGCGGCCGGCCGGGCGATACCGCGCACCTCGCAGGAGCAGTGGCGGCAGCTGCCGAAGGTCGACGTCAAGGACATGCGCGCCGGGGACCTGGTGATCTACTTCTCCGACGCCAGCCATGTGGGGATGTACGTGGGCGATGGAGCGATCGTGCACGCGCCCCGGCCGGGCCGCCAGGTGACGCTCGCGGGCGCCGGCACGATGCCGATCCTCGGGGTGGTGCGCCCGGGATAGGGCGGATCCGGCGCGTATGTTCGTACGCCCGTACGACGTGATGTTCGTCATCGCGAGGTCCCCCATTCGTGGCCCTTCCGGCGCCAATCCCCCTTGTGGCCACGGCATATGACAGAGGCGGGTGGCTGCGTACCATTCCGCTCCCCCGGGCTCTGGCGCTAGGGTCACCCTCAGTGCCCGCCCCTCGGCGAGGCGCCGCGCCCTCGGGGGGAGGGAAGGAAAACGAAGTGATGCCCGTACCCGCGCCGAGGCAGGCGGAACCACCCGTCGTGCTGCCCGACGGCGGGCTGACGCTGCTGTTGATCGAGGACGACCCCGCCGGTTCGCTGTCCGGGCCGGACATCGCCGACATGACCGGTACGGCCGGCCGGCCCGTACGCATCCGCACCGCCCGCAACCTCACCGAGGCGGAACGGTTGCTCACCGACGACGTGCAGTGCATCCTCCTCGACCTCGCCCTGCCCGCCATGGACTGCCCGCCCGGGAAGGCGCCCGGCGGCCCGGCCGAGCTGGACACGCTGCGCCAGGTGCTGCGCCTCGCCCCGCACCACGCCGTGCTCGCCCTGACGGCCGAGGCGGACGCGGAGCGGGCGGCCGAAGCGGTACGGGTCGGGGCGCAGGACTACCTCTTCCGCGACGAGCTCGACGGGCGGGTGCTCAGCCGGGCCATCCGCTACGCCGTCGAGCGCAAGCGCGCGGACTTCGCGCAGCGGCAGCTCACCGAGACGCGGCTGCTCGCCCAGGAGAACGCCCGCCTGGAGCGCGGCCTGCTGCCGCACCCGCTGCTGGCCGGCTCGACGCTGCGGTTCGCCGCCCGCTACCGCCCCGGGCGCAGCCGGGCCCTGCTGGGCGGGGACTTCTACGACACGGTCCGCACCGAGGACGGCACGGTGCACGCCATGATCGGCGACGTGTGCGGCCATGGGCCGGACGAGGCGGCCCTGGGCGTCGAACTGCGCATCGCATGGCGGGCCTTGACGCTGGCCGGGCTGTGCGGCGACGAGCTGCTGGTCACGCTGCAGCAGGTGCTGGAGCACGAGCGGGCGCACGAGGAGATCTTCGCGACGCTGTGCACGGCCGACATCGCCCCCGGCGGCCGCACCGCGGCCGTCCGCCTGGCCGGCCACCCCGCCCCGCTGCTCGTACGCCCCGGGCAGCCTCCCGTCCTGCTGCCGCAGGACGACGGGGGGCCGGCGCTGGGGCTGCTGCCGTGCACCCGCTGGCCGCACCGCGAGGTCGAACTCGGCGATGCCTGGAGCCTGTTGATGTACACGGATGGCCTGATAGAGGGCAAGGTCGGTGCGGGGACGCGGCGGCTGGGCCAGGACGGCATGATCGAGCTGATTGCCCGCCAGGTGAAGGAGGGCCTGAGCGGCGAGGAGCTGCTGGAGGCCGCCGTCACGGAGGTCCGGGAGCTCAACGGCGGCGAGTTGACGGACGATCTGGCCGTGATCGTGCTCGACCGCGGGCCGCGCTGAGGGCTACCGGCCGCCGTTGTACGGGCCGTAGGGGCCGTCCGAGCTGGAGCCGCCGCGGCGGCGCGGGCCGCGTCCGGAGACCTGGCGCAGGGCGGGGCGGACGTCGACCATGTAGACGATCGTGGCGATCAGGCCGAGGACCGGCAGGAAGGCCAGGATGCCGAAGAAGAGGTTCACGGCGACCGCGATGCCGAGGATGATCAGCCAGAAGCCCTTGGTCTGCTTGCCGGCCGCCCGGTAGGCATCCTCGCGGTGGACGGCCGCGTCGACGAACGCGACCGCCGTGAAGACGAGCAGGCCGATCGACACCCAGTACAGAACTTCGCCGAAGCCTTCCACCAGCATGCCGTCCACCTCTTGTCCCTGCGTCTTCTGCCACGGTACCGGGAGAACGGTCCGGGCAGGCGGGGCGTGCCCGGACCGGACCCTCACCGGCCTGTCGTCACCACGCCGTCACCGGCGCGGTGTCACTGCTCGCCGGTCCTGGCGTCCGTCTTCTTCGCGGCCGTGGCCTTGGTGTCCGTCTTCTTCGCCGCGGGCTTGCGGGCGGCGGCGGGCTTGCCGTCCGCCTCGGCCCCGGCCCCGCCGTCGGCGTCCGTGGCCGCCGCGGCCGGCTGCTCGTCCTTCGCCGCAGGCTTGTCGCTCTCGGCGTCCGGCTCCACGGCGACGGCGATCTCCGAGATCTCCTCCGCGGCGTCGCCGCGCCAGGTCTTCACGGCCGTGCGGCCGCGCTCGGCCAGCTTCTCGAACGTCTCGCCGGCCTGCGCCGCGACCGCCACGACCTGCCCGACGCCCTGCAGCGCCAGGTCCTGGGCGGTCTGGCCCAGCTTCTTGGCGTCGGTGTCGATCGTCCCGACGATCTCGGTGAACTTGGTGGTCACCTGGGTCTGCACCTGCTTGGCCTGCTGGGTCACCCGCTCACCGAAGGCCTTCGGGTCGGTGTTGCGCAGCTGCTCGAAACGCTCGGGGGCCTCGGTGACGAGCTGCCCGAGCTTCTCGGCCGCCAGGTCGGCCGCACCCGCGGCGGCGTAGGCGGTGTCGGTTGCGGTCTTGCGGATGTCCTGTGTGATGGCCATGACGATGGGTCTCCCGGATCAGCTCGAAGGTTTGCTGCTCGAAGGTGTGCTGGGGTCGTCCGGTTCGTCCGCCGCGAGCGCGTTCTCCTTGCGGAAGGACTCATAGATCTGGAGCAGCACCTGCTTCTGCCGCTCATTGATCGAGGGATCGGCGAGGATCACACTGCGGACCTCCGCCTCGTCCCGGTCCCGCTCGTCGAGGATCCCGGCCTGCACGTACAGCGTCTCGGCGGAGATCCGCAGCGCCTTGGCCAGCTGCTGCAGGATCTCGGCGCTCGGCTTGCGCAGGCCGCGCTCGATCTGGCTGAGATACGGGTTGGACACTCCGGCGGCATCCGCGAGCTGCCGCAGCGTCAGCTGCGCGGTGCGCCGCTGCTCGCGCAGGAACCCGCCGAGGTTGCCGACGTTGAGTGATGCCATGGGGACGATGCTGCCCCACGTTGCTAACTTTTGCAAGCAGGTGCTTGCAAAAGTAGCCAGCGTGTCGGGCGTGGGGCCGTGTCAGTCGTCGATGACGGCGAGGTCCAGGCGGTGGAGGCGGTCCGGCTCCGCGATCAGGTCGATTTCGGTGATCCTGCCGTCCGTGATCGTGAAGTCGAGGACCAGGAACAGCCGTCCTCGGCGGGCCATCGCCAGTCCGACCGCTCCGTCGATCAGTGCGGGCCCGGTGAACCGCGCCCGGGCCATGGCGGCCATCGCGCCCGCGGCCACGGTGTGGGCGCCGCGGACGAGGATGGGCTCGGGCGTGGGGCCGACCGCCCTGTCGGCCCGGAGCACCACGTCCGGGTGGAGCAGTGCGACCAGCGCGTCGAAGTTCCCGCCGCGGGTGGCGGCCAGGAAGGCCTCGACGACCGGACGCCGGCGGGCCGGATCGGCGTCGGGCGCCGGGGCGCCGCCCTTGACCCGGCGGCGGGCGCGGCTCGCGAGCTGTCTGGTCGCGGCCGGGGATCGATCGATCATCGGGCCTATCTCGTCGAAGGGCACGGCGAACATGTCGTGCAGGACGAAGGCGAGCCGCTCGGCCGGCGACAGCGTGTCGAGCACCACCAGCATGGCCAGCCCCACCGAGTCGGCCAGCAACGCTTCCTGTTCGGGGTCGCACCCGTCCTCCTCCCCGCGGTCGGGGTCGGGCACATACCCGTCGAGGGGATCCTCACGCCGCACCTGACGGGCGCGCAGCATGTTCAGGCACACCCGTGACACCACCGTGGTCAGCCACCCGCCGAGGTTCTCGACGTCGCCGGTATCGGTGCGGCTGAGGCGCAACCACGTGTCCTGAACGGCGTCCTCGGCCTCGCTGAGCGAGCCGAGCATCCGGTAGGCCACCGCCCGCAGACGCGTCCGGTGTTCCTCGAAACGCTCCGTCAGAAAAGAATTCTCGTCCACCTGTCACATTCCTTACTCGCCGCGGGTCATAGCAGCAGACCCACGAAAACCGACCGGGTTGCAGCCGGGAGATCATCTCCCGGGCGAACGAATCGGAGATGTTGAGATGACCGCGACGACCTCCCCCCTTCTGGTCACCGGCGGCACGGGCACGCTCGGGCGCCTCGTCGTGCCGCTCCTGCGGGACGCCGGCTGCGACGTGCGGGTGCTCAGCCGGCACAGCCGCGAGCCCGGGGACGGCATCGAGTACGTGACCGGTGACCTGCTCAAGGACGAGGGGACCGAGGCGGCGGTGGCCGGGGCCGGGACCGTTCTGCACCTCGCGGGCGGCCCCAAGGGCGATGACGAGGCGACCCGCAACCTGGTGCGGGCCGCGTCACGGGCCGGGGTGCGGCACCTGGTGTACGTCTCGGTCATCGGCACGGAGACGATGCCGCTGGGCTGGTTCAAGGCCAAGCGGGACGCAGAGCGTGCCATCGCGGACTCCGGCATACCGTTCACGACGCTGCGGGCCGCCCAGTTCCACGACCTGGTCCTGAAGGTGGTGGAGAAGATGGCGAAGATGCCCGTGGTGCCCTGCCCGGGCGGACTGCGGTTCCAGCCGGTCGACTCGCGCGAAGTGGCCGCCCGGCTCGTGGAACTGACGCTCGGCGAGCCGGCCGGCCTGGTGCCCGACCTGGCCGGGCCGACGGTGTACGGGATGGCCGATCTGAGCCGCGGATACCTGCAAGCGCGCGGAAAGAGCCGGCTGATGATGCCGGTCCGGATGCCCGGAAAGGCCGGCCGCGCGTACCGGGCCGGCGAGAACCTGTCCTTCGAGGGGGCAGCCGTGGGCAAGCGGACCTGGGAGGACTTCCTGGCGGAGCGGGTGAGCGGTGGGCCGGTGAGCCGGTGGGCCGGTGACGCTCGTGCCGCCGCACACCCCGCACGCCCGCACGCCTTCGCGGTGGCTCCCGGCGCCGAAGCCGACGTGCTGTTCGTCTCACGCCCGGCATGCCGCGCTTCGGCTACCTCCGGCTGCTCGGCCGGGTGATGCGGGGCGAGGCGAGCCCGAAGGAGATCAAGGAGTCGTCCGAGCGCTTCGACAACCACTACGTGGACGGCCCGGTGTGGCGCGCCGCCCTCGAAGCGGCGAAGTGACCCGCGACCGGCTGCGTGAGCTGCACGAACGGATCGAGCGGGACGGCTCGTTCGTCGCCCACCCGTCCCTCTCCCTCATCGAGGCCCGCGAGCCCCGCCGGCTCACCAGTGCGAGGGCCGGTTCAGCGCGGGCGGCAGCTTGGTGGCGGCGTCGCCCTTGGCCGCGTTGACCTGGGGCTGGGTGAGGAAGACCGAATCGGTGAGGTCGGCGCCCCGCAGGTCGGCGTCGCGGAGGTCCGCGCCGATGAGGTCGGCGCACCTCAGGTCGGCGCCGCGCAGGTCGGCGGCGATGAGATAGGCCCCGCGCAGGTTGGCGCCGCGCAGGTCGGCGCCCTTGAGGCGGGCCCCCATGAGGTCGGCGCCCCGGCGGTCCTTCGTCCTGCGCCCGGCCTTGGCGCGGACGAGCTCGCTCGTGCGCAGCAGCAGGGTGTTGACGTGCTGCCGGTGCGCCGCCACGTCGACGTCCGCGAGGAGCCCGGCGTCGAGGAGGGTGAGGCGCTCGGTCTCGTCGAGGGCGCTGCGCAGCTCGGCGTGGACCGGGCGGGCCGGGGGCAGCGCGAGTGCTTCGGTCAGGTACCAGAGCAGCTCGTGGAGCTGGCGCACGACCGGGAAGACGTCGGACATCTGCCGCGCGGTCTCCGGGGCCTGCCGCCAGTCCCGGCCGCCGAAGGTGACCTGTGAGACCTTCTGCCCGGCGCCGAAGCAGTCGTACACGGTGCAGCCCCGGAAACCGCTCTTGCGCAGGCCGGTGTGGATGCCGCAGCGGAAGTCCGTCCGGAGGTTCGAGCAGGGCTTCCCGGCGTCCTTGTCCACCGCGAAGTCCGCCGAGGCCGCGAACGGCAGCGCGACGCAGCAGAGCCCGAAGCAGCTCTCGCAGTCGCCGAGCAGGTCGAGGCGGCGGCCTGTGCCGGCGTGCGCGTTTCGGTCTTCCTCGGACACCGTGTGCTGCTCTCCTCGTGCCCGGGCGTGACTGGGCTCCGACATGGACCTTCGAGTCTAACGCCGGGGGTGCGGGCGCCGGCCAGGCTCAAGGAGCCGACAGCTGTCCGGGCAGGCCGGACCTGCGGTTCCCGTGATCAACGGTGTGACCGCAGGAGACGGAGCACAGATGGCGAACGACGCCCCACCGACGTCCGCGTTCTCGGCGAAACCGATCGCCGTCACCCGGGGCCCCGCCCCCAAGCAGGACCGCTTCATCCGCACCAAGTCCCTTGTCCTGCGGGCAGCCGCGGAGCTCTTCGCGGCACAGCGCTTCGGCCGCACCTCGGTGGAGGACGTCGCCGACCGGGTGGGGATGACCAAGGGCGCGGTCTACTTCCACTACCCCTCCAAGGAGGTGCCGGCCGTCGCCGTGGTCGAGCGGCGGGGGTTCCCTCTTCTCATGGGGGCTCGGGGGTTCCGGGCGCCGCGTTACGCGGCCTCGGGCGTCCGGCGGCGGCCGGCGAGGACGATGAGGCCGCCGACGACCGCGAGGCCGATCAGCGCCACCGCGAAGGTGGTCGCGCCGTTGGTCAGGCCGATCGCGTCGCTCAGGTAGCCGGCCGAGACGGGCAGGGCGCCGGCGGGGACGTAACCACTCACGTTGAGCGCCGCGTTGGCCTCGGCGAGGCGTGCTCCGGGGACGCTGGAGTTCAGCAGCGAGAGGCCGCCGAGCTGCCCCATGCCCTGCCCGGCGCCGGCGAGCACCGCGGCGACGACCAGGAAGGTGACGGAGGAGGTGTGCACGGCGGCCATGAGGGCGGCCATGCCGGCCACGATGCTCGCCGAACCGGCGATCAGGATCGTCCGCACCTGCAGCTGCTTGACCGCGAACTGCACGCCCGTGGCGGTAAGGAACATCACGAAGGCCATCGCACCGGCCACCACGCGGCTGGTCGTACCCAGCAGGCCGGACAGCAGGGACGGGCCGAGCGAGAGCACGAACGAGGCCGAGGTGATGCCGGGGGCGAACACCGCGATGCCCAGCAGGAGCTGGCGGCCGTTGCCCTGCGGCACCTTGGGCACCCGGATCCAGGCGCCCTTGCCGACGACCGCCGGGCGGTGCACCGGCATGCGCAGCACGGTCAGGAACGCCAGGGCAAGCAGCGCGATCTCGACGAGGAAGACGGTGACGGTCGGGGCGGGCAGCGTCTCGGAGAGCACGCCGGCCAGCAGCGGGCCCAGGCCCGCGCCGAGGACCATCGCGCAGGACGCCAGCAGGGCGCCGAGCCGCTTGCGGTCGGGTCCGGCCACGTCCGTCACCGCGGCCATGCCCGCCGAGACGACGGCGCCGACGGCGATTCCGGTGAACAGCCGGGCCACGATCAGCGCGGCCACGGAGGTGGCGGTCGCGAAGATCCCGCAGGCCAGCACCGTCAGCGCCAGCGCCGGCAGCAGGACGGGCTTGCGGCCGACCCGGTCCGAGACCACGCCAATGACGCCAACGGCCCGCGCACAAGCGGCCATCAAGGTCCTGCCCACACCCGAGGGTCTGCCCGACCCCCTGCCGGAGCCGGCAGTGGGCGAGCTGCCCCTGGAAGTGGTGATGGGCGCTCTGAGCGATCCACTGCGCATGGGGATCGTGCGCAAACTCCTGCTGGAATCCGAGCAGTTCGACCACTCCTGCGGGTGGTTCGGGCTCAACCGGCCCAAGTCGTCGCTCACGCACCACTTCAAGGCCCTGCGCGAGGCCGGCGTCACCCGGCAGCGCCAGTACGGGCTCGAGCGGCGCAGCCACGTGAGGGTCGACGACCTCGACGCCCGCTTCCCCGGGCTGCTCGGCCTCGTGGCCGACTGGACGCCTCCCGAGGCGTCCTGACGCGGCGGCGGCACGGGCCGCCCCCGCGGCCCGTGCCGCCGCATCCGCCCGAACCTCCCCGTCCGCCACCACCGTTCCACCAGGAAGCCGTCACATGAGCATCGAAAAGATCGTTTCGGCGTCGGTGCCGGAACCCACCGCCGCCGTCCTGACCGTCGGCGACGAACTGCTGTCCGGAGAGGTGGCCGACACCAACAGTGCGGCCGCCGGTGCCGCCCTGCGCGGCGGCGGCTTCCGCGTCGTCGAGCACCGCACCGTGGGGGACTCGCTGGGGGTCATTTCCGCGGCGGTCCAGTCCCTCCTGCACGCCGACGTCCTGATCGTGATCGGCGGCCTGGGGCCCACCTCGGACGACGTCACCCGCTTCGGCCTCGCCGACGCCCTCGGCCGCGACCTCGAACACCGTGCGGAGGCCTGGGACGCCGTCGTCGAGCGGCTCACCCGCTTCGGCCTCACCGTCCACGAGAGCAACCGGCAGCAGGCCCTCTTCCCGCGCGGGACCGAGCTCCTGCCGAACGGTAACGGCACCGCCTGGGGCGCGCTCCTGGAGACGGGGGCCACCCGCGTCGTCATGCTTCCCGGCCCGCCCAAGGAGTGCCGGCCCGTGCTCGACGACGCCCTGAACCGTCCGACGGCGCCTGAGGCGGAGCGCGACCGTACGGACCTGCGGGTACCGGCCTACAGCGAGCCGTCGACCTTGCGCGGCGTGATGCGCACGACGACGCGCTCGGCGTCCTCGGCGGCAGGTGCCGCCCGCCGGGGCACGGGTCGCGGCGGCCCGTGCCGAGCAGCATCGCGGCCGAGGATCAGGCCCACTCCAGGCCCGGGGCGGCGAGATCGCCCCGATGAAGCGGCACGGCTGCGCCGACGAGGCGGCCCGGGCGGCCCTGTTCCCGGCCGCCGTCGCGACGTCCACCACCGGTGTGAAGCTGCCCGTGGACGGCGGCCCCGGGCAGCACGTGGCCGGTTCCGGCCAAGTAGTGCGGCGGCGGTGCCCGCCATGTCCCCGCCCGGTTGCGCGGCCGGTCCGCCGGCGCCGGCCGCCCCCCAGGGCGCCGAGGGGAGCCGGTGCCGTGTGCGGGTCCTGGCCCTCCCCGGTGAGGGAGTACTCGGCCTGCGGTGGCACCACGTCGTGCACCTCGCGGTGCACGATGCCGCCGGGTCTCCGGCTCACCCGGCTGCCGGTCGAGGTGAACGCCTCACTTGCCGTACGGGCGGGCCGCGCGCGCCTCGCGCAGGGACAGCGCCCACCAGGTGAGCTGGTCGAGCAGCGCCTTGGCGGCGCCGGCAGCGGAGGTACCGGCCTCCTCGTCCAGGTGCCGGCCCGTCTCGTCCAGCTTGCCCCAGGGGCTGTGGAAGCTGACGGTCTCGCGGATGGTGACGGCGTGCAGCTCGGCGAAGACCGGGCGCAGGTGCTCGACCGCGCGCAGGCCGCCGGACAGGCCGCCGTAGGAGATGAAGGCCACCGGCTTGGCCTGCCACTGGGTGTAGTGCCAGTCGATGAGGTTCTTCAGGGAGGCCGGGTAACTGTGGTTGTACTCGGGGGTGATGACGATGAAGGCGTCCGCCGCCGCCAGCCGGGGGGTCACACCGGCGAGGGCGGCGGCCTCCTGCGGCCCGGGCTCGCTGCTGAGGTTCACCGGCAGCGGGTGCTCGCCCAGGTCGATGACGTCGACGTCGATGTCGTCGCGCTGCGCGGTCTGTTCGGCCAGCCACTTGGCGACGGTGGGGCCGAAGCGGCCCTCGCGGGTGGAGGCGACGACGACGGCGAGGCGGTAAGGGGCCTGGGACATGATGGAGTTCTCCTCGGCAGGGTCGAAAGGCGCGGGCGGAACGTCCCGGGGCGGTGAGCCCCGGGGCCGTGGGAAGAAGCCTCCTACCTCAACCTTGCTTGAGGTCAAGCGCGGGCCGGGAGCGATCCGCAGCGGTCCGCGAGGAACTCAGAACAGGTCCGGGCACCACGGCCTGCGCGCCGTGCGCAGCATGAGCTCCGCGCGCCGCACGGCGCCCGCCCGCTCCTCGCCGATCCGCCCCAGCGCCGCGAGCCGCACCGCGGACTCGTCGCCGAGGTACAAGGACCCCAGTCCGCCCACGCCCAGGGACAGTTCGGCCGGCCGCTTCGTGGGCGTACAGCTCGCGCCCTGCGGGTCCGCCTCCAGCAGGAAGCGCCCGCCCGCCAGGCCCCACGGGTCGCCGACGTCGAGGACGAGGGAGCCCGGGCAGGCGTACGTACGGGCCTCCAGCAGGGCCGGCACGTCAAGGGGGCGGAACCACAGGAAGTCGGACTGCAGGATGACCTTCGCCGCGCGCGGGTCGGGCAGCAGGTGCGGCAGGAGGTCGTCGGGCGCGAGGTAACAGGAGGTGACCTTGGTGACCCAGTCGACCGACAACAGGAAGTACCACAGGGCGCGTTCGGCCTCCGGTGAGACCGCTATCAGGCCGTGTACGGCGGCGGTGTTCAGTGGCCGCATGCCGTCCCACACCTCGTCGGCGGTGTAGGTCAGCAGCCCGTCGACGGTGCCGCCGGGGGAGCGGTAGAGGGCGTAGTAGGGCTCCGTCCACGACGTGTTGCCGGGCACGGGGATGTCACCCGTGGCCAGCCGCCACCAGCGCTCGCTGCGGTCGATGACGCCGTGCCGCGTCGCGCGCAGCCGCTCGTGCAGCCCGGGCCCGTGCCGGAGCACGGCGGCCGCGTCCACCAGGTCGACCCGGCCGCCGTCCGCCGGGCCCGCGTAGCGCTTGTCCAGCCCGGCGCGGGCCACCTCCACCTCCCACTCGGTGACCCAGGCGGCCGGCCCGAACCCGTACCGGCCGTAGATGGGCCACTCGGATGCGACGAGCGTCGCGGCGGCGTCGCCGCGCTCCCGGGCGGCCCGCAGGTCGCGCTCCATCATGCGGCTGAGCAGGCCCCGTCGGCGGTGCGTCGGCGAGACGGTGACGTTGGAGATCCCGTCCGCCGTCACCGATGCCCCGCCGGGCACCGTGATGCGCTGCGCGAAGCTGCGGAACGTGCCCACGCAGCGCCCCGCGTGGAAGGCCCCCTGGGCACGCTCCAGGTCCGTGCCCGCGCGGCGTACCTCTATCTCTTCCTTGGTCACCGAGGGCGGTCGCAGGAAGCCGGTGTGCATGGCACGGATCCAGTCGGGGAGGTCGGAATCGCCGATCGTTCGCACCTCAAGGCTCATGCGAGCACGCTAGGGGCCCTGCCCGGCCGGACGCATGGGTTTCGTTACGTCCGTCAGCGGTTCAGTACACGCCCTGCTCAGAAGGCGACACGGATCTCACCGACGCGCTGTCCGCCGCCCAGCAGCGGCTCGTCGGCGATGCGGGCGACGACGGGGGAGTCGATGCCCAGCAGCTGCAGCGAGCGCGCCAGCACGGGGCCCAGGGCCCGCCCGGAACCATCGTTGATCTTGAAGGCGAGGGCGCGGCCGTCCGGCAGGGCCACCGCCTGGACCGCCTCGGCGCCCATCTTCGACAGCGCCCCCGGTATCTCCCGCATCAGCCACGTGTCCGGGCGGCGGGTACCGGCGACGTACTCGGGATGGGCGCGCATCGCATCGGCCACCCTGCGCTCGGGCGTGCCCGGCTCGGCCAGCACGAAGCTGCGGAAGGCCCGTGCCAGGCCGGTCAGCGTCAGCGCCATCAGGGGCGCGCCGCAGCCGTCCGTGCCGACGTGCACGACGGACTCGCCGCTCGCGTCCTCCACGGTGCGCAGCACCAGCTGCTGCAGCGGGTGCTCGGGCGCGAGGTAGCTCTCCACCGGCCAGCCGTTGGCCACGCAGACGGCGATCATGGCGGCGTGCTTGCCGGAGCAGTTCATGGTCACCCGGTCGCGGACCAGGCCGGAGGCCAGGTAGGACTCCGCCTCGACGGGGTCCAGCGGCAGGTCGGGCGGGGTCTGCAGGCCCTCCTCCGGGACGCCGAACTCGTCGAGCATCTTGCGGACGAGATCCAGGTGGAACGATTCGCCGGAGTGGCTGGCGGCAGCCAGCGCCAGCCGCTCACCGGACAGCTCCAGACCGGCCCGCAGCATGGCGGCCGCCTGCATCGGCTTGTTGGCCGACCGCGGGTAGACCGGGGCCGCCGGGTCGCCGAGCGCGAATTCCACGCTGCCGTCGGCCGCCAGGATCACCAGCGAGCCGCGGTGCTGGCCCTCGACGAAGCCCGAGCGCACGACCTCGGCGAGGACCGGGGGTATGCCCGGTGTGCCGGTGGCACCGCCGGACGGGACCTGCGCGGGCGCTGCGTGTATCGGGGAGGAGGTCATCGTCGGCCTTCCGGGGGTGGTGCGAGAACCGCCTCCGGAGCCCGACGGGCGATCACGAGAGGAGGTCGTCTACTTGTGCTTCTCCTTCACGGTACCTTCGTGCGATCTCCGCACTGCAATCGTCGGCCGTGCGCTGCAGTCCCGTACGGCGCACGGAGACCTGCCGCTCGTACTCCTCCAGGCGCCCCATGCCCTCGCGCAGCTCACCGTCCGTACGGGCCCCCAGGTCCGACAGCTCGACCTCCGAGAGCATGTCGTCGGCCAGCCGCCGGTACTCCTCGCTGTGCGGCGTCCCCACCGTCACATGGCGGGCGGACGAGCGGTGCGCCGAGGGGCCGTCCGCGAGGATCTCCGTCAGCCGCTCCACCAGCAGCCTCTCCACCACCGGTGAGCCCGGCGCCGCCCGGCGCGCCAGCTCGGCCCGCAGAATGTCGATACGGCCCTGCAGGAGCCGCCGCACGTAGCTGAGGTCGGCCTCGTCGCGCTGCGCGTCCCGGCGCAGCGCACGCAGCTCCACGAGGCACAGCTCGGTCAGCCGCCGCCCGGGGACGTCCGCCATCCGCCCGGAGCGCTGGCTCGGGGGCCTGGCGTGCAAGCTGTCCACTGCCGTGAGGTCCTTCAAGTTCTTGAGGCCCTTGAGCTCCGCGGCCGTGCGGTCGGCCGCGGTGAGCATGGGGCCATCCTCGGTGGGTGTGGTCATGCGGTTCCGTCCCCTCGGGCGGTGTGCGGCCGGATCACGTTGCCCTTGCCCGCATATGGCACCGCCTGCACGCATCGTGCCACTCGGTGTGCCCCGGGCGCAGGGTCTCTCCACCCGAACAGCCCTGGATGGCCGCAGGGCATCATGGTCCGCATGCGTGCAGTGGTGCAGAGGGTGAACGGCGCGAGCGTCGCCGTGGACGGTCAGGTCGTCGGCGAGATCGTCGGCGAGGGCCTGTGCGTGCTCGTCGGCGTGACACACGAGGACACGCCGGAGCGCTGCGCCCAGCTGGCGCGCAAGCTGTGGTCCCTGCGGGTGCTGCAGGACGAGAAGTCCTGCAGCGACGTGGGCGCACCGCTGCTCGTGATCTCCCAGTTCACCCTCTACGGTGACGCCCGCAAGGGGCGCCGGCCCACGTGGAACGCGGCCGCGCCGGGGGCGGTGGCGGAGCCGCTCGTCGACGAGGTCGTCGCGCAGCTGCGGGCGCTGGGGGCGCGCGTGGAGACGGGCCGCTTCGGAGCGGACATGAAGGTCTCGCTCACGAACGACGGCCCGTTCACGGTGCTGGTGGAGGTCTGAGCCCGGTCAGGGCTCGACGACGGTCTCCTGCGAGGCGGCCGTGCCCTCGCCGACCAGGAGAGCAGCGTCGACCGGTACGTTCCGCTTCACCAGGGCCAAGGCGATCGGGCCCAGCTCGTAGTGGCGGACGGCGGTAGTGACGAAGCCCAGCTGGCGGCCCTCCGGGCCGTCGGCGGCCAGCCGGACGGGGGCGCCGTGGGCCGGGAGGGTCACCTCGCTGCCGTCGAGGTGCAGGAAGACCAGCCGGCGCGGCGGCTTGCCCAGGTTGTGGACGCGGGCGACGGTCTCCTGGCCGCGGTAGCAGCCCTTCTGGAGGTGCACCGCCTCACCGATCAGGCCGAGCTCGTGGGGGATCGTGCGGTGGTCGGTCTCGCGGCCGAGGCGTGGCCGGTGGCCCTCGACGCGCAGGGCCTCGTAGGCCAGGACGCCCGCCGCCGGGCCGTGCGCGGCGGCGAAGTCCGCCAGCCGCTCGCGCGGCAGGAACACATCACGGCCGTGAGCGGTCTCGCGCACCACGACGCCCTCGGGCACCTCGGTGATCGAGCCGGCGGGCAGGTACGTCACCGCGATGTCGTCCGTACGGTCGGCGACCTCGACCCTGTAGAAGAACTTCATGCTCTCCAGGTAAGCGATCAGCGCCTCCTGGGTGCCGGGCTCCACGTGCGCCCAGGTCGTCTCCCCGTCGTCGACCAGGTACAGGGCGTGCTCGATGTGGCCGTGGGGGGAGAGGACCAGCGCCTGCGTGGCCCGGCCGGGCGGGAGGTCGCTCACGTGCTGGGTGAGCAGCAGGTGCAGCCAGCTCAGCCGGTCGGCGCCGGTGACGGTGACGACCCCCCGGTGGGAGAGGTCCACGAACCCGGATCCGCCGGCGAGCGCACGCTGCTCGCGGAAGGGATCGCCGTAGTGGGCGGCGACGCCTTCGTCCGGGCCCTCGGCGGGGACGGCACCGGGCAGCGACAGCAGCGGGCTTCTCGATTGACGCAGCATGCCGCCAAGCCTAAGGGGCCGTCGCCGGCGCGTTCGAGGAAGCCTTCGAGGAGCACTGCGTGCACCGGCCGAAGATCGCGAAGTGCTTCATGTCGGTCTCGAAACCGAAGTCCTCGCGCAGCTTCGCCGTGAAGTCCGCGGCGACCGACACATCGGCCTCGATGACGGCCGTGCAGTCCCGGCAGACCAGGTGTATGTGGTGGTGCCGGTCCGCGAGGTGGTACGTGGGCGCACCGTGCCCGAGGTGGGCATGACTGACCAGGCCCAGCTCCTCCAGCAGCTCCAGCGTCCGGTAGACGGTCGAGATGTTCACCCCGCCCGCGGTCCTGCGGACCTCGGTGAGGATGTCGTCCGGTGTCGCGTGCTCAAGGCGGTCGACCGCCTCCAGCACGAGCTGGCGCTGCGGGGTCAGCCGATAGCCGCGCTTACGGAGGTCGCTCTGCCAGTCGGTGTCCACCACGCTCCCAGTCTAGGCAGCGTCAGCCCTCGCGTACCCCTTTCAGCCAGTCGGCCAGGACGGCGATGGCCGCCGGGTTGCGGGGACTCTCGACGAGATCCACGTAGTCGAGGACGAAAACGCGGTCGTTCTTGACGGCGGAGACGCCCGCGAGCGGCGGGTAGGACATCAGGAACTTCTTCTTCTCCGCCGCGCTCACATCGCCGTAGTTGTTGATGACGATGACCTCGGGGTCGCGCTCGACGACGGTCTCCCAGCCGACGGTGACCCACGAGTCCTTGAGGTCCTTCATCACGTGGTCGCCACCGGCCTTGGTGATGATGTCGTGCGGCCCGGCGAACGCCCCCGCCGTCAGCGGCTTGTCCCGGCCGTCGTCGTAGAGGAAGACCCGCGGCGCCCTGCCGTCCTCCGGGACACCGGCCCGGGCGTCGGCGACGCGCTTCTTGAAGCCCTCGACGAGCTTTCGCGCCCGGTCCTCGACGTCGAAGATCCTCCCCAGCGTCTCCAGGTCGGTGTACAGCGCCTCCAGCGGCGGCATGACCCCGCGGGACTTGCCGGTGGTGCCGTTGTGGCAGGACTCGGTGAGGACGTACGAGCCCACACCGAGCTTCTTCAGCGCCTCGGGGGTGAAGCCGTTGCCCTCGCCGAAGCCGTAGTTCCAGCCCGCGAAGACGAGGTCCGCCTTCGCGTCCAGCACGAGCTCCTTGTTGATCTCCTTCTTGGCCAGCCGCTTCACCTTGCCGTAGCCGGCCTTCCAGGGTGCCTCGCCCTTGTCGTCCCGGCCCGTTCTGTAGTCGGGGGCCACATAGCCGGCCATGTGGTCCTCCAGGCCGAGCGCGAACATGATCTCGGCGATGCCGACGTCGTTGGTGACCACGCGCCGCGGCGCCTTGTCGTACGTCGTCTTCACGCCGCAGTTCTCGACGGTCACGGGGTAGTGGGCCGAGCCGGCCTCGCTCTGTTTGTCGCCGGAAGCATCCGAAACCTTCGCGCCGCAGCTCGTGAGAGTGACGGCGGCGAGCAGGGCGGCGCAGATACGGGCGGTGCGCATGGGTGTCCTTACGGCAGTCGGTCGAAGAGCAGTTGCGGGGCGCCGGAGGCCGGGTGCGGCACGCGGTGCGCCCGTACGCCGAAGACCTCGGCGAGCAGAGCGGCGGTGAGCACGGAGTGCGGCGGGCCGGAGGCGACGATGCGGCCGCCCGCGATCACGTACAGGACATCGCAGTGGGAGGCGGCGAGGTTGAGGTCGTGCAGCGCGGTCAGGACGGTCAGCCCCGAGGCGCGCACCAGCGCGAGCACCTCCAGCTGCTGGGCGATGTCCAGGTGGTTCGTGGGCTCGTCCAGCACCAGCACCCGCGGCTGCTGGGCCAGCGCCCGGGCGATCAGCACCCGCTGCTTCTCGCCTCCCGACAGGGTCAGGAAGCCGCGGCCGGCGAGGTGGGCCGCACCCACCCGCTCCAGGGCCGTGGCACAGGCGCTCGTGTCGGCCGCCGTGACCCGCCCGGCCGCGCTCTGGTGTGGCAGCCGGCCCATCGCCACGACCTCCGAGGCGGTGAAGTCGAATTCACCGCCCGACTCCTGCGGCAGCGCCGCCAGCCTGCGCGCCCCCTCGCGGGCGGTCAGGGCATGCAGGTCGTCGCCGTCCAGCAGCACCCGCCCGGCGGCCGGCCGCAGCGCGCGGTAGACGCAGCGCAGCAGCGTGGACTTGCCGCTGCCGTTCGGGCCGACCAGCCCCACGACCTGACCGCTGCCGGCCCGGAGCGTGATGTCCTCGACCAGCCGGGCGCCCGCGACCTCGACCGACAGCCCCTCGATGGCCACGCGCATCACGAACCTCCGAAGGTGTAGCCGCGCCGCCGCATCAGCAGCACGAAGCACGGCACGCCGATGAGCGCCGTGATGACCCCGACCGGCAGCTCCACCGGCGCCAGCAGCAGCCGGGAGACGACGTCCACCCACAGCAGGAGGACGGCGCCCAGCAGCGGCGCCACGGCCAGCACCCGGCGGTGGTCGGCGCCGACGAGCATGCGGGTGATGTGCGGAACCATCAGCCCCACGAAGCCGATCGCCCCGCTGACGGCGACGACGGCCCCGGTGACGGCGGCGGTGACGAGGAACAGCACCCGGCGCAGCCGCTCGGCGTCCACGCCCAGCGCGGCGGCGGTCTCGTCGCCCATGGCCAGCGCGTTCAGGGCGCGCGCGGACCACAGCAGATACCCGGTCCCGGCCAGCACGACGGCGGCGGCGATGGGCAGGGACGACCAGGTGGCGCCGCCCAGGCTGCCGAGCAGCCACATCATCGCCGAACGGGCGGCCTCCCCCCGGTCGGCCTGGAAGACCATGAGCGTGGTGACAGCGGAGAAGCCGTAGTACATGGCGCTGCCGGTCAGCACCAGCCGCAGCGGGGTCAGCCCGTGCGCGGTGCGCGCCGCCGCGTAGACGAGGGCCATGGCGGCGAGCGCGGAGAGGAAGGCGGCATTGGACAGCGCCCACACGCCCAGCGAGGCGAACGCCCCGAAGAGCAGCACGGCGTTGGCCCCGACGGCGGCGCCGGAGGAGATGCCGAGGGTGAACGGGTCGGCGAGGGCGTTGCGCACCATGGCCTGGGCGCCCACGCCGATGGCGGACAGCCCCGCCCCGACGACCGCGGCCAGCAGGGCGCGCGGGAAGCGCAGCTCCCAGATGATCGTGTACGCCGCGATCTCGCCGGGCGCGATGCTCCCGCCGGTCAGTCCCGCCCGCAGATAGCGCAGCGCCGCGCCCCAGCCGACGCCGGAGGAGCCCAGCGCCACGCAGCACAGCAGCGAGACGGCGAGCGCGACGGTGAGCCCGGCCAGCAGCGGCGCCAGGGGGAGCCTGCGCCGCGGTGGCGGGGCCGTGCCGGCGGGCGGGCCGCCCGGCAGCCCGGTAGCAAGGGCCGGAGGATCGATCGCCACGGGCGGTACGCCTTCGCCTCGGGCCGTGTTTTCTCTGCGTACGCAGCTTCTTCCGGATCTGTCCGGGCGTACGTACCGAGGAGTGGCCCGCGGCGCGATCCGCGCGGGTGTCCCCTCGCAGTCCACGGCGAGTTGTGCGGGGAGCTGCGCCGCCGCAGGCGATCGGGCTCGCGGAAAGCCCCCGAGGGGGCTTTCCGCCTACCGATGGGGGCGCCCCCATGCCGTTCGGGCTATGGGGGAGGGTCAGCGCCGGAATTCGACCGGACTTCCCCCGCGGGGCGCTCGTGAGGTGGTGCTCAGGGGGTGTAGGGCGTGCCGTCCTCGCGGAAGAAGGAGACGCCGTCCGGCAGGTCCTCGGGCAGGTTCTCGGCCCACTCCTGCAGGCTCTGCTGCGTGGCGACCTTCTTCAGGTGCGCGGACATGTAGGGGCGCAGCGGCACCTCGGGGGTGGCCTTCTCGCCGACCCACATCAGGTCGCCCTTGACGTAGCCGTACAGGCGCTTGCCGCCGGTGTACGGGCCGGAGGCCGCGGTGCGGGCCACGGCGTCCGTGGCCAGGTCGATCTGCGGCTTCTTGTCGGCCAGCTCGCCGTACCAGACCTCGGCGACGCCCGAGTCGCGCGTCATGACGATCTCGACCTTGCGGTCGGCGTCGATGCGCCAGAAGCCGCTCTCGGTCTCCAGCGGGCGGACCATCTTGCCCTCGCTGTCGAGCACCCAGGTGTGCGAGGTGTACTCGAGGAAGTCGCGGCCGTCGTGCGAGAAGGTGACTTCCTGCCCGAAGTTGCACTTCTCGGCGCCGGGGAAGTCCGCGACGCCCGCGCCCTCCCACTTGCCGAGGAGGAAGACCAGGGGCGCGAGGTCACGGTGGAGGTCGGACGGAATCTCGATCATCAGCTCAGGCGATCTGTAGGGGGTGCGGACAGGGGGGTCAGCGCTGGCCCTGGTACAGCTTCTTCAAGGTCAGGCCCGCGAAGGCGGTGACGCCAACCGCGACCAGGACGAGCAGGGTGGTGAAGAATGCCTCAAGCACGAGCGCGCTCCTCGGTCGGAGTGTGGGTGTACGGACCGGGCACGAGTCTAGTCGGCCGTTGCGCGAGTGGCGCTGTGAGGTGGATCGTTCCCGGGCGTCCGGCCGCCGGCGGTGTCAGGTCCTAGAGTGGCGGCATGGCGAAGAAGCTTGTGATCAAGGTGACGGCGGGCGCCGACGCGCCCGAGCGGTGCTCGCAGGCGTTCACGGTGGCGGCCGTGGCCGCGGCCAGTGGCGTCGAGGTCTCGCTGTGGCTGACCGGCGAGTCGTCGTGGTTCGGGCTGCCGGGGCGGGCGGCGGAGTTCGAGCTGCCGCACGCGGCACCGCTCCCGGACCTGATCGACGGCATCAGGGGCGCCGGCGGGATGATCACGGTGTGCACGCAGTGCGCGGCGCGCCGCGACATCGAGGAGAAGGACCTGATCGAGGGCGCGCGCATCGCGGGGGCGCAGGTGTTCGTGAGCGAGATCATGGCGGACGGCGTGCAGGCGCTCGTCTACTGACCCACTCGGTCCGCCACTGACCCACTCGGTCCGCCGAAGCCGGTCCGCTACTGGTCGCGGGACTCCGGGCGGCGGCGCTTGCCGTCCAGTTCGTCCCACCACTCGTCCGACTTCGGGTCCCCCGACGGGTCGTCCCACCAGCGGTCGTCCGGTCCGCGCCGGTTGGCGACGATGGCCGCGACCGGGGGGATGACCATGGCGAACAGGCACATCCCGACCGCCGCCGGCACCGACCACAGGCGCACCACGGACCACGCCAGGACGAACATGAAGATGCAGACGCCCATCATGGCGAAGTAGAGGTGTCGGCGCCTCGCGTACACCCTTTCACCGTACGACCGCGCCGGGGGTGGCGCGAAGGTAGCGCGAAGGGCCGTACCCCACCATCAAGGCGTCCAACCCCGGGGTACGGCCCTCCGGCCGTTCGTGTGCCCGACGCGGTGGCGTCAGACGGCGATGGCGACGTCCGCCAGCGCGCCCTTGTGGGCGACGACCGTGCGTTCCGCCGTCGCGCCCGGCACGAGCGCCCGCAGCGTCCACGTGCCCTCGGCGGCGTAGAAGCGGAACTGCCCGGTCGAGGACGTGGGCACCTCGGCGGTGAACTCGCCGGTGCTGTCCAGCAGGCGCACGTACCCCTGGACGGGCACGCCGTCGCGGGTCACCGAGCCCTGGATGGTGGTCTCACCGGGCTTGGCGGTCGAGGCGTCCGGACCGCCGGCCTTTGCTCCACACATGAGTGATCCTTCTCGTTGCGCTGGTCGGGAGGTCAGTTGGCGCCGAGCTCGATCGGCACGCCGACGAGCGAGCCGTACTCGGTCCAGGAGCCGTCGTAGTTGCGGACGTTGTGCTGGCCGAGCAGCTCGTGCAGCACGAACCAGGTGTGCGCGGAGCGCTCGCCGATGCGGCAGTAGGCGATGGTGTCCTTGGCCAGGTCCACGCCCGCGGCCTCGTAGAGCTCCTTGAGCTCGGCGCCGGACTTGAACGTGCCGTCGTCGTTGGCCGCCTTCGACCACGGGATGTTGCGCGCGCCCGGCACGTGGCCGGGGCGCTGCGACTGCTCCTGCGGAAGGTGCGCCGGGGCGAGCAGCTTGCCGCTGAACTCGTCGGGGGAGCGCACGTCGATCAGGTTCAGCGAGCCGATGGAGGCGAGGACGTCGTCGCGGAAGGCACGGATCGAGGGGTCCTGCGGCTTGGCCGTGTACTGGGTGCGGGCGCGCTGGGGCACCTCGGCGACCAGGTCGCGGGAGTCGAGCTCCCACTTCTTGCGGCCGCCGTCGAGGAGCCTGACGTCCTGGTGGCCGTAGAGCTTGAAGTACCAGTAGGCGTAGGAGGCGAACCAGTTGTTGTTGCCGCCGTAGAGGACGACGGTGTCGTCGTTCGCGATGCCCTTGTCGGACAAGAGCTTCTCGAAGCCGGCCTGGTCGACGAAGTCGCGGCGGACCGGGTCCTGGAGGTCGGACTTCCAGTCGATCCGGATGGCGCTCTTGATGTGGTTCTTGTCGTACGCGGAGGTGTCCTCGTCGACCTCGACGATGACGGTCTTCGGGTCGCCTGCGTCGATGCGGGCCTGTACCCAGTCGGCGTCCACCAGGACGTCGTTGCGGCTCATGCTGTTCTCCTCCGGGGCAGTTGCAGATGTGCGCCAGCGTGTGCGGGTGCGCGGCGGCCGGGGCCTTACCGGGGGCTGCGCCGCGCGGCGGGGGGAGCGATGGTGCGGGGAGGCGGCCGGAACGGCCGAAGGGGGAGCCGGAGAGCGGTCCCCGTCAGACGGGGCGACAGAGCATGGCGGCCACGCGACACAGGTCCACTGCCCGTCGCTTGGTGAGATCCGCCTGTCGCTTCATGGGGCGATCGTAGGGAGGGACCGGGAGCCCTGTCACCAGGGGGCCGAATAGTGAGATGGAAAATCCCGGATGGTGGGACGCGCGTCGCCTGCGTGTCGCCTGCGTGGCCACGCGCGGCCCCCGCCGTGCGGCCGTACGCGCCCCCGGACGCCCCTGGGAGCTGATGCGCGGACACCACGTCTCGTAACGTGGACGTCCGTACGGGCCCGGGGCGCGGGCCCCGGGCCCGTACGGGACTGCCCGGGCGTGGGCGTCCCGTCCGGCCGGGCGGCGGAGCGTCAGCCGGCCAGGTTGACGTCGGTGCCCGTCAGCGTGATGTCGACGCCGGTCGGCGTCGTGACGACCTTGTCGAGCTTGATGCCCTTGGGCAGGCCCGAGAGCTGCCGGTCGAAGTCGGTCTTCTCGCGGACCTTCCGCTCCAGGCCGGGGATGCCCTGCGCCGGAACCTCGTCCGCCCGCACCCGGATCGTGTTGCCGTTCACCACGCTCACCGTGGACACCACGCTGCGCTGCACGGGCTGGCCCATGACCGTCACCTGGCCCGTGACCTTCACCTGGCTGCGGCCGGCCCCGTCCTTGCCGCCGTAGGCGACGGAGACGTTGGGGTCGCCGGCGGCCTTGGTGAGCTCGTCGTAGGAGAGGTGGGCGGTGCCCGTCGCGCTGCCGGCGACGGCCGAGGAGAAGCTGCTGTCGATGCGGACGTTGTGCAGCTGGGCGTCGAAGCCGCTCACCTTGACCGAGCGGTCGCCGGCGCCGGCGGTGACGCCGTCGAGCTTGATGTCGACCTCTTCGAGCTCGGAGCCCGCGACCTGGGTCAGGAAGGGGAAGCCCTTGATGGAGACGTCGGGGGTGCCGGAGAGCCCCTGGCTGCTGCGGATCTTCTCGGCTGCCTGGTTCTCGGCGAAGTAGACCGCCGCCCGGTCCGCGGCGACGAAGAGGCCCGCCAGGATCACGGCGACGATCAGGGTTGTGCGTATGGCGCGCATCGGCTGTCGGTCCCCCACTCTCGGTCAGGCTGTCCCGTGAGCCTAACCGGACTGTTCGGGTGAACGCGGGGGCGCGCACGTCACCGGTCTGTAACCGATGGGGGTCCTGCCCCGGTCCCGCCCTTTCGCCGTTTCTTTGTCCTCAAGCGCCGGACGGGCTGCAAATGCAGCCCGTCCGGTCTCTTCCTCAAGCGCGGGGAAAACCGGGAAAATTTCGCGACGTGACGAGGATCTC
>NZ_JBEZYL010000028.1:0-50049 GCF_040638465.1 Streptomyces sp. NPDC026206
GGGAGTAAACGTCCACTAACACAAAAATACCCACAAACCAGCACACGACCCCCCCCGGGCGTTACCCAAACCACCCCACCCCCCCCGCCCCGACGTCGTCGGGGCGGGCCTCTTGCGTTCGTACGGTCAGGAGCGCGCGGCGGGTACGTACCGCTGCAGCTCCGCGGCGAGTTCCTCGTGCACCCGGGCCTTGAGCAGGGTGCCCTCCGGGGTGTGCTCCTCGGAGATCACCTCGCCCTCGGCGTGGGCCCGCGCGACCAGGGCGCCGTGCGTGTACGGCACGAGGGCCTCGATCTCCACGGCGGGCCGCGGCAGCTCGGCGTCGATCAGCTCCAGCAGCTGCTGGATGCCTTCGCCGGTCCGCGCCGAAACCGCGATCGAGTGCTTCTCGACGCGCAGCAGCCGCTGCAGCACGAGCGGGTCGGCGGCGTCCGCCTTGTTGATCACCACGATCTCGGGCACGTCGACCGCGCCCACGTCGCGGATGACCTCGCGCACGGCGGCCAGCTGCTCCTCCGGCGCCGGGTGCGAGCCGTCCACCACGTGCAGGATGAGGTCGGAGTCGCCGACCTCCTCCATGGTGGAGCGGAACGCCTCGACGAGGTGGTGCGGCAGGTGCCGCACGAAGCCGACGGTGTCGGCGAGGGTGTAGAGCCGTCCGGAGGGCGTCTCGGCCCGGCGCACGGTCGGGTCGAGGGTGGCGAACAGGGAGTTCTCCACCAGCACGCCCGCGCCGGTGAGCCGGTTGAGCAGCGAGGACTTGCCCGCGTTGGTGTAGCCGGCGATGGCCACCGAGGGGACCTTGTTGCGACGGCGCTCCTGGCGCTTGATGTCGCGGCCGGTCTTCATCTCCGCGATCTCCCGGCGCATCTTCGCCATCTTCTCGCGGATCCGCCGCCGGTCCGTCTCGATCTTGGTCTCACCGGGACCACGGGTGGCCATGCCGCCGCCGGACGAACCGGAGCCACCGCCACCCATCTGCCGGGACAGCGACTGACCCCAGCCTCGGAGCCTGGGCAGCATGTACTGCATCTGGGCCAGCGAGACCTGCGCCTTGCCCTCGCGGGACTTGGCGTGCTGGGCGAAGATGTCGAGGATCAGGGCGGTCCGGTCGACCACCTTGACCTTGACTACGTCCTCAAGGTGGATGAGCTGGCCGGGGCTGAGCTCACCGTCGCACACCACGGTGTCGGCGCCGCTCTCCAGGACGATGTCCCGCAGCTCCAGGGCCTTGCCGGAGCCGATGTACGTCGCCGGGTCCGGCTTGTCGCGCCGCTGGACGACACCGTCGAGCACCATGGCACCCGCGGTCTCGGCGAGCGCGGCCAGCTCGGCGAGCGAATTGTCGGCGTCCTGCGCCGTGCCGGACGTCCAGACGCCCACCAGCACCACGCGCTCCAGGCGCAGCTGCCGGTACTCGACCTCGGTGACGTCCTCCAGCTCGGTGGAGAGTCCCGCTACACGCCGCAGGGCCGCGCGCTCGGAGCGGTCGTACTGTTCGCCGTCGCGCTCCCCGTCGATCTCGTGGCTCCAGGCGACGTCCTCTTCCATCAGGGCGTCGGCCCGCAGGCTCTCCGAGAGGCTCTGCCGGTCCTGGGGAAGGGAAGAAGAGGAGGTCATTTGATCCTTACGTCGTGGGTCGGTGCCTGCCCCCGCACCGGGGGCCTCAGGGTCGACAACGTCCGGCGGTGCCCGGAGATTCCCGGGCCGGCCGCCTTGCCGACCCGTCGATCGTCCCACGCTGCCGCGGCGTCGTCACGCGGGTTTCGGGGCGGCCTTCCAGTCGGGGTGCCCGGGCATGGGCGGGGTGTGCCGCCCGTACAGCCAGGGGCGCAGGAACCTGGACTGGTCCTGGCCGGAGACCTCGGTGGCGAGGGCGACGAAGTCGGCGGTACTCGCCGTGGAGTCACGGTGCCGCTGTACCCACGCGCGCTCCAGCCGGTCGAAGGCGGCGGCCCCGATCCGCTGGCGGAGGGCGTAGAGCACGAGCGCGCTGCCGTCGTAGACGACCGGCCGGAAGATGCTGATCTTCTTGCCGGGGACGGGCGGGGTGGGTGCGGCGGGCGGACCGCCGTCGGCACGCATCCTGTCGGACAGCTCGTAGGCGCGGTGCATGCGGTCGGCCAGCTTCCGGCCTGATCTCTCTTCGGCGTACTGCGCCTCGTACCAGGTGGCGTGCCCTTCGTTGAGCCACAGGTCGGACCACACGCGAGGGCTGACGCTGTCGCCGAACCACTGGTGGGAGAGCTCGTGCACCATGACCGACTCGACGTACCAGGCAGGGAAGCCGGGCTTGGTGAACAGGTCCCGCTCGAAGAGCGAGAGGGTCTGCGTCTCCAGTTCGAAGCCGGTCGAGGCGTCGGCGATGAGCACCCCGTAGGTCTCAAAGGGGTAGTGACCCACCTTCTTCTCCATCCATGCGACGTGTTCGGGCGTCTTCGCCGTCCACGTCTCCAGCGCCTTCCGGTCCGCCGAGGGCACCACGTCCCGCAGCTTCAGGCCTCCCGGGCCGCTGTGTTCCGGTACGGCGAAGCGGCCGATGGCGATCTGCGCGAGCTCGGTGGCCATCGGGTGCAGCGTCCGGTACGTCCAGGTGGTCCTCGCCCCTTCGGTCTCGCGCCCGGCGGGCAGCCCGTTGGCGACAACGGTGAGCTCCTTGGGGGCGGTGACCCTGAAGGTGAACATCGCCTTGTCGGAGGGGTGGTCGCTGCCGGGGAAGACCCGGTGGCCGGCGTCGGCCTGGTTGGCCATGACCAGACCGTCCCCGGTAGCTACCCAGCCGCCCTCTCCCTCGCTCCGGGGATCACTGGTGTGGTGGACGGTGACGGTGAACAAGGTTCCCGAGGTCAGCGTGTGCGCAGGAGTGACGACCACGTCCTCCCCGGCGGGGGCGAAGGGGGCGGCCACGCCGTTGACCTCGACCGAGCTGACGGTGCCGTGGGTGAAGTCCAGGTTGAACCGGTCGAGCTTCGCGCCGGCCCGGGCGACGATTCTGGTCACGGTGTCGAGCGGCTGGTTGTTCGCCCGGTAGTCGAAGGAGATGTCGTAGGTGGCGATGTCGTAGCCGGGGTTGCCGAGGTGGGGGAAGAGCCGGTCACCGACTCCCAGCGCCCCGGGGGCCGGCGGGGCCGCGGCCCCGAGGACCAGGGAGGCTGCTGCGACGACGAGGGCGGCCCGGCGGCGCGCGGACCGCCGGCGTCGGGGGGAACGCTCCGGTGAGTGCGACATGCGTCCACCGCTATCAGCGCCCGGCCGCCGACCGGTGGCGGCACGACGCCGTCCCACTCGTACGAGCGTCTCGGATGGTGGTACGAGTGTCGTATCACCCTTACGGGTACGGCGCCGCCCCTTGCGCGGGCCGCCTGCCGCTACAGCGGCGCCGGGGTCACCGAACGGCCCGCCCGCGCGACGTCGTAGACCCCCGGCACGCGGCGCATCGCCCGCATCAGCTCGGGGAGCCGGCCGGCGTCCGGCAGCTGAAGGGTGTAGGTGTGGCGCACACGCTGCTCGTGCGGCGGTTCGACCGCGGCGGAGACGACGGCGGCGCCCGCCGCCGCGATGGCCTCGGTCAGATCGGCGAGCAGATGCCGCCTGCTGAACGACTCGGCCCTCAGGGTGACCCGGTAGTCGCCGGCGCTCCCGCCGTCCTGGCTGCGCCAGTGCACCTCGACCGGCTTGCGACCCGAGGTGACCATCCGGTCCACCACGGGACACGGAGCGCGGTGCACGGTCACCGTTCCCCCACGCACCGTGAAGCCGGTGACCTCGTCGGGCGGCACCGGCGTACAGCAGCCCGCCAGCCGCACGCTCGCGGCCACCGGGCCTCCGCTCCCGGCGACGACGGCGACCGGCCCCTGCGTGGCCGGCGCGACGACCCGGGAGGCGGCCCGCGGGGGACCGGGGACAGGCGGCGCGGGCGGGGTGGGTGCGGCCGGTTCCTGGGCATGGGTGGCCAGCCAGCGGCCGATGGCGATGCGGGCCGCGGGCGTACGGGCGTGCTCGAGCCAGTCGGGGGACGGTCCGCAGGCGGCGTCCGCGGACATCAGCAGGTGCAGGGTGTCGCCGTCGCGCAGGACCGTGCTGAGCGTCGCCAGCCGGCCGTTCACGCGCGCGCCGATGCAGTGGTGCGCGCCCTCGCCGTACTGCGCGTACGCCGCGTCGACGCAGCTGGAGCCGGCCGGCAGGCCGATCGTGCCGCCGTCGGCGCGGAAGACGGTCACCTCGCGGTCCTGGGCCAGCTCGTCGCGGAGGGAGGTCCAGAAGGTGTCGGGGTCGGGAGTGGCGCGCTGCCACTCCAGCAGCCGGGAGAGCCAGCCGGGACGGGTGGGGTCGGCGCGCTCGCCGTCCGCGGCGTCGGGCGCCTCGGGGGCGGCGTAGGGGTTGCCGAGGGCGATGACGCCGGCTTCGGCGACGCGGTGCATCTGGTGCGTACGGATGAGGACTTCGGCGGCCTGCCCGCCCTCACCCGCGATGGCGGTGTGCAGGGACTGGTAGAGGTTGAACTTCGGTACCGCGATGAAATCCTTGAACTCCGAGATGAACGGTGTGAAGCAGGTGTGCAGCTCGCCGAGTACCGCGTAGCAGTCGGCGTCCTCCCCGACCAGGACGAGGAGTCTGCCCAGGTCGGAGCCGGTCAGCTCGCCACGCTTGAGGCGCACGCGGTGCACGGAGACGAAGTGCCTGCGGCGGACGATCACTTCGCCGGAGATGGCCGCCTCGCGCAGGACCGCCCGTACGCTCGCCGCCGTCGCCTCCAGCGGGTCCGGGCGACCGGCGTGGGCCAGGACGAAGTCCCGGGTGCGGGTGTACTCCTCGGGGTGGAGGATCGCGAAGACCAGGTCCTCCAGCTCCGTCTTGAGCGCCTGGACCCCCAGCCGCTCCGCGAGCGGAATCAGCACGTCGCGGGTGACCTTGGCGATCCGCGCCTGTTTCTCGGGGCGCATGACACCGAGGGTGCGCATGTTGTGCAGCCGGTCGGCGAGCTTGATGGACATCACGCGGACGTCGTTGCCGGTGGCCACGAGCATTTTGCGGAAGGTCTCGGGCTCGGCGGCGTTGCCGTAGTCCACCTTCTCCAGCTTGGTGACGCCGTCGACCAGGAAGCGCACCTCCTCGCCGAACTGCTCGCGGACTTGATCGAGCGTCACCTCGGTGTCCTCGACGGTGTCGTGCAGCAGGGAGGCGGTCAAGGTGGTGGTCTCGGCGCCCAGTTCGGCGAGGATCAGGGTGACGGCGAGAGGGTGGGTGATGTACGGCTCGCCACTTTTGCGCATCTGGCCGCGGTGGGACGATTCCGCGAGGATGTAGGCCCGGCGCAGGATGTCGAGGTCCGCACCGGGGTGATGGGCGCGGTGGACCTTGGCGACGTGGTCGATGGCATCAGGGAGCCTGCCGCGGGCCCCGGAGCCGCTGAGCGCCGCACGCCCGAGCCGTCTCAGGTCGATGCGGCGGCCGCGCCTGCGGCCGGGAGCACCGGTGTTCGTGGCCTCTGCGCTCATGGGCACCTCCGGCAGCGTCGACCGGCGGTCGGCTCACGCCGCCGGACCGGTGCTTGATGCTACCGAGCCCATCACGCAGTGCTCACCCGCTCTCGCCCAGAGTGAAACGGATCACCCATTCGAGCGAGCGCGTCGGGAGTGTCGGCGACGCCGCCGGGCGGCGGTGCCAAGAGGTGGGCCTCAGGCGGTGACCGCGGCGAACCAGGCGGCGTCGAGGACGCCCTCCGCGACGATGGCGGCGGGCCCGGTCATCTCGACCGTGCCGTCGGGGCTCTCGCTGATGACCAGGCGTCCGCCGGGCAAGTCGACGGTGTACGTGACGGGGTGACCGAGCACGGCCGGGTCGGCGCCGTCCCGGCGGGCCGCCGCGACCATGACGGCGCAGGCGCCCGTTCCGCAGGAACGGGTCTCGCCGGAGCCGCGCTCGTGGACCCGCATCGCGACGTGGCGCGGGCCCCGGTCGACGACGAACTCGACGTTGGCACCGTCCGGGTAGGCGCCGGCGGGGCTGACGGCTGGGGCGGTGAACAGGTTTCCGGCGTCGGCGAGGTCGCCGACGAAGGAGACGGCGTGGGGGTTGCCCATGTTGACGTTGCGGGCGGGCCAGCTGCGCTCGCCGACGGCGACGGTGACCTCGCCCTCCGGGAGCACGGCCCGGCCCATGCCGACGGTGATCTCGCCCGGCTCGCCGTCGGGCCCGGTTTTGGCGATGTGCGCGTGGCGGATGCCGGCGCGGGTGGCGATGGGGAGGTCGCCCTCCTCGGCGAGGCCCGCCCGCTGGAGGTAGTGCGCGAAGACGCGTACGCCGTTACCGCACATCTCGGCGATGCTGCCGTCACCATTGCGGTAGTCCATGAACCACTCGGCCTCGGCGGCCATCCCGCGCGCCTCGGGGTGCGCGGCGGAGCGCACGACGCGCAGCACGCCGTCCGCACCGATGCCCGCCCGCCGGTCGCACAGCCGCGCGACGGCGGCCGCGGACAGCTCGATGCGGCCGTCGTGGTCGGGGATGATCACGAAGTCGTTCTCGGTGCCGTGACCCTTGAGGAAGGAGATCTGCGCGGTGCTCACTCTTCGATGGTACGGGTGGCCTGTGACAGCGCCTCCCGCCGGGCCCGCGAGGCTCAGCGCAGGCGTGCCACGCGCCAGACGGCGAGGACGACCGCCACGGCGACGACGGCCGTGTACAGGGCGACGTACCGCCAGTCCGGGCGACGGCCGGAGCCGCGCGGCGGCATGCCGGGCCAGGTGTAGCCGACGCGGCGGGCCGCCATCACACCCCAGCCCGCGGCGCAGCAGCTGATGAGCAGGCCGAGCATGGCCACGACCGGGCCGCCGTCGCCGAACTCGAAGGCGAGCGGGAAGGCGAACATCAGCGAGCCGCTCGCGGCGAGCATGACAATCGGGGCCAGCTGCCAGACACGCAGCCTGCGCTGCGGGCGCAGCTCCCGGAACGACGCGGGCGCCGCGCTGCCGGGCGCGGTCTCCTCGGTGTCCTCGGGCCCGTCCGGACTCAAATCTTCCGGTTCGCCGAGCGGCGGCTGCTGCGGTCTGTCACGAGGGCCGGCCTCCATCGCCACGCGCCCTCCCAACCCGGACTTCACGGCTCGATCGAAGCTCGATGATGGCACGCCGGAGGATGCCTGCACGGCACACGGAGCGTCCCGATGCCATCACGTGATCAGGCTGTAATAGCCCGTTCGACCAACGACAGCGCTCGGCCGGGGAGTTCCGTCCGCTGATCGGCCGCTCCGCTCAGCCAATGGACGCGCGAATCCCGCCGGAACCACGAGTCCTGACGGCGGGCGAATCTCTTGGTGGCCCTTACGGTCTCGGCCCGCGCGGCCTCCTCGGTGCACTCCCCCGCGAGGAAGTCGAGCACCTGCTGGTAGCCGAGCGCGCGCGACGCCGTGCGCCCGTCGCGCAGTCCTTCGCGCTCCAGCGCGCGCACCTCGTCGACGAGCCCGTCCTCCCACATACGGTCGACCCGGACGGTGATCCGCTCGTCGAGCTCGGGGCGCCCGACATCCACGCCGATCTGCAGGGCGTCGTAGACAGGCTCTTCACCCGGCAGGTTCGCGGTGAAGGGGCGGCCGGTGAGCTCGATGACCTCCAGGGCGCGGACGATGCGTCGGCCGTTGCCCGGCAGGATCGCGCGGGCGGCGTCGGGGTCGGCGGCGCCCAGCCGGGCGTGCAGCGCCCCCGGTCCGTGCTCCGCCAGCTCCTCCTCCAGCCGGGCCCGTACGGCCGGGTCGGTGCCGGGGAAGTCCATGGCGTCGATGGTGCCCTTGATGTAGAGCCCTGAGCCCCCGACGAGCACGGGGGTACGGCCCTCGGCGAGGAGCCGGTCGATCTCCGCCCGGGCCAGCCGCTGGTACTCGGCGACACTCGCGGCCTCCGTGACGTCCCAGATGTCGAGCAGATGGTGCGGCACGCCCTGGCGCTCCCCCACCGTGAGCTTGGCCGTGCCGATGTCCATGCCCTTGTAGAGCTGCATGGAGTCGGCGTTGACGACCTCACCGCCCAGGTGCTGGGCGAGGGCGACGCCGAGATCCGACTTGCCGGCTGCCGTGGGGCCGACGACGGCGATGACCTGAGGTGCGGGAGCTGCGTTTCTCACCCGCTCAGTGTCCCAAACCTCCGGCGCACCCCACGAACGAGCGACGTGACGCGACGCCGACGGGTTCGTTGCCTGTTGCGAGGTTCCGAGAGCCGGTTCGCGGACCGGTGTCCGCAAGCGGCGCCATGGGACGCCCCGGACGACGCGGGATTTCGCTCACACCAGTAAGGTAATGGAGTAGATATGGGCGTGTTTTCAAGGATTCTCCGTAGGTCGTCCTCGACGTCAACGGAAGAGGCCGCGACTGCCACTCAGACGGCGGAATCCACCGACGCCGCCGAGGCGGCCGAGGCGAAGCCGGAGGAGGAGACGGCCAAGGCCGAGGACACCGCGGACGAGGCGGCCGAGGGAGTCGAGATCCCCAAGCAGCAGTCCGCGGAGAAGGCGGCCGACAGCGAGGCCGGTGAGGGCGCCCGCAAGTAAGTTTTGGCAAGGTAGGACGAGGGGCGGTCACCATGGGCCTGATGGACAATCTCAAGGCCAAGCTCGGCCCGTTGAAGGGCAAGGTCGGCGACCTCGCGCAGCAGCACGAGGGCAAGATCGAACACGGGCTGGAGAAGGCCGCACAGGTGGTCGATGCGAAGACCAAGGGCAAGTACAGCAGTCAGATCCGGACCGGGACGAGCAAGGCCAAGGACGCTCTCGGCCGTCTTGCCGAGAAGGAGCGCAAAGACGGCGGTGCGGACTCCAGGACTCCGTGACGCCTCGTCCTGATCCCTCGTCGGCGAACGGCCGTGGAGCCCGCTCCACGGCCGTCGCCGTGCCGGGCCGGTTCAGGTGGCCCGGACAGGGGCCAGTACGTCCCGACGGCCGCTCCGGGTCGTCTCCCACCCGGCCGTCGTCCCGCTACGACCAGCCGGCGACGTAGTACCCGACGCCGTACGGCGCCCCCTCGTACAGCAGCTGCCCATGCAGTCCCGCGCCCTCTCCGGCGCCCGCCAGAACCTGCCAGGGCGCGCGTCCCGCGGCCTTCAGCTCGTACGCCAGCTCCGCGTCCAGCGCTGCGAGCGCGGCGGTGTCGGCGGCACCCAGCGCCCGCACCGCACCGGCGTCGAAGGACTCGGCGCGCTCGTCGAGGTAACCCGGGGCCTTCAGGGTCCGGCAGGCACTGCCGTCGCCCATCACGAGGAACGCGACCCGCTCCGTACCCCCGGCCAGCTCCCGCCCGGCGGCCAGGCAGCGCTCGGCCTCCAGCTCTTCCCCGACACCCAGGCCCTCCACGGGCGCGGCCGCCCAGCCCGTGCGCTCCAGCAGCCAGGCCGCGACGGCCAGGGACTGCGGCAGTTCTCCCTCACCGGCGGGGTCACCCTGCCCGAGCCGAACATCGAGGTCCACACCGAGGCTCCGGAAGGAGCCGGTGGCGCCCTGCGGGTGCGGCCCGCGGCCGCGCAGACCGGCGGGGCCGAGGACGACCAGCCGGTCGGGACGGGCAGCAGCCAGCACGGCCACCGCGTCGAGGCAGGCGGCCCGCAGGCCGTCCAGTTCGGATGCGGCCCCGGCGGCCACCTCGGGGACGAGGAGGGGCGGACAGGGACATACGGCAGCGGCGACGAGCATGGCGCGAACGATACGCCCCGCCGTGCGCCCGCTGCTCGAGCGGGCCCGCGGCGGGGCGTGGAATCGGCCAGGCGGGAGCCGGGCGGCGACGTCAGTCGCAGCCGCAGCCCGTGGCGGCCGGGGCGGGCGTCGGCGCGGGCGCGCCGATCGTGGGAATGCCCAGCATGACGCCGGCCTGCTTCGGGGCCGCGGCGGCGGTGCGCTTCTCCCACGCGTCGCCCGCGCGCGTGCGGCGCACGGCCCTGGCGGGGCCTTCGGCGAGCAGGTGGTGCGGGGCGGCGTAGGTGATCTCGACGGTCACGACGTCGCCCGGGCGCACCGGCTCGTCGGGCTTGGTGCTGCGCTGATCGTTCAATCCTCGCAGGCTCGGATTGAAATGCACGAGCCGGTTGTCGGGCGCGCGGCCGGAGAGGCGGTGCGTGGCGCCGTCCTTGCGTCCCTCACCCTCGGAGACCATGACCTCCAGGGTCCGGCCGACCTGCTTCTTGTTCTCGTCCCAGGAGATCTCCTCCTGGAGGGCGACGAGACGCTCGTAGCGCGCCTGCACGACCTCCTTGGGGATCTGGCCCTCCATGGTCGCGGCCGGGGTGCCCGGGCGCTTGGAGTACTGGAAGGTGAAGGCGTTCGCGAAGCGCGCCTCGCGGACCACGTGCATGGTCTGCTCGAAGTCCTCCTCGGTCTCGCCGGGGAAGCCCACGATGATGTCGGTGGAGATGGCGGCGTCCGGCATGGCGGCGCGCACCTTCTCGATGATGCCGAGGAAGCGTTCCTGGCGGTACGAGCGGCGCATGGCCTTGAGCACCGTGTCCGAACCGGACTGCAGCGGCATGTGCAGCTGGTGCATCACATTCGGCGTCTCGGCCATCGCGGCGATCACGTCGTCGGTGAAGTCGCGCGGGTGCGGGGAGGTGAAGCGGACGCGCTCCAGGCCCTCGATCTCGCCGCAGGCGCGCAGCAGCTTGGAGAACGCCTCACGGTCACCGAGGTCCGAGCCGTACGCGTTGACGTTCTGGCCCAGCAGGGTGATCTCGCAGACGCCTTCGGAGACCAGTGTCTCGATCTCGGCGAGGATGTCGCCGGGCCGGCGGTCCTCCTCCTTGCCGCGCAGCGCCGGAACGATGCAGAACGTGCAGGTGTTGTTGCAGCCGACGGAGATGGAGACCCATGCCGCATAGGCGCTCTCACGGCGCGTAGGCAGCGTCGAGGGGAACGCCTCCAGCGACTCGGCGATCTCGACCTGTGCCTCTTCCTGGATGCGGGCGCGCTCCAGCAGCACGGGCAGCTTGCCGATGTTGTGCGTGCCGAAGACGACGTCGACCCAGGGGGCCCGCTTGACGATCGTGTCGCGGTCCTTCTGGGCGAGGCAGCCGCCGACGGCGATCTGCATGCCGGGCCGCTTCGTCTTCATCGGGGCCAGCCGGCCGAGGTTGCCGTACAGCTTGTTGTCGGCGTTCTCCCGCACCGCGCAGGTGTTGAAGACGACGACGTCGGCGTCGCCCTCGGCGGTGCCTTCGGGCGCGCGGACATAGCCCGCGTCCTCCAGGAGGCCGGACAACCGCTCGGAGTCATGGACGTTCATCTGGCACCCGTAGGTGCGCACCTCGTATGTCTTCGCACTCATCTCAATCGACCAGGGTACGTGGTCGCCAGGACACCCCGCCTCCTGCCTTGTCCCCCTCCGGCCCCGGGCCCGTCCCCCCGCTCGCGCAGGAGGCCTGGCCCGCACGGGGCGCGGCTGGCAGGATCCGACCCATGGCCCCCCGACTCCCGCGCCCCGGCAGGCGCCGCACCGCACGGGCGGGCGCGGCGGCCGCCGCCGTGCTCGCGCTGCTCATGTGGTGGCTGCTGCCCCAGGGCGGGGGCCCGTCGCCGAGTGGCCGGATCTCGGTGGCGACGGGGGTTCCGACCGGGGTGTACGCGAAGTACGGCGACCTCCTCAAGCGGGACCTGGCACAGGATCTGCCGGCCCTGGAGGTGCGGCTCCGGCGCAGCGAGGGCTCGCTGGACAACCTGCGGCAGCTCACGAGCGGCCGGGTGGACTTCACTCTGGCCACTGCGGACGCGGTGGCCATGTATCGCGACAGCCGGCAGCCCGGCGCTGAGCGGCTGCGCGCGTGTGCGCGGCTGTACGACGACTACATGCAGCTGGTGGTGCGCAAGGACTCGCCCGTGAAGTCGACGCGGGACCTCAAGGGGCTGCGGGTCGGAGTGGGCGCCGACAGCTCGGGCGTGCAGCTGATCACCAAGCGGCTGCTGAAGGCCGCCGGACTGGACTTCGAGAAGGACATCACGCCGGTACGGGTCGGCATCGACCGGATGCCGGGACTGCTGGACAAGGGAGAGCTGGACGCCTTCTTCTGGTCCGGTGGACTGCCCACCAACGCCGTGCAGTCCCTCGGGCGGCGGCTGCCGATCCGGCTGGTCCAGCTCGGCGATCTCATCGGTCCGCTGCACGCCCTGGGCGAGGAGGCGCGGTTCTACCGGGCGGCCATGATGCCGGCGGACGCCTATCCGGAGCTGCGCGCCACCCAGGTCGTCAAGACGATCGCGGTCGCCAATCTCCTCGTCACCGTGGACGACACCGACGCCGACCTCACGGAGAGCATCACCCGCACGGTGATCAAGAGCCGTGATCGCATCGGCGTCAGGGTGCACGCCGCGCAGAAAGTGGACCTCCGCACGGCCATCTTCACCAATCCGCTGCCGCTGCACGCGGGCGCCCGCCGCTATTACGTGTCGGTCAAGCCCTGAAACCCTTCCGGGGCGCAATGGTCAGCCGGCGTGCGGGGCGGCCGTCCCGGCGTCGCGCGGCACGGCGATCGTCGCGCGCAGCCCGGTGGGCTCGTTCGGTTCGTAGGTGAGGGTGGCGCCGCCCGCGGCGAGAAGGGCGCGCGAGATGGACAGTCCGAGGCCGGAGCCGGAGACGTTCTGGTGACGGTTGCTGCGCCAGAAGCGGTCTCCGATGCGGGTGAGCTCCTCCTCGGTCAGCCCGGGGCCGCCGTCGGCGACGGCTATGTGGACGCGGTCCGTGACGACCTCGACGGTGACCTCGACGCGGGCGTGCTCGGGCGTGAACTTCAGCGCGTTGTCCACGACCGCGTCGAGGGCGCTGGAGAGGGCGATGGGGTCGGCCCAGCCGGTCACGGCGGACGGCCCTCTGTAGGTCAGAGCGACCCGCTCGCGGTCGGCGACCGGTGACCAGGCACCCACCCGGTCGGTGACGATCTCGGCTATGTCGGTCAGCTGGGCGTCACCGGCGGCGTGCTCGGCCAGCGCCAGGTCCAGCAGGTCGTCCAGGACCCGGGCCAGCCGTTTGCCCTCGGCCTGTACAGAGGCGACCTCGTCGTGCCGGTCGGGCAGGTCCAGGGCCAGCAGGTCGATGCGCAGCAGCAGGGCGGCGAGGGGGTTGCGCAGTTGGTGCGAGGCGTCGGCGACGAAGGCGCGCTGCTGCTCCAGGACGTCCTCGACGTTGTCGGCCATCTCGTTGAAGGAGCGGGCGAGGCGGCGCAGTTCGGGCGGGCCGCTGTCGGCCGCGACGCGGGAGTTCATCCGGCCCGTCGCTATGCCGTGGGCCGCGACGTCGAGGGTCCGTACGGGCTTGAGCACCCACCCGGTGAGCCGGAAGGCCGCCAGCACGGCGACCAGCATGGCCGCGGTCTCACCGGCCGCCAGCAGCAGCCATTCGTGCAGGATGCGGGAGCGCAGCTGCCCGGTGGGCGAGTCCGTGACGACGACCGCGACGACGTCGCCGTCGCGGATGACGGGCGAGGCGACGGTGAGGCGGCCACGCCGCCAGGGCCAGACCTGGCCGGGGTCGCGGCTGCGGCGCCCCGCGAGCGCCTCCTGGAAGGCCCGTCTGCCCTCCCCGGCGGGAGGCAGCGTCCAGTCGGCGGGGGCGACGGCCATGGCCTTGCCGCTGCGGTAGAAGACGCCTGCTCTTATGCCGTACAGGTCCTGGTACCGGGCGAGCTCGGAGCGCAGGATGAAGAGCCGTCCGTCTCGCTCGTCGGCCGGCTCGAAGGGCTGGGCGGTGACGTACTGGGCGAGGGAGGCGAACCGGGCGGTGTCGTCGATGCGGTCGACGACCACCTGCTGCTGTTGCACGGCGGCCATGCCGGCGGCGAGCGGGAAGCCGAGGGCCAGCAGGACGCCCGCCATGAGGACGATGAGCAGGGGGAGGAGTCGGGTGCGCACTGGCTCGTACGTCCTCAGGCCGGGACGACGATTTTGTAGCCGACGCCGCGGACCGTCTCGATGAGTGCGGGCATCCGCAGCTTGGAACGGAGCGAGGCGATGTGTACCTCAAGGGTGCGCCCCGTCCCCTCCCAGCTGGTCTGCCACACCTCACTGATGATCTGTTCCCGGCGGAAGACCACGCCGGGGCGCTGGGCGAGGAGCGCCAGCAGGTCGAACTCCTTGCGGGTGAGGGGGACGGCGATGCCGTCCACGGAGACCCGGCGGTTGGGGACCTCGATGGTCAGGGGCCCCAGGAGCAGCGCGTGCGGGCCGGCGGGGTCGTGGGACTGGTCCTGCGCGCTCTCGGTGGGCGGGGTGCGCCGGGCGACGGCGTGGATGCGGGCGAGCAGCTCGCCCGTGTCGTAGGGCTTGACGACGTAGTCGTCGGCACCGAGGTTCAGGCCGTGGATCTTGGAGCGGGTGTCGGACCGGGCGGTCACCATGATGACGGGCGTCGCGGCGCGTTTGCGGATCTTGCCGCAGACCTCGAAGCCGTCCTGGTCGGGCAGGCCGAGGTCGAGCAGGACGACGGCGAACGGTGCGCCCGTGTCCGGGAGCAGCGCCTGCAGGGCCTCCTCACCACTACGGGCGTGGGTGACGTCGAACCCGTGCCGGGCCAGCACGGCCGACAGGGCCGCGGCGACATGGTCGTCGTCCTCCACGAGCAGCAGTCTCATCGGCCCCCTCCGGGCGGTGGTGCGGCAACACCGCATCCACGCCCATGGACGCCGGGCGCGTCAAGGGGTTCCCGCCCGTCCGGGGGCTTCCGTTATGCAGCCGGTACGCCCGTGCATCCCTGTCGTGGCTGTTGACGCAGAGTGTCCCTTTGAGGCCGGATCGTTATGCTCAATTTCAGCTCAGATGTAATGACGCTGGTCGTTGCGGCTCATTAGGGTCCTCCCCAACCGAAGAGGACGGAGCGAGGAACGCCGATGAGCGAGGTATCGGTGACCAAGGACGTGGCGCCTGCCGCGGACGCACTGGTCGTCCTGAACAAGGTCAACAAACACTTCGGCGCGCTGCATGTGCTCCAGGACATCGACCTGACCATCACACGGGGCGAGGTCGTGGTCGTCATCGGGCCGTCGGGATCCGGAAAGTCGACATTGTGCCGCACGATCAACCGGCTGGAGACGACGGATTCCGGTTCGATCAGCATCGACGGGAAGCCGCTGCCCCAGGAGGGCAGGGAGCTCGCACGGCTGCGCGCGGACGTCGGCATGGTCTTCCAGTCCTTCAATCTCTTCGCCCACAAGACCGTGCTGGAGAACGTGACCCTGGGGCAGGTGAAGGTCCGCAGGAAGGACCGCAAGGAGGCCGAGGCCAAGGCCCGGGCGCTGCTCGACCGGGTCGGAGTGGGCGCGCAGGCGGACAAGTACCCCGCACAGCTCTCCGGCGGACAGCAGCAGCGGGTGGCGATCGCCCGGGCGCTGGCCATGGACCCGAAGGTGATGCTCTTCGACGAGCCGACCTCGGCCCTTGACCCGGAGATGATCAACGAGGTGCTGGAGGTCATGCAGCAGCTCGCCCGGGACGGCATGACGATGGTCGTCGTCACGCACGAGATGGGCTTCGCACGCTCGGCCGCGAACCGCGTGGTGTTCATGGCGGACGGCCGGATCGTCGAGGAGGCGCAGCCGGACCAGTTCTTCAACAACCCGCGCAGCGACCGGGCGAAGGACTTCCTGTCGAAGATCCTGCATCACTGACGCATACCCCGGCCGCCCCCCTTCTCTTCTCACCACTTCACCGCTGCTTCTCCCGCCACCCCGCCACCCCGACGCCCCGCAGACGCAGGCGCAGACGCAAAGGATGTTCTTCATGAAGCTCCGCAACACCGCTGCGGCGGCCATCGTGGTGCTGGCGCTCGCCGCGACCTCGACCGCCTGCGGCAAGTCGGGCAGCCCCGACGACAAGGACGGCGACAAGCCCAGTGGCGGCACGTCGGCGGCGGCGCTGCCGCAGTACAAGGTCAACACCGCTGCCGACGTCAAGGACTCGCCCGTCTTCGAGAAGATCAAGGGCAAGGAGATCACGATCGGCACCAAGGCCGATCAGCCCGGCCTCGGTTACGAGAACCCCGGCACCAAGAAGCGCTCCGGCTTCGACGTGGAGATCGCCCGCATGATCGCGGCCGACCTCGGCTTCGACGAGGCGCACATCAAGTTCAAGACCGTGCCCTCCGAGGCGCGTGAGACGCAGATCGCCAGTGGCGGCGTCGACCTGTACGTCGGTACGTACACGATCAACGACGAGCGCAAGAAGCAGGTCGGCTTCGGCGGCCCGTACTACGAGGCGGGCCAGGACCTGCTCGTCAAGGCGGACAGCGACATCAAGGGCCCGGAGGACCTCAAGGGCAAGAAGGTCTGCTCGGCGACCGGCTCCACGCCGCTCAAGCGGATCAAGGAGGCCAAGTACGACGTCGCCGAGGCCAAGGCGCAGCAGGGCTACCAGCTCTGTGTGCAGGACCTGGTCAACGGCTCGGTCGACGCGGTCACCACGGACGACTCGATCCTCAAGGGCTACGCGGCCGAGAACAAGGGCGCGCTGAAGGTCGTCGGCAATCCCTTCTCCAAGGAGCCGTACGGCGTCGGCCTGAAGAAGGAGGACGCGGCGCTGCGCGAGGCGGTCAACAAGGCGATCGAGGCGCACGTGCAGAACGGCGACTGGAAGAAGGCCTACGACGCCACGCTGGGCCTCTCCGGCTCGGGCGCGACTCCGCCCAAGATCGAGCGCTACTGACCGGCGATCGGTGCCGCATGACCGCCACGCGATTTCCGGAGAAGTGACTTGAACGTTCTGTCGGACAACTTCGCGATGTTCCGCGAAGGTTTCCTCGGCACCGTCGAACTGACGGCGCTCAGCGCGCTGCTCGCCCTGGTGCTGGGCACCCTCGTCGCGGCGTTCCGCGTCTCTCCGGTGCCCGCGCTGCGCGCCTTCGGCACCGCATGGGTGACGCTGCTGCGCAACACCCCGCTGGTGCTGCTGTTCCTGGCCGCGACCCTGGGGCTGCCGGCGCTGGGCCTGAAGGGCTGGGACTCCTTCTGGCTCGCCGTGATGGCTCTGGGGTGCTACACCTCGGCGTTCATCTGCGAGGCCATCAGGTCCGGTATCAACACCGTGCCGGTGGGCCAGGCCGAGGCGGCCCGCTCCCTCGGGATGACCTTCAACCAGACCCTGGGGCAGATAGTCCTGCCGCAGGCCGCCCGGACGGCGATACCACCCATAGGCAGCCTGATGATCGCCCTGGCCAAGAACACGGCGATCGCCTCGGGCTTCAACGTCAGCGAGCTCGGTTCCGTGCAGAAGACCCTCAACGCGGCGGCGGGCTACGACATTTACGTGATCTTCCTGTGGATCGCGATCTGCTACATCATCATCACGTTCACGATCAGCGGCCTCTTCCGGCTTCTGGAGAACCGACTGGCGGTGGCCCGATGAGCGGCAGCGTCCTCTACGACGTCCCCGGCCCCCGGGCACGGGCCCGCAACAGGGTCTACGGCATCGTCTCCATCGCCGCCATCGTCGGCCTGCTGGCCTTCATCGTCTACAAGCTGGACGACACCGGCCAGTTCCAGGCCGGGCTGTGGGACGACTACGAGTACGCCGACACCCAGCAGCGCATCGTCGACGGCCTGCTGACGACGCTGAAGACCTTCGCCGTCGCGGCGGTCCTCTCGCTGGTGCTGGGCACGGTGCTGGCCACCGCCCGGCTCTCCGACCACAAGCCCGTCCGCTGGGCGGCGACGGTGGCCGTGGAGTTCTTCCGGGCCATGCCGCTGCTCATCATGATCTTCCTGCTGTACGCGGCCGTGTTCACTTCCGACCCCATGTGGGCCCTGGTGATCGGGCTGACGCTCTACAACGGCTCGGTGCAGGCGGAGATCTTCCGCTCCGGGATCAACGCCGTGCCCAAGGGCCAGAGCGAGGCGGCGTACGCCATCGGGCTGCGCAAGACGCAGGTGATGACCACCGTCCTGGTTCCGCAGGCCGTCCGCTCGATGCTCCCGTCGATCATCAGCCAGCTCGTGGTGACCCTGAAGGACACCTCGCTCGGATTCATCATCCTTTACGAGGAACTGCTCTTCGTCGGCAAGGCCTTCGCCCAGCAGACCCCGCCCGTGAACGGCGTCTACGCCTTCATCCCGATGGTGATCGTCTTCGGTTCGATCTACATCCTGCTGTGCCTGGCGCTGTCGTCCGTCGCCACCTGGGTCGAACGGCGCACGAAGCGTTCGCGCAAGGGCAGTCCGCCGCCCATGGCCGCCACCGGCGCCGCCCTGATGGCCGATCCCTCGCACGGAGCCGTCGCGACGGACGGCGGCGCCTCCGGCGCGGGCGGGGCCGACAACGGGTGAGCCCCGGCAAGGTGACGCCCCGTCGGCCCCGCCGGGCCGGCGGGGCGCACGCTCGCGGCGCGCCGTGGCGACGCCGCTGATCACTTGACGCACGCAGCGGCAATGGGTTGCATACGTGCTGTGAGCGCGCACCGTTTTCCCCCTGCCAGTCCCTGTACGTCCCGTACGCACCACGCGCGCGAGGCCTTCGCCGCCGTTCGCCCCAGGGGCCGGGGAGCTGCGCCGTGGACCCGGTGATCGTCGTCGGGGCCGGCCCGGTCGGGCTCACCCTCGCTCTCGCCCTGGCCAGGTACGAGGTGCCCGTCACCGTCCTGGACGAGGCACCGCCCGAGGCCACGGGACAGGAGGGCCGCCGCCTTGCCCGCACGGCCGTCCTGCGGCCGGAGACCGCCGCACTGCTGGAGCGGCTGGGGTGCGCCACGACGGAGGGCACCCGGTGGATGGGCTGGCGCACGATGCGGCGCCGGGCCGAGGTGGCACGGGTGCCGTTCGCCGCACCGGCCGGCAGCGTGAAGGATGAGGAGCAGGGGGAACCCGGGCCGTCCGGGGAGGCCCGCTCCGGCGAGGACGCCGGAGCCGTGGAAGCAGAACCGTCTCCGCTGCACCTGCCCCAGCACGCCCTGACCCGGGAGTTGCGTGCCGCGCTCAGCGACGAGGCGGACGTACGCATCATCCAGGACAGCCGGCTGACCGTCCTCAAGCAGGACTCCTCCGGCGTGACCGTGCACACCAGAGGCGACAACGGCACGGTGTGGCGGGCGAGTTACCTGGTCGGCTGCGACGGCGCCCGGTCGGTCGTGCGCAAGCTGCTGGGCGCCCGCTTCCCCGGCCGTACGGCCGTCGAGCGGTACGCGGTCGCCGCGCTCCGCGCCGAACTGCCGTGGCCGGGCGAGGCCGTCCTGCACCGGTCGCCGCCGCGCGGCGGCGAGGTGACGGCGCGTCCACTGCCGGAGGGGGTGTGGCGGCTGGACTGGCTGCTGCCGCCCGACGGCCAACTGGTCACCCCGGACGCACTGCTCGCCCGGGTGTGCGACGCCCTCTCCCTCTGGTGCGGGGAAGTGCCGGCGTACGACCTGCTGGACACCGGTGTGCACGCCGTGCACCACCGCCTCGCGCGCCGCTGGCGCAGCGGACGCGCCTTCCTCGCCGGGGACGCCGCCCATCTGCTCGGGGCGATGGGCACCCAGGGGCTCGACGAGGGGCTGCGCGACGCCGGGAACCTCGCCTGGAAGCTGGCTCTGGCCTGGCATCACGGAGCCTCGGACGTGCTGCTCGACAGCTACCAGGCGGAGCGGCGGGAGGCGATCGCGGCCCGGCTGCGCGCCGCCGACCGGACCTTGCCGACGGTACGCGGGGAGGGCGGGTGGCGCGCGGTGCGCCGGACCGTGCTGCCGGGCGCGGCGCGAAGCCACGACATCCTGCTGACCGATGGCCATCTGGGGCGCGGGCTGCTGGGCGCGCCCCAGGCCCACACCCGCACGCCGCTGGCGCCGGCCGCGCCACCGGCCGGCTCGGTCCTGGTGGGCACCGCTGTGGGAGCGCCGGTCGCGGATGTGCCGGTGACGGCGCCGGACGGCTCGGAGAGTCGGCTGCACGACCGGCTGGGCGGAGAGCTGCTGGTGGTGCTCGTCGCGCCGGGCACGGGCGTGTGGGAACGGCGGCACTGGCTGGGGGCCGGTCTCATGCCCCGGCTGGCCGCGGCCGTCTCGGCGCTGCCCATGCGGGCGGAGCTGCTGGTGACCGAGGGGTATCCGGGTGCGGACGCGCACACCGTGCTGGTGGTGCGGCCGGACGGCCATCTGGTGGCGGCGCTGGCGGGAGTGCGGCCGGCGGAGCTGTTCGCGTGCGCTGACGCGGCACGGGGCGGGGCGACGCCGGCCACGGTGGCGGCGCCCGCGGGTGAGAGGCGACCTGATGAAGCCACCAGTGAGGCTACGGCCAACCGTTGACCCGCCTGGACCGCCATGGTTGACTCCGGAGCGTGACTGACAGCGGCGCGCGCTTCTGGCGGAGGGTCCATCTGGACCTCGTCCGCTATGCGGGCTGTGTCTGTCGTCCGTCCTGCTGATCCGCTTCCTCCCCGCGCGGCCTGGCGTCGACCGCCGCGTGCTCCTTCGCGATCACTCAGGACGGTCCCCTGTGTCTCTCCCCGCGCACATCTCCGCCGCCTCCTCCTCTTCCGGTGTTCCGGGGCCCGCTGCTCCGGGCGCGCCTTCGGAGGCCGATCTCCTCGACTTCGTCCGCCGGACGGCGGCCGACACCGTGCTCGTCGCCTCACTGCCCCTGGATCCGCAGGGCCGTACGTGGATCCGGCTGGAGGGGCCGGGCGGCAGCGAGGCCTGGCTGATCAGCTGGCCGCCGGAAAGCGGCACCGGCTGGCACGATCACGGCGGCTCGCACGGTGCCTTCGCCACGGCCGCCGGACGGCTCACCGAACAGTCCTTCGCCGCGCGGCTGCCCACCGAGGGCTGGACGCTGCTGGAACTGGCCGACGGCATCGACCGTGAGCGGCAGCTGGCGGACGGCGGCGGGCGGGGGTTCGGCCCGCACCATGTGCACCAGGTCTTCAACGCCTCGTCCGAGTTGCACGCCGTGTCCGTGCATGCCTACTACCCGCCGCTGCCGCTGATGCGGCGCTACAGCCGCAGTGGCCGGGTGCTGCGACTGGAGCAGGTCGAGTGGCCGGAGGAGTGGGCATGAGGGTCGAGGAACTGCTGGCCGCCGCCCGCGCGGGCCTCGACCGCCTCGGCCCGGCAGAGGCCGCTGCCGTGCAGGCTTCTGGCGGCCTACTCGTCGACATCCGTTACGCGGCGCTGCGGGAGCGTGACGGGGCGATCCCGGGGGCGCTCGTCGTGGAGCGCAATGAACTGGAGTGGCGGCTGGATCCCGCCTGCGACCATCGCGCGGCGGAGGCCACCGGTCATGACCTGCCGGTGGTCGTGATCTGCAACGAGGGGTACGCGTCGTCCCTGGCTGCGGTCTCCTTGCGCCAGTTGGGCCTGCGGCATGCGACGGACGTGGTGGGCGGTTTCCAGGCATGGCGGGCGGCAGGGCTGCCGGTGAGGCCCTGAACAACGGCGGTCCTTGCCCTGCCCGCCCTTCGCGCAAGCGGGGCTCGGCCCGCCTCCTGCTCCGCGCACCGTCCCGGCCGACGCCGGGAGCTGCCCTGGACGAGCCGGAACAGCTCGTCTAGACCTCCGGCAGGTAGTGATCCAGCAGCTCGGGGTCGTCGCCCTCCTCCTCCAGGGCCCGGCGCACCACGCGCAGGGCGAGACCCTCGCCGTATCCCTTGCGGGCGAGCATCCCGGCAAGGCGTCGGAGCCGCTTCTCCCGGTCCAGCCCACGGGTCGAGCGCAGCTTGCGCTCGACCAGCTCGCGGGCCGTGCGCTCCTCCTGCTCCGAGTCGAGCCGGCCGACGGCCTCGTCGATCAGCGTGGAGTCCACGCCCTTGGTGCGCAGCTCGAGCGCCAGGGCGCGGCGCGCCAGCCCCCGGCCGTGGTGCCGGGACTCCACCCAGGCCTCGGCGAACGCCCCGTCGTCGATCAGCCCCACGTCCTCGAACCGCGACAGCACCTCAGCCGCGACGTCGTCCGCTATGCCGCGTTTGGCCAGGGCGTCCGCGAGCTGTTTGCGCGTGCGCGGTGATCCGGTGAGCAGGCGCAGGCAGATCGCCCGCGCCTGCTCCTCCGGTGGCGGTGGCGCTCCACCCCCGGCCCTCGACGGGGAGGGGGCGCCACCGCCCGTACGGTCGTCCACGTGCGGCTCGACCGGCCCGGGCCACTCGCTTCGCTGTGTCACCGCTAGCTCTTGACGGCGGCCTTGGCGGCCTTCCCCGCGGGCTTGGACGCCGGGGCAGGCACCGACTTGGCCGGGTCACCCGAGGCGGCTCCCGCGGCGTCCGCACCGGGCTCGCCGGCCGGGGACTCGGGCCTGACGCCCACGCCCAGCTTCTCCTTGATCTTCTTCTCGACCTCGTTGGCGAGGTCGGGGTTGTCCTTGAGGAAGTTGCGGGCGTTCTCCTTGCCCTGGCCGAGCTGGTCGCCCTCGTAGGTGTACCAGGCGCCGGCCTTGCGGATGAAGCCGTGCTCCACGCCCATGTCGATCAGGCCGCCCTCGCGGCTGATGCCCTGGCCGTAGAGGATGTCGAACTCGGCCTGCTTGAAGGGCGGCGCGACCTTGTTCTTGACGACCTTCACTCGGGTGCGGTTGCCGACGGCCTCCGTGCCGTCCTTGAGGGTCTCGATGCGGCGGATGTCCAGACGTACCGAGGCGTAGAACTTCAGGGCCCGGCCACCGGTCGTCGTCTCCGGGGAGCCGAACATGACGCCGATCTTCTCGCGGAGCTGGTTGATGAAGATCGCGGTGGTCTTGGACTGGTTGAGCGCGCTGGTGATCTTGCGCAGCGCCTGGCTCATCAGCCGGGCCTGGAGGCCGACGTGCGAGTCGCCCATCTCGCCCTCGATCTCCGCACGCGGCACCAGGGCGGCGACGGAGTCGATGACGATCAGGTCGAGGGCGCCGGAGCGGACCAGCATGTCCACGATCTCCAGCGCCTGCTCGCCGGTGTCCGGCTGGGAGAGGATGAGGTTGTCGGTGTCGACGCCCAGCGCCCGGGCGTACTCGGGGTCGAGGGCGTGCTCGGCGTCGATGAAGGCGACGGTGCCGCCCGCCTTCTGCGCGTTGGCCACGGCGTGCAGGGTGAGGGTGGTCTTACCGGAGGACTCCGGTCCGTAGACCTCCACCACGCGGCCGCGCGGCAGTCCGCCGACGCCGAGGGCGACGTCGAGAGCGGTCGACCCGGTGGGGATGACCTCAATCGGCTCGTTCGGCCGGTCGCCGAGGCGCATCACGGCGCCCTTGCCGAATTGCCGTTCAATCTGTGCGAGTGCGGCGTCCAGCGCCTTCTCACGGTCGGTGCCTGCCATGGGTTCCACCCGGTTTGCTTGAGTCGATCGCTTCACGTCCACGACGCTAACGCCTGCCACTGACAATGCGCCCGGGCGTCGCCCCGGCCTGTGGATAACTCGGCTCCGACCGGCCCGGAAGACCCATAAGAATGGATGTTCGATTTTGCTGTCAAGCGCGCCACTCCGCCCCGCGCGGCGGTCCCGCATCAGCGCCTTCGCAGGGCCCTGAGCAACCGGACGAACAGCGAAGGACGGTCCCCCTCCGCCCGCCGCCGACCGGACCCGTCCGGCTCGTCGGCATCCGTCGCGACCTCGTACCGCTTCACATAGACCCCGAGGAAAGCCTGCAGCGTCGCGGTCGCCGGGATGGCGATCAGAGCGCCCACCGCGCCGAGCAGCGCGGTGCCCGCGACCACCGAGCCGAAGGCGACGGCCGGGTGGATGTTGACGGTCCTGGCGGTGATGCGCGGCTGGAGCACGTAATTCTCGAACTGCTGATAGACCACGACGAAGCCGAACACCCACACCGCGTACCAGGGATTCACGGTGAAGGCGAGCAGGATCGGCAGGGCACCGGCGAGGTAGGTGCCGATGGTCGGGATGAACTGCGACACCAGACCCACCCAGACGGCGAGGGCCGGTGCGTAGGGCACGCCCAGGATCTCCAGCAGCACGTAGTGCGCGACGCCGGAGATCAGCGCCATCAGGGCGCGCGAGTAGATGTAGCCACCGGTCTTGGTGACCGCGAGCTCCCAGGCGCGCAGCACCTCGGCCTGCCGGTGCGGCGGCAGCAGCGAGCACAGGGTGCGGCGCAGCCGGGGGCCGTCGGCTGCGAAGTAGAACGAGAAGAGCAGGACCGTCAGCAGCTGGAAGAGCCCGCCGAGGACGGTGGCCGAGACGTCCAGCACACCGCTGGCGCTGTTGCGCACGTACTTCTGCAGCCAGTCCGAGTGCAGGACGCTCTCCTGGATCGCGACCCGGGACAGGCTCGTGCGGAACGTCCGGTTGATCCAGCTGATCACCGAGTCCAGGTAGGAGGGGAAGTTCTCCACCATGGTCTGGATCTGCCCGGCGAGCATCGAGCCCAGAAGCGTGAAGAAGCCGACGAAGGCGATGGTCACACCCAGGAACATCAGGCCTGTCGCGATGCCGCGACGCATGCCGCGGGCAGCCATCCGGTCCACCGCCGGCTCGATGGCCAGCGCGACGAAGAAGGCGATGAGGATGTTGATGAAGAGGCCGATGAGCTGATGGAACGCCCAGCTGGCCAGCTGGAAGCAGGCGAAGAGGGCGAGTGTCACCACCACTGCCCTGGGCAGCCAGCGCGGCAGGCGCAGGCCGTCGTCGGGCCGGGGTGGTCGGGGACTGTCCGGGGCGGTGTCGTCTGTCGCTGCCACGGAGCAAGTGTGGCCTATCGGACGAAATGAGTAACGGACCGTCCGGCGGCCTGCGAGCGGGGCGGCGGTCAGCGCCTGTCTTCGGGGACCTCCATCGCCCTGCACACCGCGCGCCAGACGTCCTTGGCGTTCCAGCCGGCGTCCAGCGCCTGGTGCACGGTCCTTCCGCCGAGTTCGGACATCACATGATCGCGCGCGAAGGAGTCGGCGTACACCGCGCCGAAATAATCCGCCATCCGCTGCCAGAAGACCGTCAACCGCATGGTCCAAGTATCCCGCCCCTGAGAGTGCAGCCGCGCACGAGCCGCTGACCGGGGACACTTCGCGCCCTACGGTCTTGTGCATGGCCCCATCCGGAGCATCCGCTGTCGCCCGCGCCGAACACTTCGTCTGGCTCACCGCCCGTGTCCTGGAGCAGCGCAGATTCGCCTACCACTTCCTCGGTGGCAGCGCTGACGCCGTCGAGGCGGCGCTGACCGCGTACGAAGGTGACGACGGGGGCTTCGGCCACGCCCTGGAACCGGATCTGCGTGGTCCGGTGAGCCAGCCGCTGCACACCGCGCACGCGCTGCGCGTGCTGGACGAGATCGGCCGGTGCCGCGACCGCCGGGTGGAACGCGTGTGCCGCTATCTGACGGCGGTCTCCACACAGGACGGCGCGCTGCCCGCGCTCCACCCCTCGCTGCGCGGCTATCCGGCGGCCCCGTGGATCCCGGTGGTGGACGATCCGCCGAGCGATCTGCTCGCCACGGGGCCGGTGGTGGGCCTGCTGCACCGCAACGAGGTGTGGCACGCGTGGCTGTTCCGGGCCACCGACTTCTGCTGGGCCGCGATCGACGCCCTCGGCAGGGGGGCGAGGACGCACCCGTACGAGGTGGAGGCGGCCGTCGCCTTTCTCGACGGGGCGCCGGACCAGCGGCGCGCCGAGGTGGCGGCCGACCGGCTCGGGCGGACGGTCCGGGAGCAGCGGCTGGCCGTCCTCGACCCCGCGCGGGCCGCCGACCACCCCGTGCCGGAGGGGTACGCGCCGGGCGAGCACCACTTCCCGCACGACTTCGCGCGGACTCCCGGCTCCCTGGCCCGGCGCTGGTTCACCGACGCCGAGCTGGCCAGGTCGCTGGAATTTCTCGCCGCCGCGCAGGAGGAGGACGGCGGCTGGCCGATCCGCTGGCGGGCGTGGGCGCCGGGCACGGTGCTGGAGTGCCGGCCGATGGTGACCATCGAAGCGCTCCTGACCCTGCGGGCGCACGGCCATGCCGTCCAGTCTCCTGAGCACGCCTGAAAACCGCCGCTGACCTGCCCGTCCGGGGCATTGTCAGTGGGGCGGTGCACGATGGGGTGCATGGCGGACGACACAGCAGCTGCGACGGCGGAGGACCCGGCCCGGGCCCTCGCCACGTTCTCCCCCGCGACCCGCGCCTGGTTCACGGGGGCCTTCACCGCACCCACGGCGGCCCAGGCGGGAGCCTGGCGGGCGATCGACGAGGGCTCGGACGTACTGGTCGTCGCGCCCACGGGCTCCGGCAAGACGCTGGCCGCCTTCCTCGCCTCCCTGGACCGGCTGGCGAGCACCCCGCCGCCGGCCGACCGCAAGAAGCGCTGCCGCGTGCTGTACGTCTCCCCGCTCAAGGCCCTCGCCGTGGACGTCGAGCGCAATCTGCGCAGTCCGCTCACCGGCATCCGCCAGGAGTCCCTGCGGTTGGGCCTGCCCGAGCCGGAGATCCGCGTCGGCATCCGGTCCGGCGACACGCCCGCCACCGAGCGCCGGGCGCTGGTCACCCGCCCGCCGGACATTCTGATCACCACCCCCGAGTCGCTCTTCCTGATGCTGACCTCCGCCGCGCGGGAGGCGCTCACGGGCGTGGAGACGGTGATCCTCGACGAGGTGCACGCCGTCGCCGGGACCAAGCGCGGTGCGCATCTGGCGCTCTCCCTGGAGCGCCTCGACACCCTGCTCGCCCGCCCTGCCCGGCGCATCGGGCTGTCCGCGACGGTACGGCCGGTGGACGAGGTGGCGCGGTATCTGTCGCCGCAGCGCAGGGTGGAGATCGTCCAGCCGCCGTCCGGCAAGGAGTTCGACCTTTCGGTCGTCGTCCCGGTCGAGGACCTGGCCGAGCTCGGCGGCTCACCGGTGCAGGAGGGCGGCGACGGCAAGGAGAAGCCGTCGATCTGGCCGCACGTCGAGGAGCGCATCGCCGATCTCGTCCAGGCCCACCGCTCCACGATCGTCTTCGCCAACTCGCGCCGCCTCGCCGAGCGGCTGTGCAACCGCCTCAACGAGATCGCCTACGAGCGGACCACCGGCGAACCCCTGCCCGAACACCACTCCCCCGCCCAGTTGATGGGTGGCTCGGGTCCGGCCAAGGGCGCACCGCCCGTCATCGCCCGCGCCCACCACGGCTCGGTCTCCAAGGAGCAGCGGGCACTGGTCGAGGAGGACCTCAAGGCGGGCCGGCTGCCGGCCGTCGTCGCCACCTCCAGCCTGGAACTGGGCATCGACATGGGCGCCGTGGATCTGGTCGTCCAGGTCGAGTCGCCGCCGTCGGTCGCCTCCGGGCTGCAGCGGGTCGGCCGCGCCGGGCACCAGGTCGGCGCGGTCTCCACCGGCGTCGTCTTCCCCAAGTACCGGGGAGACCTGGTGCAGGCGGCCGTGGTGACGGAACGGATGCGGCAGGGGGCCATCGAGTCGCTGCGCGTGCCGGCCAACCCGCTGGACGTGCTCGCCCAGCAGATCGTCGCCATGGCGTCCATGGACACCTGGGACGTGGCGGAGCTGCTGGCCCTGGTGCGGCGCGCGGCCCCCTTCGCGTCGCTGCCGGAGTCCGCCTACTCCGGCGTTCTCGACATGCTCGCCGGCCGCTATCCGTCCGACGCCTTCGCGGAGTTGCGGCCGCGCCTGGTCTGGGACCGCACGGCCGACACGGTCGCGGGGCGCCCCGGGGCGCAGCGGCTCGCCGTCACCTCCGGCGGCACCATCCCCGACCGGGGCCTCTTCGGCGTCTTCCTGGCCGGGGCCGACCCGAAGAAGGGCGGCGGCCGGGTCGGGGAGCTGGACGAGGAGATGGTCTACGAGTCGCGGGTCGGCGATGTGTTCACCCTCGGCACCACCTCCTGGCGCATCGAGGACATCACCCGCGACCGTGTCCTCGTCACCCCGGCCCCCGGCATTCCCGGCCGGCTGCCGTTCTGGAAGGGCGACCAGCTGGGCCGCCCCCTGGAACTCGGCCGGGCGCTGGGCACCTTCCTGCGGGAGATCGGCGGCCTGACGTCCGATGCGGCCCGCGAGCGCCTCACCGCCGCCGGGCTCGACCGCTGGGCGGCCGACAACGTGCTGTCCTACCTGGACGAGCAGCGCCGTGCCTGCGGCCATGTGCCCGACGACCGGACGATCGTCGTCGAGCGCTTCCGTGACGAGCTGGGCGACTGGCGGGTCGTCGTCCACTCGCCCTTCGGCGCCCAGGTGCACGCCCCCTGGGCCCTGGCCCTCGGCGCCCGTCTCTCCGAGCGGTACGGCATGGACGCCCAGGTGATGCACGCCGACGACGGCATCGTTCTGCGCCTGCCCGACGCCGACATCATGGGACTGGACCTGCTCGACGCCGACCCGGCCCGGCAGGGCACGGAGTACGACAGCGAGCAGTCCCCCCTCGGAGCCGCCGACGTCACCTTCGACAAGGGCGAGGTCGACCGGATCGTCACCGACCAGGTCGGCTCCTCCGCCCTGTTCGCCTCCCGCTTCCGGGAGTGCGCCGCACGCGCCCTGCTGCTGCCGCGGCGCAACCCCGGCAAGCGCACCCCGCTGTGGCAGCAGCGCCAGCGTGCCTCCCAGCTCCTGCAGGTCGCGGGCGAGTTCGGCTCGTTCCCGATCGTCCTGGAAGCCGTGCGCGAGTGCCTCCAGGACGTCTTCGACGTCCCCGGCCTGACCGAGCTGATGGGCGACGTCGAGGCCCGCCGGGTCCGGCTGGTCGAGGTGACCACCCCCGAGCCGTCGCCGTTCGCCCGCTCGCTGCTCTTCGGCTATGTCGCCCAGTTCCTGTACGAGGGCGACTCGCCGCTCGCCGAGCGCCGCGCCGCCGCGCTCTCCCTCGACTCCCGGCTGCTGGCCGAGCTGCTGGGCCAGGCCGAGCTGCGCGAGCTCCTCGACCCCCAGGTGCTCACCGAACTGGAGCACGAGCTGCAGTGGCTCACCGCGGACCGCAGGGCCAAGGACGTCGAAGGCGTCGCCGACCTGCTGCGCCTCCTCGGCCCGCTCACCGATGCCGAGCTCGCCGAGCGCGGCGCCGAGCCGCCGTGGGCGAAGGAGCTGTCCGAGGCGCGCCGCGCCATCCGTGTCCGCATCGCCGGCCGCGACCACTGGGCAGCCGTCGAGGATGCCGGACGGCTGCGGGACGCCCTGGGAACGGCCCTCCCCGTCGGCGTGCCCGAGGCCTTCACCGAGCCCGTCAAGGACCCCCTCGGCGACCTCCTCGCCCGCTTCGCCCGCACCCACGGCCCGTTCACCTCGGCTCAGGCCGCCGCCCGCCTGGGCCTCGGCACGGCCGTGACCGACGGCGCACTGCACCGCCTGACGGCCGGCGGCCGCATCGTCCAGGGCGAGTTCCATCCCGCCGGCATCGGCCAGGAGTGGTGCGACGCGGCCGTGCTGCGCAGGCTGCGCCGCCGCTCCCTGGCCGCGCTGCGGCACGAGCTGGAGCCGGTGCCCCCCGCCACCCTCGCCGCGTTCCTCCCCGCCTGGCAGCACATCGGCTCCCACGGCCTGCGCGGCATCGACGGACTGCTGCGTGCCGTGGAGCAGCTGCAGGGCGCACCGGTACCCGCCTCCGCCCTGGAGAAGCTCGTCCTGCCCGCCCGGGTGACGGACTACTCCCCCGCGATGCTCGACGAGCTCACCGCCTCCGGCGAGGTCGTGTGGGCCGGGGCCGGCGCGCTGCCCGGCAAGGACGGCTGGGTCTCCCTGCTGCTCGCCGACGCGGCCCCGCTGCTGCTCCCCGCCCCGCACCCGCTGGAGCTGTCCCCGCTGCACCAGTCGGTGCTCGACGCTCTGTCGGGCGGCTACGGCCTGTTCTTCCGTCAGATCGCCGACCGCGTGCGCGCGGCCGATCCGGCTGCCGGTGAACCGGCCGGAGCGGACGCCCTGATCGCCGAGGCCCTCTGGGACCTCGCCTGGTCCGGCCGCCTCACCAACGACACGCTCGCCCCCCTGCGCTCGTTCCTCGGCTCCGGCCGCACGGCGGGTTCCACCGCGCACCGCGCCAAGCGTGCCGTTCCGCGCGGCCGTTACGGCGCCTTCACGGGCAGGCCGAGCCTGGCCGGCCTGGCGGCCCGGAGCACTGCTTCCCGCAGTGGCCCGCCAACGGTCGCGGGCCGCTGGTCGCTGCTTCCGCAGCGCGAGCCGGACGCCACCCACCGGGCGCACGCTCTCGCCCGGACGCTCCTGGACCGGCACGGCGTGGTGACCCGCGGGGCCGTTGCCGCGGAGGGGGTGGAGGGCGGCTTCTCCGCCGCCTACCGCGTGCTCTCCGTCTTCGAGGAGAGCGGGCAGGCCCGCCGCGGGTACGTGGTCGAGGGCCTGGGTGCCGCACAGTTCGCCATGGACGGCGCCGTCGACCGGCTGCGCGCCGCAGGCACGGCCCGGGAGCGGTCCGGTGGCGTCCCCGCCGCCCCGTGGGACGTCCGGCCCCCGGCGGCGCAGTCCGCCCGCCGCCGGAGCCTCGTCCTTGCCGCCGCCGACCCGGCCAATGCCTACGGTGCCGCCCTGCCCTGGCCCGAGCCGCCCGCCGGTGCGGCCCACAAGCCGGGCCGCAAGGCCGGTTCCCTGGTCGTTCTCCTCGACGGCGCCCTGGCGCTCTATATGGAGCGCGGTGGGAAAACCTTGCTCGCCTGGCCCCAGCAGGAGGGCACCGACGCCGCGAGCGGTGACGACCCCGGGCTGCGCGAGGCGGCGGCGGCCCTGGCCGAGGCGGCCCGCGCGGGCGCCCTGGGCACGGTCACCGTCGAGCGTGTCAACGGCTCCCCGGCCCTGTCGTCGCCGCTGGGCCCCCTCCTGGAGTCGGTGGGCTTCCATGCCACGCCGCGAGGGCTGCGCCTGCGCGCCCCCTGAGCGAGGCCACATCATGGACCGTAGGCTCAAAGGAGACGTCCTATGCCCGAAGGGGACACCGTCTGGCGCACCGCGCGGGACCTGGACCAGGCCCTGACGGGCGAGCCGCTGATCCGCTCCGACCTGCGCGTGCCCAAGCTCGCCACCGTCGACCTCACCGGCCGTGCGGTCCTGGAGACCCTCCCGCGAGGCAAGCACCTGCTCACACGTGTCGAGGGCGGCCTCACCCTCCACTCCCACCTCGGCATGGACGGCTCCTGGCGGCTCCAGGCACCCGGCCGGCGCCTCAGCGGGGGCCCGCAGCACCAGATCCGCGCCGTCCTCGCCACGGCCGCCCACACGGCGGTCGGCTACCGCCTGCCCGTCCTGGAACTGCTGCGCACCGCCGACGAATCCGTGGTCGTCGGCCATCTCGGCCCGGACCTGCTGGGCCCCGACTGGGACGCCGAGGAGGCGGTCCGCCGCCTGCTGGCCGATCCCGGCCGCGCCATCGGCGAGGCCGTCCTCGACCAGCGCAACCTCGCGGGCATCGGCAATGTCTACAAATCCGAGCTGTGCTTCATGCTCCGGGTGTCCCCCTGGCTGCCCGTCGCGGCCCTCCCCGACCCCCGGCGCCTGGTGACGCTGGCCAGAAAGCTGCTGGAGGTCAACAAGTCCCGCACCGCCCGCATCACCACCGCCGATGCCCGCCCTGACCGTCACCTGTGGGTCTACGGACGCGCCGAAAAACCCTGCCGCCGCTGCGGCACCCCGGTCCTCGCGGCGGGCCAGGGCCCGGCGCCCCAGGAGCGGATCACGTTCTGGTGCCCTCACTGCCAGCCCGGCCCTCCGCCGTCCACCGACCGGCCGCTGGACTCCGGTACACCGAACGAGTGAACGGGGGGTGGGGAGCACGGTCCGGGTCAGCCCCGGACCGAACCGAGGCGAGAGCAGTCCTTCGTCGGTCCCGGACCGAACAAGGGCCGGAGAGCAGTCCTTCGTCAGCCCCCGGACCGAACCGGAGCCGGCATCCCAGCCCCGCGCCAGCCCCATTTCAGCGTGCCCTGCGCCACCGGCTCCGCCGCGCACCTCGCGCATCCGTGCCTCGGTCCCTCGGCACGCAGTGCACCGGCAGCAGGCTCAGCCCCCACCCGCCGGTGGCGACGAGCCCCTCCAGGAACCCCGTCCGGCCCGGCTGCGTGAGCAGCCGGAACACGGCCCAGCACCACAATCCGCCCACCAATCCGCCCGCCACGAGCGCCACCACCCGGCCGACCGGCCGCGGGCGCCGTGGGCGACGTGGGCGCCGGTGTCCGGGGACATCGCTGCGGACCATGGCTGCCTCCTTCGGGCCGACAAGGGAGTGCGCACCCCCGCAGGCCCCGCAGGGCCCTCAGCCGGCGTCCTCGCCACGGAACCGGGCCAGCTCCCGCTCGAGCTCCGCGATCTCGCGGTCGCGGCGGTGCAGCTCGACGATCACCCGCTGCTCGCCCTCGTGCACCCCTTCTTGGTAGACCGCCCGCACGAATGCCCCAGCGGTGGCCTGATCGAGGTCCGAGACCACCATGAGCTCTTTCGTGAAGCGGATCACCGGGTGCTCGCTCATGTCACCAGGAGACCCCGCGGGGACCGCCCCCGCCACCCGTGACGCGCCCCCGGCAGCCGGAGGCGGGCCTCTTCGGGCGGCGGGGCCAGGCCTTTGGCCACCCGGAGCCGCCCGAAGGTCAGGCGTTCTCGGCCTGGAACATCCAGTGGTGCTTCTCGAGATCGCCTGTGAGACCGATGAGGATGTCCTGCGTGACCGGGTCCGGCTCGGCCGTCGCCCGAATGCGTTCGCGCATCCTGATGATCACGGCGCCGAGGGCCTCGACGAGGGTCCGTACGGCCTCCGTGTCCTTGGTCCAGCCGCCGCCGATCGCGTCGATGCCACTGGTCTTCGCAACGGTCTCGGCCCGCCCGTCCGGGGCGATGCCCAGCGCCGAGGCGCGCTCGGCCACGGTGTCCGTGTGCACACGGGCGCTCGATACGACCTCGTCGAGCTGGAGGTGGACCGAGCGGAATCGAGGACCCACCACGTTCCAGTGGACCTGCTTGGCCACGAGCGAGAGGTCGACGAGATCGACGAGCGCGCCCTGGAGCGCATCACCGACGATCTTGCGGTCCTGATCGGACAGAGGACTCTTCACGACGGACATCCGCTTCCTCCTGTTCAAGGCATTGATTCGGTTACTCCGCGTTTCCCACCACGGCACCACCATGGCATGGCACACCGGTGCCGTGCAGAGCGGAAAACGCAGAGACCCCGGTCAGAACTTCTGACCGGGATCCCGAACGTGAAACACATGCCTTCAGGCTCTGTCAGCCTCTCTCAGGCCGCGACCACATCCACGGCCTCCGCGGGGGCCTTGATGGTCACGCGCTCCCCCGGAACGCCCGTTACGGACGTCACGGACACCGAATTGAACATCGGCCGCATCGGCGCGGGTACCGGCTCGCTCGCCGCCGCCGACTGCGCCAGCTCGGCGAGCGACAGCTCGTCACTCACCTCGCGCATGACCTCGGACATCCGAACGTCCAGAGCGTCGCAGATTGCGGAGAGAAGCTCGGAGGACGCCTCTTTCTGCCCGCGCTCGACCTCGGAGAGATAACCGAGCGAGACCCGGGCGGACGAGGAGACCTCGCGCAGAGTGCGGCCCTGGCGTTGGCGCTGCCGACGCAGCACGTCACCCAGCAGGCGACGGAGCAGAATCATCGGTGGCTCCCTCCTTGGACCGCGAATCCGGTTCCTTCACGCCCCACCGTACCGCCTCGGGGTGCGGCCGTGCGGGGAGCTATGTCGTGTTCACTCAGGGCTGCAAACATCAATTCCCCCCGTTGTGTTCCGTATCCTTTGCCCTCGCGTTCCCCGTCAGTTCGCGCACAAGCAGCGCGAGGACCGCCCGTACGCTCCCGGCCCGGATGACCGCCCGGTTGCCGTCCAGGGAGAGCTGCTGTACGGACCCCGCGCCCCGCGGACCCGCGACGGCGACGAAGACGGTGCCGACGGCCTGGCCGTCCTGCTCGTCGGGTCCGGCCACCCCGGTCGTGGCGATCCCCCAGTCGGCGGCCAGCAGGGTGCGTACACCCCGCGCCATCTGAAGGGCGACCTCCGCGTCGACGGCGCCTCGCGCATCGAGCAGCGGCCCGTCCACACCCAGCACGTCGCGCTTGACTTCGGTGGCGTAGGCCGTGACCGAGCCGCGCACACTGCGGGAAGCCCCGGCGGCCTCCGTCAGCGCGGCCGTGACCAGGCCGCCCGTGAGCGACTCGGCGGCGGCCACCGTCTGCCCCCGCTCCAGCAGCGCCGCCAGCACCTCCCCGGCGCCGCCACCCCCCACCGTGCTCATCGCACGGACTCCCGGGACCGTCCCGCCCGGCGCATCTGCACGGCCTGCTTGATGTAGTCGAGGCCGGTGAAGACGGTCAACGCGACGGCGAGCGCCATCACCCAGAAGCGCAAGGTGGCCAACGGCCCGGTCAGCGCCAGGATGTACATCCCTACGCCGACGCCCTGCGCGAGCGTCTTCATCTTCCCGCCGCGGGAGGCCGGGATGACGCCGTGCCTGATGACCCAGAACCGCATCAGCGTGATGCCGATCTCGCGGAAGAGGATCACGCCCGTCACCCACCACGGCAGGTCATCGAGGACGGAGAGGCAGATCAGCGCCGCGCCCATGATCGCCTTGTCCGCGATCGGGTCGGCGATCTTGCCGAAGTCGGTGACCAAGTTGTACGCCCGCGCCAGGTGGCCGTCGAACAGGTCGGTGATCATGGCTACGGCGAACGCGGCCCAGGCGAAGGAGCGCCAAGCCGGGTCGTAGCCGCCGTTGTGAAGCATCAACAAGACAAACCCGGGCACCAGGAGCAGTCGCACCATGGTGAGGATGTTGGCGATGTTCCACAACCGGGCCGGACGCACGCCCGTCGCCGGAGCCGGACCTCCTGCGGCGGAGGCCGGGAGTCCGCTCATCTGCCCGCCTCCTCGGTACACCCGCCCTCGATTCCGAGCGGTTCGGCGACGAGGTCGACACCCTCGCTCGCCACCACCTTCGCCACGACCGTACGGCCGGGTGCGGGCGCTTCCACGCCATCGGACCAGGTGAGCCGCACCTGGCCGTCGGTCTCGGGCGCCTGGTGCGCCGCGCGGCCGATCACGCCGTCCTCGTCGTCGACGCGGTCGACCAGTACGTCGATCGTCTCACCGATGCGCTCCTCCGCGCGCTGCGCGGTGAGCTCCTCGGCCAGCCGCGAGACGCGGGCCAGCCGCTCGGCGACGACGTCGGGGGCGAGCTTGTTCTCGTACGTGGCCGCCTCGGTGCCGTCCTCGTCGGAGTAGCCGAAGACGCCGATGGCGTCGAGGCGGGCCCCGGTCAGGAAGCGCTCCAGCTCGGCGACGTCCTCCTCCGTCTCGCCGGGGAAGCCGACGATGAAGTTGGAGCGGGCACCCGCCTGCGGCGCCTTGGCGCGGATGGCGTCCAGGAGCTCCAGGAAGCGGTCGGTGTCGCCGAAGCGGCGCATCGCGCGCAGCACGCCGGGCGCCGAGTGCTGGAAGGAGAGGTCGAAGTAGGGCACGACCTTGTCCGTCGAGGTCAGCACGTCGATCAGGCCGGGCCGCATCTCGGCCGGCTGCAGGTAACTGACCCGGATCCGCTCCAGGCCCGGGACGGCCGCCAGCTCGGGCAGCAGCGTCTCCAGCAGGCGGATGTCGCCGAGGTCCTTGCCGTACGAGGTGTTGTTCTCGGAGACCAGCATGACCTCCTTGACGCCCTGCTCGGCCAGCCAGCGCGTCTCGCCCAGCACGTCGGAGGGGCGGCGGGAGATGAAGGATCCCCGGAACGAGGGAATGGCACAGAAGGAGCAGCGCCGGTCGCAGCCGGAGGCGAGCTTCACGGAGGCGACGGGGCTGGACCCGAGCCTGCGGCGCAGCGGGGCCCGCGGCCCGGAAGCAGGCGCCACGCCCTCCGGCAGGTCAGCGGGCGGGGTGTCCTGGGCGTGCCCCGGAAGGGCCACGTCGGACGCCTGCTGACGCTCGGCGGGGCTGATCGGCAGCAGCTTGCGCCGGTCACGCGGGGTGTGGGAGGCGTGGACGCCGCCGGAGAGAATGGTCTGGAGCCGGTCGGAGATGTCGGCGTAGTCGTCGAAGCCGAGGACGCCGTCGGCTTCGGGCAGCGCCTCGGCGAGCTCCTTGCCGTATCTCTCGGCCATGCAGCCCACGGCTACGACGGCCTGGGTCCGGCCCTGGTCCTTGAGGTCGTTGGCCTCGAGGAGGGCATCGACGGAGTCCTTCTTGGCGGCCTCGACGAAACCACAGGTGTTGACGACGGCCACATCGGCGTCGGCGGCGTCCTCGACGAGGTCCCAGCCATCCGCCGCCAAGCGGCCTGCCAGCTCCTCCGAGTCCACCTCGTTACGGGCGCAGCCAAGTGTGACAAGAGCGACGGTACGGCGTTCGGGCATAGGGCTCAGCCTACTTTGTCCCGGCACCGCATCCGTTGCCGAGTGGCCGGCAGGTGCGGAGAGCCTGATCACCCGGCGGCTCTCCGGACCCGCTCGCGCGCCCGTGTTCTGGAGGTTCCGGCGCTGGTCAGCCCGCCGAAGGGTCTCCCCTGGTGTAGGTCAGGCGCTGGACCTGGCCGTCGTCGCCCAGGTTCTTGACCTCTTTGCCGTTCACGAACAGTTGTACGGCCCCGGCGTTGCCCAGTACCAGGTCGATGCGCTTGCTGTCGGTGAAGGTCTTGGAAGCGCCCTGCTTGAGCACGCCCTCCTCCATCAGCTTGCCGTTGTGGTCCTTGGCGGACATCCAGGTCTGGCCGTTGTCGGCGGTGAGCTTGACGGTGACCTTGTTGGCCGGGACGCCGGCGATGGCGCTGGCCGATGCCTCCGCCTTGGGGTCGGAGGACGCCTTTCCGGATCCGGCCTTGCCCGGTGCCGCCGCGGACGGCTTGCTGGTGACGGGATCGGCCGAGACCGGCCCGCTCTGCGACCCGCCGCCGTTGAAGAGCGTGAAACCGACGAAGCCGACGACGGCGACGATCGCCGCGACCATCGCGGCCGTCCAGTTGGGCCGCCGGGGCTCGGGCCGGATGCGCTCGGCGTCGAAGAGCGGGGCAGCCGGAGTAGGTGCGGGCCGTCCGCCGTGCTCGGCGTCGTACTGCGAGACGAGCGGGGCCGGGTCGACGCCGACGGCGAGCGCCAGTGTGCGGATGTGCCCCCGGGCATAGACGCGTCCGCCGCAGCGGGTGAAATCGTCCTGTTCGATCGTGTGGATGATCGGGATGCGTACGCGGGTGGCCGAACTGACTTCTTCCACGGTCAGTCCGGCGTTGATTCGGGCCTGCTGAAGGGATCGTCCGACGGAGGGCCGGTCATCCTCCGACTCTGGCTCTGGCTCGGGCTCTGATGACTCTGATGAGTTGCCGATGGACACGTGGGCGCCTTTCGAGCGTGCAGCCACCTGCTGGAGATTCAGTCTAGGGGGGATGCGAAACGGTCGGGCAAGCGGGAAGCCGGACTTTGTAGGCCATCAGAATGCTCAGTGGTAACGCCAGCGGCACATCGCCCCTCCCCCCTCGCTCAACTCTGCTCGGGCCCGAGAGAAACGGTCGGTCAGGGATCTTTCCAGCTGCTACGGCTGGTCCTCCCCGCGGATGATCGCGAGGACACCGTCCAGCTCGTCGGGCTTGACCAGCACGTCGCGGGCCTTGGAACCCTCGCTGGGCCCCACGACGCCGCGCGACTCCATCAGGTCCATGAGCCTGCCCGCCTTGGCGAATCCCACACGCAATTTTCGTTGCAGCATCGAGGTCGAGCCGAACTGGGTGGAGACGACCAGCTCGGCCGCCTGGCACAGCAGGTCCAGATCGTCCCCGATCTCCTCGTCGATCTCCTTCTTCTTCGCCGTGCCGACCGTGACGTCGTCGCGGAAGACCGGTGCCATCTGGTCCTTGCAGTGCTTGACGACGGCCGCGACCTCTGCCTCCGTCACGAATGCGCCCTGCATGCGGATGGGCTTGTTGGCCCCCATCGGCAGGAAGAGGCCGTCGCCCTTGCCGATGAGCTTCTCGGCACCGGGCTGGTCGAGGATGACCCGGCTGTCGGCGAGCGAGGAAGTGGCGAAGGCGAGCCGGGAGGGGACGTTCGCCTTGATGAGGCCGGTGACGACGTCGACGGACGGCCGCTGGGTGGCCAGCACCAGGTGGATGCCGGCGGCGCGGGCGAGCTGGGTGATCCGGACGATCGAGTCCTCGACGTCACGCGGCGCCACCATCATCAGGTCGGCGAGCTCGTCCACGATGACCAGCAGGTACGGGTACGGCGACAGCTCCCGCCCGCTGCCCTCCGGCGGCTTGACCTTCCCGGCGCGCACGGCGGCGTTGAAGTCGTCGATGTGCCGGAAGCCGTAGGCGGCCAGGTCGTCGTAGCGCAGGTCCATCTCGCGCACCACCCACTGCAGGGCCTCGGCGGCCCGCTTGGGGTTGGTGATGATCGGTGTGATCAGGTGCGGGATGCCCTCGTAGGCGGTCAGCTCGACGCGCTTGGGGTCGACCAGCACCATCCGCACGTCCTCGGGCGTGGCCCGGACCATGATCGAAGTGATCAGGCAGTTGATGCAGGACGACTTTCCGGAGCCGGTGGCGCCGGCCACCAGGACGTGCGGCATCTTCGCGAGGTTGGCCATCTCGTAGCCGCCCTCGACGTTCTTGCCGAGCGCGACGAGCATGGGGTGATCGTCTCCGGCGGCGTCCGCCAGCCGCAGCACGTCACCGAGGTTGACCATCTCGCGGTCGCTGTTGGGGATCTCGATGCCGACGGCGGACTTGCCCGGGATGGGGCTGATGATGCGGACGTCCGGGCTGGCGACGGCATAGGCGATGTTCTTGGTGAGCGCGGTGATCCGCTCGACCTTGACGGCCGGACCCAGCTCGATCTCGTACCGGGTGACCGTCGGGCCGCGGGTGAAGCCGGTGACGGCGGCGTCGACCTTGAATTCGGCGAAGACGTTGGTCAGCGAGGCCACTATGGCATCGTTCGCGGCGCTGCGGGTCTTGCCCGGACCACCGCGCTCCAGCAGGTCCAGCGAGGGCAGCGAGTAGGTGATGTCCCCCGCGAGCTGCAGCTGCTCCGCCCGCGCGGGGAGGGCCCCGGCCGGTTCGGGGGCGGGTCTGGTCAGGTCCGGCACCACACCGGCACCGCGGCCGGCGCCCTCCTCCGCGGCCGCGGCCTTGCGCCCGGCGCGGGCGGTGGGCACGGCGCCGCCCGCCCGGCCGTTCTCCGTCGTCACACCGCTGCTGAGGTCGGCGACGAGCGGGGTGGGCGGAATGCCGTGCAGGACGGCGCCGTCGAGGGAGGCCGCGGCGGCCGCGGCGAGGTCCACCGCGTCCGGCTCCCGGCCCGCCGGGGGTTCCACGGGCTTGCGCCGGGGTGCGCGGCGCCTGTCCAGCGCCTCCTCCTCGGCGCGGCCGGGGTCCCCGGCGGCGGCGCTCCGGCGCGGCCGCCGGGCGGCCGGGCCCGCACGCCACTCCTCGCCGTACCCGGCGTAGCCCTCGGCGTCCTCCGGCCCGTACTCGTCGGGGTGCGGCTCGATGACGCCGAGCCGGATCCCCAGCTGCCGCAGCCGCCGGGGGATGGCGTTGACCGGGGTCGCGGTCACCACCAGAAGGCCGAAGATCGTGAGCAGGAGCAGCAGCGGTACGGCCAGGACCTCGCCGACCGTGAAGAGCAGGGGCTTGGAGGCCGCCCAGCCGATCAGCCCCCCGGCGTCCTGCAGCGCCTGCGAGCCGTCGCCGCGGCCGGGCGAACCGCAGGCCACGTGGACCTGCCCGAGGACCCCGATGACCAGCGCCGACAGGCCGATGACGATCCGTCCGTTGGCCTCCGGCCGCTCGGGGTGGCGGAACAGGCGGACCGCGATGACGGCGAGAAGTATCGGTACGACCAGGTCGAGGCGGCCGAAGGAGCCGGTGACGAGCATCCGGATGAGGTCGCCCACGGGACCGTCGAGGTTCGACCAGGTGCCGGCGGCGACGACGAGGGCCAGGCCGAGGAGCAGCAGGGCGAGGCCGTCCTTGCGGTGCGCCGGGTCCAGGCCCTTCGCGCCGCGCCCGACGCCGCGGAAGAGGCTGCCGGCGCCGTGCGCCAGGCCGCGGCCGACGCGGCGGGCCCCGCCGGGTGCGCGCTTGGGTGCCGCCTTGGCCGGGGCCTTCCTGGCGGGCGCCTTGCGCGCGGGCGCGCGGCCCGCGGGCTTGGGGGACGGCTTCTTGGCGGGCGCCTTGGCGGGGGCTTTCCTGGCGGCGCCCCCCGGGCGTCCGGCGCGCTGCTGGGAGTTGCCCGCCGTGCTCTGGGAACCCTTGCCGGACGTACGTGAGGCCATGGTGCCGAGATTACCGTTGTCGGACGTGCGGTACACCTGCGGCCAGGCGTTCACCCATTCGTGTCGCGGTGCCGTGGTGAAGCCGGTGACGCGGCGTCAAGAGCGGTCAGCCCGGGGAGGGAAGCGGGCTCGCGCCACTGCCCGCGCCCGGCTCCAGCGCGTCCAGCGCGCGCCGCAGACCGGTGAGCTTGCGCTCCAGATGGGCGGCGGTGGCGACCGCCGCGGCGTCGGCGGACTCGTCGAGCTGCTTGGAGAGCGCCTCGGCCTGCTCCTCGACGGCCGCGAGCCGCGCGGAGAGCTCGGCGAGCAGCCCGGCGGGCTCCTGCGGCTCGACCACCCCGCTCCGGCCGGACTGGCCGCCGCTCTCCAGCTGCAGCCGCAACAGGGCCGCCTGCTCGCGCAGCTGGCAGTTCTTCATGTACAGCTCGACGAAGACCGAGACCTTGGCGCGCAGCACCCAGGGGTCGAAGGGCTTGGAGATGTAGTCGACCGCGCCCGCCGCGTAGCCGCGGAAGGTGTGGTGCGGACCGTGGTTGATGGCGGTGAGGAAGATGATCGGGATGTCCCGGGTCCGCTCCCGCCTCTTGATGTGCGCGGCGGTCTCGAAGCCGTCCATGCCGGGCATCTGAACGTCCAGCAGGATCACCGCGAAGTCGTCCGTCAGCAGCGCCTTGAGCGCTTCCTCCCCTGACGATGCCCGTACCAGTGTCTGATCGAGCGCCGAGAGGATCGCCTCGAGCGCCAGCAGATTTTCCGGCCGGTCATCGACCAGGAGGATCTTGGCCTTCTGCACCATGGCCCGTCCTCCTCGCCCCGGCAGTGCACCGGGCGCCGCCCCAGGGGACGACTCCCATGCGCCGCCCGTCCTTGTGCCGGTCATGGTAGCCGCACCCCGCCTGTCGCCACACCCTGTCACCGCGATGTCACTGTGCACGTAGCAGAAACGCGGTGGGGGACCAGAAGGTTCCCCGAATACCGCGCTCCCACACGTCCTCGGCCACACTCAGTCAGCAGACCGTCAAATAGTGAACGAGATTCCGTCACTCTGCGCGCATCCACTGCTCCATCACCGTCAGAAGATGATCTGTATCGACTGGTTTGGTGACATAGTCGGATGCTCCGGCGTCGATGCTCTTCTCCCGGTCGCCCTTCATCGCCTTCGCCGTCAGCGCGATGATGGGCAGCCCCGCGAACTGCGGCATCCTGCGGATCGCCGCCGTCGTGGCGTAACCGTCCATCTCCGGCATCATGATGTCCATCAGGACCACCACGACGTCGTCGTGCTGCTCCAGCACCTCGATCCCCTCGCGCCCGTTCTCCGCGTAGAGCACCGACAGGCCGTGCTGCTCCAGCACGCTGGTGAGGGCGAAGACGTTGCGGATGTCGTCGTCGACGATCAGCACCTTCTCGCCCTGGAAGTTGCCCTTGAAGCCGCTGTGCGCCGCCTCCCCCGCATGCCGGTGCGCATCGCTCAGCCACGGCTCCGGCTGCCCGGCATCGCCCCCGCGCCCCCGCGCGCCGGCCACCGCCGACTCCCCATGCCCGGCCTGGGCCAGAGCAGCCATCTGCCCGGCCGCCTGGGCGGCCCGGCGGCGGCGCAGGAAGAGCCCGGCGGCCTGGCGCGCGGGCGAGACGTCGCCCTCCGTCCGCCCGTCGCCGGACGCCCGCAGCGGGGTGCGGTCGGCAGTGCCGTCCCCCTCCAGCTGCGGATAGCCGTGCGGCGGCAGCTCGCCCGGGCTGAGCGGCAGGTAGAGCGTGAAGGTCGAACCCCGGCCCGGCTCGCTGGCGGCGTGGATCTCACCGCCCAGCAGCCGGGCGATCTCCCGGCTGATGGACAGCCCCAGGCCCGTACCGCCGTACTTGCGGCTGGTCGTGCCGTCCGCCTGCTTGAACGCCTCGAAGATGACCCGCATCTTGCTCTGCGCGATGCCGATGCCGGTGTCCGTGACGGAGAAGGCGATCATCTCGGCGTCGGCGTCGCGCAGCGAGCCCGCCTCCAGCAACTGCTCGCGGATGCTGTCCGGCACATCCGGGCCGGCCGGCCGGATGACGAGCTCGACCGCACCCGTGTCCGTGAACTTCACCGCGTTCGAGAGCAGGTTGCGCAGCACCTGCAGCAGCCGCTGCTCGTCGGTGTGCAGCGTGGCAGGCAGCTCCGGCGAGACCCGCACCGAGAAGTCCAGGCCCTTCTCCGCCGTCAGCGGCCGGAAGGTGGCTTCCACGTAGTCGACGAGCTGGACCAGCGCGATCCGCGTCGGGCTGACGTCCATCTTGCCCGCCTCGACCTTCGACAGGTCCAGGATGTCGTTGATCAACTGCAGCAGGTCCGAGCCTGCGCCGTGGATGGTCTCGGCGAACTCCACCTGCTTCGGGGAGAGATTGCCCTCCGCGTTGTCGGCGAGCAGCTTGGCCAGGATCAGCAGCGAGTTGAGCGGGGTGCGCAGCTCGTGCGACATGTTGGCCAGGAACTCGGACTTGTAGCGCATCGAGACCGCGAGCTGCTCGGCCCGCTCCTCGAGCACCTGCCGGGCCTCTTCGATCTCGGTGTTCTTGACCTCGATGTCGCGGTTCTGCCGGGCCAGCCGGTCGGACTTCTCCTCCAGCTCGGCGTTGGAGATCTCCAGCGCCTTCTGCCGGTTCTCCAGCTCCGCCGAGCGCTCGCGCAGCTGCTCGGTCAGCTCCTGCGACTGCTTGAGCAGCTTCTCCGTCTTGGTGTTGACACTGATGGTGTTGACGCTGGTGCCGATCATCTCGGCGATCTGGCTGAGGAAGTCCTTCTGGATCTGCGCGAACGGCTGGAAGGAGGCCAGCTCGATCACACCGAGGATCTGGCCCTCGAAGAGCACCGGCAGCACGATGACGTGGGCGGGCGGCGCCTCGCCCAGCCCGGAGGCGATCTTCAGATAGCCCGGCGGCACGTTCTCCACCAGGATGGTGCGCTTCTCCTTCGCCGCCGTGCCGATGAGCGACTCGCCCGGCCGGAAGGACGTGGGCATCGAGCCCATCGAGTAGCCGTAGGAGCCGAGCATCAGCAGCTCGTACGCCTCGTCGTCGAGCTCCGCCTCCTGCGGGCCCGTCTGCATCGCCAGGAAGAAGGCGCCGTGCTGGGCGGAGACCACGGGCGTCAGCTCGCTCATGATGAGCCCCGCGACGTCCTCCAGATCGCGACGGCCCTGCATCAGGCCGGAGATCCGGGCGAGGTTGCCCTTGAGCCAGTCCTGCTCCTTGTTGGCCAGGGTGGTCTCACGGAGGTTGGCGATCATCGTGTTGATGTTGTCCTGGAGCTCCAGGATCTCGCCCGCCGCATCGACATCGATCTTGAGGTTGAGGTCGCCGCGGGTCACCGCGGTGGCCACCTCCGCGATGGCCCGCACCTGCCGGGTCAGGTTGCCCGCCATCTCGTTGACGGACTCGGTCAGATCCCGCCATGTGCCGTCCACGTCGCGCACCCGCGCCTGCCCCCCGAGCTGGCCCTCGGTGCCCACCTCGCGGGCCACCCGGGTCACCTGGTCGGCGAAGGACGACAGCTGGTCCACCATCGTGTTGATGGTCGTCTTCAGCTGGAGGATCTCACCGCGCGCGTCGATGTCGATCTTCTTGGTCAGATCGCCCTGCGCGATGGCGGTGGTCACCATCGCAATGTTGCGCACCTGCCCGGTGAGGTTGGACGCCATCGAGTTCACCGACTCGGTGAGGTCCTTCCACGTACCGCTGACACCCGGCACCCGCGCCTGGCCGCCGAGGATGCCGTCGGTACCCACCTCACGGGCCACCCGCGTGACCTCGTCCGCGAACGACGACAGCGTCGTCACCATGATGTTGACGGTGTCGGCCAGCTGCGCGACCTCACCGCGCGCCTCGACGGTGACCTTCTTGGTCAGATCGCCGTTGGCGACCGCCGTCGCCACCTGCGAGATGTTACGGACCTGGCTGGTCAGGTTGTTCGCCATCAGGTTGACGTTGTCGCTGAGGTCCTTCCAGATGCCGGTGACGTCCCGCACCCGCGCCTGACCACCCAGCTGACCCTCGGTACCCACCTCACGGGCCACCCGCGTGACCTGCTCGGCGAAGTCCGACAGCTGGTCCACCATCGTGTTCACTGTGGTGACCAGCTCGAGGATCTCGCCCTTGGCATCGACGGTGATCTTCTTGGAGAGGTCGCCCTTGGCAACCGCCGTGGTCACCTCGGCGATGTTGCGCACCTGCGAGGTCAGGTTGTTGGCCATGAAGTTGACCGACTGCGTGAGGTCCTTCCAGGTGCCCGAGACACCCTGCACCTCCGCCTGACCGCCCAGAATGCCCTCGGTACCCACCTCGCGGGCCACCCGCGTGACCTGGTCGGCGAAGGAGGAGAGCTGGTCCACCATCGTGTTGAGGGTGTTCTTCAGCTCCAGGATCTCGCCCCGGGCATCCACATCGATCTTCTGCGACAGATCACCGCGCGCCACCGCCGTGGCGACCTGCGCGATGTTACGGACCTGCGTGGTCAGGTTGCCGGCCATGCCGTTGACCGAGTCGGTGAGATCACGCCACACACCCGCCACACCCGGCACCTGCGCCTGACCGCCGAGCCGGCCGTCCGTACCCACCTCCCGGGCGACGCGGGTCACCTGCTCGGCGAAGGCGGACAGCTGGTCGACCATCGTGTTGATGGTGTTCTTCAGCTCCAGGATCTCGCCCCGGGCATCCACATCGATCTTCTGCGAAAGGTCGCCACGCGCCACCGCCGTGGTCACCTGGGCGATCTGCCGCACCTGCGAAGTGAGGTTGCCCGCCATGAAGTTGACGGAGTCGGTCAGCTCCTTCCAGGTGCCGCTGACGCCGTCCACCCGGGCCTGGCCGCCGAGCCGTCCTTCCGTACCGACGTCCCGGGCCATCCGCGTGACCTGGTCGGCGAAGGACGAGAGCTGGTCCACCATCGTGTTCACGGTGTTCTTCAACTGCAGCATCTCACCGGACACATCGACGGTGACCTTCTGCGAGAGGTCGCCGTTGGCGACGGCCGTGGTCACCTGCGCGATGTTGCGCACCTGGCCGGTCAGGTTCCGGAAGGCCGTATTCACCGAATCGGTGAGGTCCTTCCACGTACCCGCCGCCCCCGGCACCTGCGCCTGACCGCCGAGTTCACCCTCGACTCCGATCTCCCGCGCGACCCGCGTGACCTCGGCACCGAAGAACTGCAGCTGGTCCACCATCCCGTTGACGGTGTTCTTCAGCTCCAGCATCTCCCCGGCCGCGTCGACCGTGACCTTCAGGCCCAGATCACCGTTGGCGACCGCCGTGGTCACCAGCGCGATGTCCCGCACCTGGCCCGTCAGGTTCCGGAAGGCCGTATTCACCGAATCGGTGAGGTCCTTCCACGTACCCGCCGCACCCGGCACCTGCGCCTGACCGCTCAGCCGCCCCTCGGCGCCGACCTCACTGGCGACCCGCGTGACCTCGTCCGCGAACGTACGCAGCGTCTCGGTCATCTGGTTGACCGTCTCGGCCAGCTGCGCCACCTCGCCCCGCGCGCTCACCGTGACCTTCTGCGACAGGTCGCCGTTCGCGACAGCCGTCGTGACCTGCGCGATCCCACGCACCTGGGCCGTGAGATTGCCCGCCATCAGGTTGACCGAATCGGTGAGGTCCTTCCAGACCCCCGCCACACCCGGCACCTGCGCCTGACCACCCAGCTCACCCTCGGTACCCACCTCACGGGCCACGCGCGTGACCTCGGAAGCGAAGGAGGACAGCTGATCCACCATCGTATTGACGGTGTTCTTCAGCTCCAGCATCTCCCCGGCCACATGGACGGTGACCTTCCGGGAGAGATCGCCCTTGGCGACCGCCGTCGTCACCAGCGCGATGTCACGCACTTGAGCGGTGAGCCGGGACGCCATCGTGTTGACGGAGTCGGTGAGGTCCTTCCACGAACCGGACATTCCGCGCACCCGGGCCTGGCCGCCCAGCTTGCCCTCGGTACCCACCTCGCTCGCCACCCGCGTCACCTCGTCGGTGAACGCCGACAGCTGGTCCACGAGCCCGTTGACCGTACGCCCGACCTTGAGGAACTCACCGCGCAACGGGTGCGCCGACCCGTCGGCCCCCTGGGAGCGCAGATCCATCCGCTGCTCCAGATCGCCCTCGGCGACCGCCGACAGCACCCGGCCCACCTCGGACACCGGCCGCACCAGATCGTCGACCAGGGCGTTCGACGCGTCGATCGCCGCCGCCCAGGCCCCCTCGCAGGCGCCGACCTCCAGCCGCTCCGCGAGCTTGCCCTCACGACCGACCACCCGGCGCACCCGCGCCAGCTCGCCCGTGAGCTGCAGATTGCGGTCCGCCACCTCGTTGAAGACGGCGGCGATCTCGGCCATCACACCGTCGCCGGAGACCGTCAGCCGCTTGCGCAGGTTCCCGTCCCGCATCGCCTCCAAAGCCGACCGCAGCCGGTTCAGGGCAGCCGTATCCACCTCGGTCGTCCCGTTGGCCCGGGACCGTCCGCCCTTCGCGCGCGTGCTCACGCCCCGCGCCGCTGCGCCAGACTCCACCGTGTCCCTCCCGCTGGGTCGATCATTCCTCGTCGGGCTTCCGCTTCAAGCTTTCCCAGTGTTTCACCCTGGCCCAACCAGGCCATAACAGTCGGCAGCATCGCACACGGTCCACCGGCACCCCCAAGGTGGAATCCCTGTGCACCGGGATCCGCACACACGGCGGAGGTAAGTAACCTGGCAACCGGCCAGGCAATGGAGGGGCGCTGCACATGTGTGAGCAGATCGCCGAGACGTACACGAGGAGACCTGTGATCACCGCGCGGGCTGCCGCCACCTTCGAGCCGGTCGGACGCTCGGTCGCCGCCGCCCGGGCCTTCGTCCGGGACACCCTCCAGGGCTGGGGCTTCCCCGACGTCATCGACGACGCCGTCGTCCTGACCAGCGAACTCGTCACCAACGCCGTCGTCCACGCCGGCACCGCCGCCGACGTCCTGTGCGTACGCATGAACAGCGGCGTACGCGTCGAGGTCGCCGACCGCTACCCCGAGCGCGAGCTCCCCGTGCAGAGCCCCTCCCGCCACTTCGGCGGCGTCGACCGGGAAGGCGGCCGAGGACTGCTGCTGTGCGCCGCCCTGGCCGGCCGCTGGGGCGTCGAGTACAGCGCCACCCGCAAGACGGTCTGGTTCCGCCTGGACCTGCCCGACCGCCCCGCAGGCACCCGCTCCGCCGGCCCGGCCCTGCCCGCCGAGGCCCTGCCGCTGGCCGACGCCCGCGTCCGCGTAGCGGTCATCCAGATCGACCGCACCGGCGGCATCAGCGCCTGGAACGAGGACGCCCACGAACTCTTCGGCTTCCCCGCCGACCAGATCATGGGCAAGCCGCTGACGGACCTCGCGGCCTGGCCGCACACCCCCGGCACCTCCACCGGCATCGCCGAGGCCCTGCGCCTCTCCCGCTGGGAGGGCTCCTACGGCATAAGGGCCGCCAACGGCCGGATCATCCCCGTCTACGCCTCCCACCTGCGCGTCCGCGACAACACCGGAGTGCCCTCGACGGTCTGCCTGCTCGTACGGGACGACGAGCGCGCCGTCCTGCAGAGCCCCCAGCGCGCCCCGGCACCCGACGCGGCCGCCGCCGAGCGCGGCTCCTCGAGCGACCCCTTCGAGGTCTTCATCGGCTCCCCCGCCCCCGACGACCTCGACGGACTCCTCCAGCGCACCGTCGAGCGGGCCCGCGACATGCTCGACGGCGACTCCGCCTACCTCCTGCTCGCCACCGACGACGAGACGGAACTGGAGGTACGCGCCTCCACAGGCCTGCCGTCCGCCCGCCAGCGCTTCGCCCGCGTCCCCGTGGAAGCCGGCACGGGCCGCTACGGCTCCGCCCGGATGCCGGCCGTCCACGACGACCTCAGCGCCGTTCCGGGCGCCGTGCCGCTCCTCGCCGACACCGGTATGCGCTCGGTCGTCACCGTGCCGCTCAAGGTCGAGGGCCGCCTCACCGGCTCGCTGGGCGTCGCCGCCGAATCACCGCGCCGCTACGGCAACGAAGAGGCCCTGCGCCTGCAGTTCGCCGCCGACCGCATCGCCCTCGCCGTCGAGTCCGCCCGCCTCGGCGAGCTGGAACGGCTGCGCCGCGGGTCGCTCTCCTTCCTCGTCGAGGCCTCCGACCTGCTCGCCGGCACCCTGGACCGCGACCAGACCCTGGCCCTCATGGCGCAGATGACCGTCCCGACCCTGGCCACCTGGTGCGCCGTCTACACCATCGCCGACCAGAGCTCGGAGCCGGAGCTCTCCTACGTCCTGCACGAGGACGAGGACCGCATCGACGGCCTCAAGGCCCTCCTGTCCAAGGTCCCCCCGCCCGAGCCGGTCCCCACCCCCGGCGCCCGCGTCTGGGCCGCCCCGGCCGAAGCCGCCCACTCCTCGGCACTGCGCACCTCGCTGCGCAGCCTCGGCCTCGCCGACGCCACCGGCCGCATTCCCGGCCCCGGCACCTCGCTGGCCACGGCGGCGGCCGTGGGCGGCGAGACGGTCGTCCTGCCGCTGGTGGCCCGCAACCGCGTCATCGGCATGCTCACCCTCGGCAAGCCCACCGACGACCACTTCCGCCAGGAGATCCTCGAACTCGCCGAGGACCTCTCCCGCCGTGCCGCCCTGGCCCTGGACAACGCCCGCCTCTACAGCGAGCGCACCGCCATCAGCCAGAGCCTCCAGCGCAGCCTGCTCCCGCCGGAGCTGCCGGAGGTCCCCGGCGTGGAGGTCGAGGTCATCTACCGCGCCGCCGGGGAAGGCAACGAGGTCGGCGGCGACTTCTACGACCTCTTCCCCATCCGCGACGGCGCCTACGGTTTCGCCATCGGCGACGTCTGCGGTACGGGCCCGGAAGCGGCGGCCGTCACCGGCCTGGCCCGGCACGCCCTGCGGCTGCTCGCCCGTGAGGGCTTCGGCGGTCCCGCGGTGCTCGAACGGCTCAACGCGGCCATCCTGGACGAGGGCGCCCGCAGCCGCTTCCTCACCCTTCTCTACGGGGAGTTGTGGCCGCAGCCGGACGGCAGCGCGCTGCTGAAGGTCGTCTGCGCCGGTCACCCCCTGCCGCTGCGCCTACGGCAGGACGGCAGCGTCGAGGCCGCGGCGGATCCGCAGCCGCTGCTGGGCGTCATGGACGACCTGGAACTCTTCGAACAGACCGTCACGCTGGACCCGGGTGATGTGCTCCTGTGCGTCACCGACGGCGTCACCGAACGCCGTGAGGGCGCGCGCATGCTCGGCGACGACGGCCTGACGGATGTACTGGCGACGTGCACGGGCCTTACCGCGGGGGCGGTCGCCGCACGCGTCCTCCGCGCGGTCGAACGTTTCGCCGCGGAGCCCGCGTCCGACGACATGGCCATTCTCGCCATGCGGGTACCGGAGCATCAGGACGTCTGAGGAAACGAGAAAGGCCCCCGCCGAATGGCGGGGGCCTTTCTCGATGGAGCCCCAAAACGGAATCGAACCGTTGACCTTCTCCTTACCATGGAGACGCTCTGCCGACTGAGCTATTGGGGCCGGCAACGAGATAAAGCATACCCGATGCTCGTAGGTCCTTTTGACGGTCAGGCGGCGGCCGCGGGCAACAACCCTCCGAGCGCATTGCACACCGACACCAGCCGGTGCAGCTCACGCGCCGACATCCCCGCGCCGACGGGCAGCGCAAGGCACTCGTCGGCGGCCCGCTCCGTCTCGGGCAGCCACAACCTGGGCACGATGACTTCGTCGCATGCTCCCACTCCTGCCGTCTTGAGCAACTCCGCTGTCCCCATGCGCGGATGATGCCCAGGCGACGTTAACGCGGCATGACGCCGCACAGTTCATCGTGAAAACAAAAAAGCTCTGATGTATGAACCGAGGTCCATACATCAGAGCTTTTTTGAATAATTGTTCGGCGGCGTCCTACTCTCCCACAGGGTCCCCCCTGCAGTACCATCGGCGCTGAAAGGCTTAGCTTCCGGGTTCGAAATGTAACCGGGC
>NZ_JBEZYL010000029.1:0-44690 GCF_040638465.1 Streptomyces sp. NPDC026206
AGCTGAACCAGGTGCTGCCCACGCCGGCCCACTTCGAGCAGGCCGCCGAGCTGGTGACGCGGGAGCGGGTGGCCGCGAGCGTGACCCGGTGGTGTCAGCCCCTCAGCGGGCCCTCGCAGGTGAAGTCCGCCGAGCCGGCGGGGCGGCCGGACCAGATGTCGACCTTGCCGAAGGAGCAGTTCATGTCGGCGAAGTTGTTGGTGCCCTTCTTCGTGCGGTCGAGGATGAAGTAGTCGACCGTCTCGGACATGTCCTTGAAGACCAGGTCGGCGTTGCCCGGGCTGCTCAGGTTGGCGGTGATGCGGCCCGTGCACGTGAACCGGGGGCGCCCCGGTGCCTCGTTGGAGCGGCAGTCGGGCTTCATGCCGGTCGTGGCGTTGAAGGACGCGCGGATCGTGGCGGGGTGCCCGGCGTCCAGCCCGCCGACGGGCGTGAAGGTGGTCGCGGGCACGTACAGGTCCTTGACCTTGGCGATCTGCTGGTCCAGGAAGGTGTCGTACGCGCGCTGCAGGCCGGTGTCCCGGCCGAGGCGGCTCCGCCAGGCGTCGAAGCCCGTGACGTCATTGGCCCGGAGGTAGCCGTACATCTCCTTGAGCAGCGACGGGCGCTCGGACCACAGGTACTCGAAGAACGTTCCGGCGTACGAGTAGAAGCGGAAGCCGTCCCGGTCGTACTCCGCGTGCAGCAACTGGTTGACGTTCATGCGGGGCTTGGTGCCGCCCGCCGTGTCGTTGATGATGCTCTGGACCAGGGACTTGCGGACCTTGATGCCGTCGTCGCGGGTGGCGCCGTCGAAGAACTCCGCCGTGCCCTCGTCCATGGCGGTGGTGCGGTCGCCCTGGTACCACGGGCCCTCACCGAAGAGACCGGGCACGGCCCACCGGCCGTTGAGGTAGTGCGTGTACTCGTGGCGGAACAGCTCCTCCAGCGTGAGCGTGGAGTCCTGGGGTACCCGGCGCTCGTAGGTGTAGAAGGTGGCGCCGTTCTCGATGTAGATGCCGCCGTTGTTGGTGCCCATGCCGGTCAGCAGCGGGTGGTAGATCTCGTAGTCGGAGCGGGAGGCGTACAGCACGATGTTCAGCGTGGTGTTGGTGTCGCCCGCCAGCGGCTGCTCGGTGCCCAGCACCCGGTGGAACTGCGCCTTGACCTGTTTGCTCGCGTAGTAGAGCCGGTCGACGGTGGCCCGGGGCAGGGCCGTGCGGACCTTGATGCCGCCGTTGTCGTACGCGTAGGTGCTGGGGAAGAGACGGCGCTCGATGTCCGCCTTGCACACCCCGTACTGCTTGCAGGCGCCGAACTCGTTCAGCCAGGTGACGACCTTGGCCCAGGGCTCGCTGCCCTCGCCGAAGTTGCCTGCGGTGGTGGTCAGCAGGCCGCCGAGGGCGGCGGTGATCTCGCTCCTGAGCGCGTCGATCTGGCCCATCCGGCCGTACTCACTGACGGCGTCGCGCACCACCCAGGCGTTGGCCGTGCCCTTGAGGTGGGTGTAACCGGCGAAGGCCTTGAAGGCCGCGCGGTAGGAGGAGTCGGCGGCGACGGCGGCGTGGAAGGCGGTGTCGTGGTTGCCGGTGTAGACGCCGAGGTAGTTGAGGGAGAGCGCGGCGAGCGCGGCGCCGGCCCAGGAGGCGTCCTTGGCGGTCGCCGGGTGGGCGGCGTCCATGGTCGCCAGAACGCGCTTGATCAGCGGCAGCTGGTGCTGGCGCAGGCCCGGTGAGCTGGCCGCGTACAGGGCCTCACGCAGGGTCTCGGCGTTGGTGCGGGTGACGTCGAAGGTGCGAGCGGCCCCGCCGAACGCGCCGGTCGCGCGGCGCATGGCATCCACCGTCGGGGCGTCGGTGATGTCGATCTCGTCGTGCGAGAAGTCGTGGTAGGCCACGGCGTGGAGGTAGGTGAACATCTCCAGCAGGTGGCTGCCGTTCTTGCCGTCGTGCGCGGAGGCGAGCTGTTCGATCCGCCGGGAGACGGCCTGGACGTGCGCCTTCGACATGACCGGGACCAGGCGCTGGTCCCAGGTCCAGATGAGACCGCGCAGACAGCCGTCGGCGGTGACGGCCGGATCGGCGAGGAAGTCGGCGAACCGCTCCGGGCTGAGGCCCTTGACGCCGTCGAGCGTGCAGGGAACGGCGACGCCGCCGAGCGTGGCACGGGGGGTGAGGGCCGTGGGCTTCGGTTCGGGCGTACGGGCGCCGGGGACGCGCCCGTCCGACAGCCCGCCGGGCGTGGAGGGGGACTGGATGGCGGGCCGCGGGGCGTTGGCGAGGCGCTGGACCTCGTCGAAGGGGTTCGGCTCCTGGGCGACCTGGCGCGGTGCCGCCGTCGCCGGGGCGGTGGGGGAGGGGGAGGCAGCCGCGGAGCCGGGCTGCCAGGCCGTGGCGCAGAGCGTCACGGTTATCGCAGCGGTGAGCACGGATCTGCGCAGAGTTCTGGACTGGAACACCGGTGACTCCTGGGTGGGAGGTGCGAGTGGGGGGTGCGCATGAGGCATCAACTGCCCTGCGCCGGGCGGCACCTGAGAGGCCGATGCGCCGCCATGTGATGTGTAACGTAGTAATGTGAAATGTTACTGACAACCCCTCAGGGGATTTCAGTGCTGCCGGAGCTCCAAGTGGAGGCTCAAACTCCGGCAGTTGTCGTCTCGGGGAAGTGGCAGGCCACCTCCCGCGTCTCACCCGGCGCCGCGATCCGCAGCAGCGGTGCCTCGCTCCGGCAGACCTCCTGGGCCTTGGGGCAGCGCGGGTGAAAGGTGCAGCCGGGCGGGGGCGCCGCCGGGCTCGGCGGGTCCCCGAGGAGCACGATCCGCTCACGAGTGCGCTCGGCGGCCGGGTCCGGCAGCGGCACGGCCGAGAGCAGCGCCCGGGTGTAGGGATGCGCGGGGGCCGCGTACACCCGCTCCTTGTCGCCGGTCTCGACGATCCGCCCCAGGTACATCACGGCGACCCGGTCGCACACCCGCTTGACCACCGACAGGTCGTGGGCGATGAAGAGATAGGCGAGGCCGAGCTCCCGCTGCAGCCGTTCCATGAGGTTGACGATCTGGGCCTGCACGGAGACGTCGAGGGCCGAGACGGGCTCGTCGGCGACGATCAGCCGGGGCCCGGTGGCCAGCGAGCGGGCGATGCCGATGCGCTGCGCCTGACCGCCGGAGAACTCGTGCGGATAGCGGTCGAGGTGCTCGGGGATGAGCCCGACCAGCTCCATCAGCTCCGCGGCCCGCCTGCGCGCCCCGGCCGCGGAACCGCCCTGTGCCAGCAAGGGGTCGGCGATGATCCGGGCCACGGTCTGGCGCGGGTTGAGGGAGGAGTGCGGGTCCTGGAAGACCATCTGCAGCTCCCGGCGCAGCGGCTTGAGCGCGCGCCGGCCCAGACGGCTGATGTCGCGGCCGTCGTAGAGGACCGACCCGGTGGTCGGCTCCAGGAGCCGTACGATCATGCGGCCCGTGGTGGACTTGCCGCATCCGGATTCCCCGACCAGGCCCAGGGTCTCGCCCGGCGCCACGTCGAAGCTGACGCCGTCGACGGCCCGTACGGGAGCCGAGCGGCCCCGTCTGCCCGGGAACGTCATGGTCACGTCCCGGACGGACAGCAGGGGCTCGGCAATCGCGGTCATCGGGTGCCTCCGCGGGCATGGGCAGCGGTGTGCAGGGAGAGGTGGCAGGCGACGAGGTGCCCGTGCGACGGGAGGAGCTCGGGCCTGGTCCCCTCGCAGCGCGCGCGCTCGGCCGGCGAGGCGGCTGCCGCCCGGGGGCAGCGCGGCGCGAAGGCGCACCCGGGGGAGGGGGCCAGCAGTGAGGGCGGGCTGCCGGGGATGGCCCGCAGGGGCGCGTCGTCGGTGTCGTCGAGGCGGGGCAGGGAGTCGAGCAGGCCCCGGGTGTAGGGGTGGGCCGGGTCGGCGAACAGGGCGTCCACCGGTGCCTGTTCGGCTGCCCGGCCGCCGTACATCACCAGGACGTCCCGGGCGACGCGGGCGACGACGCCCAGATCGTGCGTGATCATGACGACGGCGAGTCCGCGCTCCTCCTGGAGCCGGGCGATCAGCTCCAGGATCTGCGCCTGGACGGTGACGTCCAGGGCGGTGGTCGGCTCGTCGGCGATGAGGAGCTCGGGCTCGCAGGCGAGCGCCATGGCGATCATCACGCGCTGGCGCATCCCGCCCGAGAACCGGTGCGGATACTCGCCCGCCCGGCGCGCGGGCTCGGGGATGCCGACCTCGCCGAGCATCTCGACGGCCCGTCTGCGCGCCGCCGCGCGGCCGGACCCGAAGTGGACGCGGTGGTGTTCGGCTATCTGCTCGCCGACGGTGTAGTACGGGTGAAGGCTGGAGAGCGGGTCCTGGAAGATCATCGCCATGCGGCGGCCGCGCAGCCGGTTCAGCTCGCGCTCGGGCAGCCCGGTCAGCTCCCGGCCGTCGAGGGTGATCGACCCGCTGACGTTCGCGCCGGTGTGCAGGCCCATCACGGCCAGGGAGGTGACGGACTTGCCGGAGCCGGACTCGCCGACGATGCCGAGGGTCTGCCCCCGGCGCACCGTGAAGTCCAGCGAGTCCACAGCCCGTACGGGTCCGCGCTTGGTGGGGAAGGTGACCGTGAGGTCCTTGACGGACAACAGGGGTGCTTCGGCGGCCATCAGTACCTCACTCGCGGGTCGACGACGGCGTACAGCAGGTCGACGGCCAGGTTGGCGACGACGATGAAGGCGGCGGCCAGCAGCGTGACGCCGAGGATGACCGGCTGGTCCCCGGTGGACAGTGCACCGTAGAAGAGCCGCCCGATGCCCGGCAGCCCGAAGATGGACTCGGTGATGACCGCGCCCGCCAGCAGCCCGCCCAGGTCCATGCCGAACAGGGTGAGGATCGGCGTCATGCCCGCCCGCAGCCCGTGCTTGACGACGACGGTGCGGCGCGGCAGGCCCTTGGCGCGGGCGGTGCGGATGTACGGCTCCGCCATCGTCTCGATCATCGAACTGCGGCTCTGGCGCGCGTACATGGCGGCGTACAGAACGGCCAGGGCCAGCCAGGGCAGCAGCAGGTTCGACGCCCATTGCAGGGGGTCGTGGCCGAGCGGCACGTACTGCGGGTAGGGCAGCAGGCCGGCGACCCGGATGAGGCCGTAGATGAGCATCATCGAGGTGAAGTAGACGGGCAGGGAGGCGGCAGCGACGGCACCGACCATCAGCACGCGGTCGGTGAGGCTGTCCTTGCGCAGGGCCGCGGTGACCCCGGCGCTCAGGCCGAGCAGCAGCCAGAGCACGGCCGCGCCCAGGGCGAGCGAGGCCGAGACCGGCAGGCGGTCCATCAGCAGGTCCCAGACGTCCTCGGAGTTCTCGTAGGAGTAGCCGAGGCAGGGGAACCGGCACTGCAGGGCGTACTGGCCGCTGCCCATGGTCCGGCCGGTGAAGATGCCGGTGACGAAGTCCGCGAACTGCCGCCACAGCGGCCGGTCGAGGCCCATGTGGGCGCGGATCGCCTCCAGGCGCTCGGTGCTGCACGACTTGCCGCAGGCCGCGGCGGCGGGGTCGGAGGGCAGGACGTAGAAGACGGTGAAGGTGACGGCGGCGATGGCGATGAGCACCCCGATGACAGCGAGGAGCCGGCGCCCGATGTAGACGGTCATGTGCGGCCGCTCCTCGGGTCGAGGACGTCGCGCAGCGCGTCGCCGAGCAGGGTGAAGGCGAGCACGGCCAGGAACAGACAGCTGCTCGGGATGACGAAGTACATGGGGTCCGTGTCGTAGAAGGCGACGCTCTCGGCGATCATCTGCCCCCAGGAGGGGGTGGGCGGGCGGACGCCGACGCCCAGGTAGCTCAGCGCCGCCTCGGTGGCGATCATGCCGGGGATGATCAGGGTGGTGTAGGCGATGACGGGCCCGGAGACGCCGGGGAGGATGTCGCGGGTGAGGATGCGCCAGGGCCCGGAGCCGCCGACGCGGGCGGCGTCGACGTACTCGCGGTGCTTGAGCGAGAGGGTCTGGCCGCGGACGACGCGGGCCACGCCGGGCCAGCCGAACAACCCGATGACGGCGGTCATCAGCAGGACCCGGTTGACGTCCTTCGCCACCGACATCATCGCGATCATGAAGATGAGGGAGGGGAAGGACATGGTGAGGTCCATCAGCCGGGAGAGCACGGCGTCGGTGCGGCCGCCGAAGTAGCCCGCCGCGATGCCGGCCGCCGTTCCGGCGACGACGACGATGGCGGTGGCGCTCAGGGCGATGAGCAGCGAGACCTGGGCGCCGTGCACGACGCGGGCGAACAGGTCGCGGCCGGTGACGGGTTCCACGCCGAGCCAGTGGTCGGCGGAGATGCCGCCGAGCGGGCCGAGGGGCCGGCCGCCGAGGTAGGGGTCGACGGCGGTCTTGTCGAACTCCTCGGGTGTCCAGCCCGCGAGCGAGCTCAGCAGCGGGGCGCCGGCCGCCATGATCAGGAAGAGGGCGACGACGGCGAGGGAGATCTTCACGGAGACGCGGCGGCGCAGTTCCGCGCGGGCGAGCTGCCAGGGGCCGCTGCCCGCGGGGACGACCGCCGCGGGCGGTGTCGTAGTGGTCATGGTGTGCGGACCTCAGCCCTGGCTCTTCGCGGGGTCCTTCAGGCCGACCGTGGCGTAGTCGAGCTGGCCGCCGAAGGAGGTGTGCCCGTAGGCACCGGCGATGTTGGTGCCGAGGACCAGCGGCCACCGCCGGACCAGCACGGGGACGGCCGGGGCCTGGGCGAGGATCTCGCCGTCCAGCTGCTGCCAGGCCTGGGCGGCCTGCTTGGTGTCGGTCATGGCGGCGATCTCGTCCATCCGCTTCATGGTCGCCTCGTCGCGGAAGAGCGAGTGGTTGCCGGAGTTTCCCTTCTCCTTGATGAAGCGGCCGTCGAAGACGAAGGGCAGGAAGGTCGAGCCGGAGGGGTAGTCGGGGCACCAGCCCGTGTACACCATGTCGGTGCGGTTCTTGATGTCACCGATGGTGGCGTAGAACGCCGACGGGTCCACGGTCTCGATGGTGACCTTGATGCCGGCCTTGCCGAGGGACTGCTGTATCGCCTCGCCCCGGCCCTTGTCACCGGACGAGACGGTGATCTTGGTGGAGAAGCCGTCCGGCTTGCCGGCCTCCTTCAGCAGCTGCCTGGCCTTCTCGACGTCGCCGGTGGCGGGGATCTTCAGGGTGTCGGGCTGCTTGCCGCCGAAGAGCGCGGCCGGCATGTAGGTGGTCGACGGGTCGTTGAAGGCCGGGCCGCCGGAGGAGGTCAGGACGGCGTCCCGGTCGAGGGCGTACTGCACGGCCTGACGCACCTTGACGTTGTCGAAGGGGGCCCGGCCGGTGTGCATCTGGACCATGTCCGTGCAGTTCTGGGACTCGGCGAGCAGCCGCGAGCGCACCTCGGCGCTGGGCAGCACCTTGGCCGCGCTCTCGGGCCGCAGGGCGTACCAGGGGACGGCGGAGGCGTCGGCGCCCTGGCTGGCGATCATCCGGTCGTCGATCTGGTTCTGCTTCAGCCCCATGACGACGACCAGCTTGTCCGGGTAGGCCTTGCGGACCTCGTCCGTCTTCGGGTCCCACTTGTCGTTGCGGACCAGCACCAGCTTCTTGCCCCGGTCGTACGAGTCGACCTTGTAGGGGCCGGAGGAGAACGGCCGGTTGTCGTACTGCGGCCCCTTGTCCTGAGCCTGTGGCACGGGCGCGAAGGTGGGCATGACGGTGGCGTAGGGGAACTCGGCGAAGGACTTGCGCAGTTCGAAGACGATGGTGTGGTCGTCCGGCGTCTTGACCGAGTCCAGGTGCTTGCCCTGGGCGGGGCCCCGGTAGCCCTCGGCGCCGGCGAGGTAGCGGGCGGCGTAGTCGGCGCCACCGGGCAGGTCGGGGGAGAAGGACCGCTCCACGTTGTACTTGACGTCCTGCGCGGTGACGGGCGAGCCGTCCTCGTAGCTCACCCCCTGCTTGAGGTGGAACGTCCACGTCTTCGCGTCGTTCGAGGGGGTGCCGAGGTCGGTGGCGAGATCGGGGACGAGTTCGCCGCCCCCCGTTCCGGGCGCGGCTCTGTAGGTCACCAGCGTGCGGTAGAGCAGCCGCGTCCCGAAGTCCATGTCGCTCATCACCCAGTTGCGGGCCGGGTCGAGGTGGGTGAAGTCCTGGTTGGAGAGCACGGTGAGGGTGCCGCCCTTGTGCGGGGTGCCGCCGATCGTGGCGCCCACGTTGGCGGCGGCGGGGTTCTTGCCGCCTTCGCCGGCGCCCCCCGCCTGCTTTCCGCCGGAACAGCCGGCCGCGCCGAGGGCGAGGGTGGCCGCCAGGGTGGCGGCGAGGGCGGTACTGGTGCGCGTGTTCATCAGTGGTCACTCCGTGAACAGTCGAACAGCCGGACTGCTGGCTGAAATGTGACCCGTAACATAGTAATGTGAAATTGCACTGACAAGGTGTCAGTCGTTCCGTTACCCACCTGTGTCCGAGGAGGAGTCCCATGAACGAGCCGGCAGCCGCAGCACAGCGGGTGGCAAGTCATGATCTGCCCGCTTCGCCGGAATTCGAGCGCTTCATGGCGGGGAACTGGGCGGCGACGCCACTGCCCGCCGACATCCGGCTTCCCGTCGCCGGGCTCGCCGCCGCGCGCCGGGCGAAGCTGTCCGCGTGCTTCCCCGGCGAGCGGCTTATCGTCCCGGCGGGAGAGCTGAAGGTCCGCTCCAACGACTGCGATTACCGCTTCCGGCCGCACAGCGCCTACGCCTGGCTGACCGGTCTGACCGGTGAGGAGCAGGCGGGCCATGTGCTGGTCCTGGAGCCGGACGGCCCGCACGGGCACGAGGCGGTGCTCCATATGCGGCCGCGCTCGTCGCGCAGCGGTGCGGATTTCTACCGGGACCGCCGCTACGGCGAGTTCTGGGTCGGGCGGCGCCCCGACCTCGCCGAGGCCGAGCGCATGACCGGCATCCGCTGCCTGCACCTGGACGACCACCGCACGCCGCCCCCGGGGCGCGACGCCTCCCGCGACGCCGAGCTCGCCCGCGTCCTGAGCGAGCTGCGGCTGGTGAAGGACGTGTGGGAGATCGGGCAACTGCAGTCGGCCGTGGACCATACCGCCCACGGCTTCGAGGACGTCGTACGGGCGCTGCCCCGCGCGCTGGCCCACCCGCGCGGCGAGCGCTGGATCGAGGGCGTCTTCGGCCTGCGCGCCCGGGCGGAGGGGAACGGCACCGGGTACGACACCATCGCGGCCTCCGGCGCGCACGCGTGCGTCCTGCACTGGATACGCAACGACGGGCCCCTGGACGCCCGCGAACTGCTCCTGCTGGACGCGGGCGTGGAGACGGACACCCTCTACACCGCCGACATCACCCGCACCCTCCCCCTGTCCGGGCGCTTCTCGTCCGTCCAGCGGCAGGTCTACGAACTCGTCCTGGCCGCCCAGGACGCGGGCATCGCCGCGCTGAAACCCGGCGCGAGCTTCCGCGACTTCCACCGGGCCGGCATGCGCGTCATCGCCGAAGGCCTCGCGGAGTGGGGGGTGCTGAAGAGCGCCGAGGGCGACCTGCACCGCCGCTACACCCTGTGCAGCAGCGGGCACATGCTCGGCCTGGACGTCCACGACTGCGCCCAGGCGCGGGCGGACGCCTACCTCGACGGCGTGCTGGAGGAGGGGCACGTGCTCACCGTCGAACCCGGGCTCTACCTCCAGCCCGACGACGAGACGCTGCCGGCCGAACTGCGGGGCATCGGGGTGCGGATCGAGGACGACCTGGTCATCACGGCCGACGGCGCGCGGCTGATGTCGGGGGCGCTGCCCCGGACGCCGGACGCGATCGAGGCGTGGATGGGCGAACTGGCCGAGGGGCGGGAAGACTGATCGGAAGACCCTTGGCAGCGCCAGTGCAATGTGAAATATTACTGACGTGCCAACGACAAGCTCCTCCGACGTCATCGTCGTCGGGGCGGGGGTGATAGGTGCCGCCTGCGCCTACTACGCCTCCCGTTCCGGCCTCTCCGTCACCGTGATCGACCGTGGTCCCGTCGCGGGCGGGACCACGGGAGCCGGCGAGGGCAACCTGCTGGTCTCCGACAAGCAACCGGGCCCCGAGCTCGATCTGGCCCTGCTCTCCGCCCGGTTGTGGCAGGAGCTGGCCGCAGTGCTGCCCGCCCGGATCGAGTACGAGCCCAAGGGCGGCCTGGTCGTCGCCTCCTACGCCACGGGCATGGACGCGCTGCGCGCCTTCGCCGCGACCCAGGAGAAGGCGGGCGTCACGGCGCGGGAGATACCGCCGGACCGGCTGAACGACCTGGAGCCGCACCTGGCCCCGGGCCTCGCCGGCGGTTACCACTACCCCCAGGACGCCCAGGTCCAGCCGGCCCTCGCCGCCGCCCACCTGCTGCGCGCCTCGGGCGCGCGGGTCCGCACCGGCGAGGAGGTCACCGCGATCCTCACCGGCGCGCGAGGCGAAGTGCGGGGCGTACGGACGCCGGCCGGCGAGACCCACGCCCCGCATGTGGTGAACGCCGCCGGCACCTGGGGCGGCGAACTGGCCGCCCTCGCCGGGGCCCGCCTGCCCGTCCTGCCGCGCCGCGGCTTCGTGCTCGTCACCGAACCGCTGCCGCGCGTGGTGCGGCACAAGGTGTACGCGGCGGACTACGTCGCCGACGTGGCGAGCGGTTCGGCGGCCCTGCAGACCTCGGCCGTGGTCGAGGGCACCCCCGCGGGCCCGGTCCTGATCGGCGCCAGCCGCGAACGGGTCGGCTTCGACCGCACGCTGTCGGTGGAGGCGCTCGGCCGCCTCGCCCGCCAGGCCACAGCGCTGTTCCCGGTGCTGGCCACGGTGCGGGCGATGCGGACGTACGCCGGCTTCCGCCCCTACCTGCCCGACCACCTGCCCGCGATCGGCCCCGACCCCCGCGTGCCGGGACTGCTGCACGCCTGCGGCCACGAAGGCGCGGGGATCGGGCTCGCCCCGGCCACCGGGCTGATCGTCGCCCGGCTGCTGACGGGCGGTGAACCACCGCTCGACGCGGGCCCGTTCCGCCCCGGCCGCTTCACAGCCGCCGCTTGACACTTCCCCGTCCGTCCCCCCCCCCGTAAGGAGGCCAGCAGTGGCCCGTACCCCCGCCGGCCTGGTCAGGGCGGAGCCCGGCCCGCCCTTCGAGATCACCTTCGACGGCCGTACGGTCACCGCCCTGCCCGGGCAGTCCATCGCCGCCGCCCTGTGGGGAGCGGGCATCCTCGCCTGGCGCACCACACGCGAGGGCGGCCGCCCGCGCGGCGCCTTCTGCGGCATCGGGCAGTGCTACGACTGCCTCGCCACCGTCAACGCCCAACCCAACAGGAGAGCCTGCCTGGTGCCCGCACGGCCAGGAGACGCGATCACGACCCAGGAAGGACACGGCCATGCCGGGCTCGGCGTCTGAAACCTACGACCTCGCCGTCATCGGCGCCGGCCCCGCCGGCCTCGCGGGTGCCGTCGCCGCGTCCGGACTCGGCCTGACGGTCGCCCTCCTGGACGCCGGCGCCCAGGCCGGGGGCCAGTTCTTCCGGCACCCCGACCCGGCCCTGGGAGCCGCCCGGCCGCAGGCCCTGCACCACGGCTGGCCCGCCTTCACCGCCCTGCGCAGCCGCCTGGAGGCGAGCGAGGTCGTCCACCTGGCCGGGCACCACGTCTGGACCGTGGCCCGGGGGAGCGGCGAGCCGTGGACGGTGCACGCCCTCACCGGCGCGGACGGCGACGGCGGGCACCCGGTGCGGGTACGGGCCCGCGCGGTCCTGCTCGCGACGGGTGCCTACGAACGCCAACTGCCCTTTCCCGGCTGGACCCTGCCCGGTGTCGTCGGCGCCGGGGGCGCCCAGGCGATGCTCAAGTCCGGGCTCGTCCTGCCCGGCAGCCGGGTCGTCGTCGCGGGCAGCGGACCGCTGCTGCTCGCCGTCGCCGCCTCGCTCGCCGCCGCCGGCGCGCGCGTCCCGGCTGTGGCCGAGGCGTCCGGCTACCTCGGCTACGCCCGCCACCCCCGCGCCCTCGCCCTCAACCCGGGCAAGCTCCTGGAGGCCGCCGTCCACGGCTCGGCACTGCTGCGCCACCGGGTAAGGCTGCGCACCCGCAGCGCGGTCACCGAAGTCCACGGCAGCGACCGGGTGGAGGCCGTCACGCTCTCCCGCGTCGACCGCGAGTGGCGGCCGGTCCCGGGAACGGGCCGCCGCATCGCCTGCGACGCGCTGGCCGTCGGACACGGCCTGGCCCCGCAGATCGAGCTCGCCACCGGGCTCGGCTGTGCCACCCGCCCCACGCCCGACGGAATGCACGCCCTCGTCCTGGACGACCTGCAGGAGACCTCCGTGCCGGGCCTGTGGGCCGCCGGCGAGACCGGCGGAACCGGAGGGTGGCAACTGGCCCGCGCCGAAGGCGAGCTGGCGGGCATCGCGGTCGCCGCCCGGCTGCGCGGGCAGCCCGCACTCACCGGGAGCGGGCGCACGCGGGCACTGCGCCGCCGCCGCGACCGGATGCGCGCCTTCGCCGGGGCCATGGCCGCCGCGCACGCCCCCGGCCCCGGCTGGAGCGACTGGCTCGGCGACGACACGGACGTCTGCCGCTGCGAAGAGGTGACCGCCGGCCGCGTTCGCGAGGCGGTCACGGACTTCGGCGCCCGCGACGCACGCACCGTCAAGCTCCTCACCCGCGCCGGCATGGGCTGGTGCCAGGGACGGATGTGCACCGCGGCCGTCACCTGCCTCGCCGCGGGAGCGGGGCAGGGGAGCGTACCGCCGTCCGCCGAACGCCGCCCGCTCGCCGTGCCCGTCCCGCTCGGGGTGCTCGGCTCATGGACCGAATGAACACCAACGACGACCTCGGACACCTCGAACACCTCGGAAGGGTTACCGGCATGACCGCCACCTCCTGGACCAACGACCACCCCTGGCGCGGCATCATGGTCGCCACCGCGCTCCCGCTGCGCGAGGACCTCAGTGTCGACTACGACGCCTACGCCGCCCACGTCCGCCGGCTCATCGACGACGGCTGCGACGGAGTCGTACCCAACGGCTCCCTCGGCGAGTACCAGACCCTCACCGACGAGGAGCGCGCCCGCGTGGTGCGCACCGCCGTCGAGGCGGCCGGCGACGGTGCCCGGGTGATGCCCGGCGTCGCCGCGTACGGCAGCGCCGAGGCGCGCCGCTGGACCGAGCACGCCGCCGAGGCGGGCTGCGGCTCCGTCCTGCTGCTGCCGCCGAACGCCTACCGCGCCGACGAGCACGCCGTACGCGCCCACTATGCCGAGGTCGCCAGGACCGGGATACCGGTCGTGGCCTACAACAACCCCATCGACACCAAGGTCGACCTGACCCCCGCCCTCCTGGCACGGCTGCACGGCGACGGCAGCATCGTGGCCGTCAAGGAGTTCAGCGGCGACGTCCGGCGCGCCTACGAGATCGCCGAACTCGCCCCTGAGCTCGACCTGCTGGTCGGCGCCGACGACGTCGTCCTGGAACTCGCCCTCGCCGGTGCCGTCGGCTGGGTCGCGGGATACCCCAACGCCTTCCCCGCCACCTGCGCCCGGCTCTACCACGCCGCCGTCGCCGGGGACCTGGAGACCGCGATTCCGCTGTACGCGTCGCTGCACCCGCTGCTGCGCTGGGACTCGAAGACCGAGTTCGTACAGGCCATCAAGCTCTCCATGGACATCGTCGGCCGCCACGGCGGCCCCACCCGGCCGCCGCGCCACCCGCTCACCGGGGAGAGCGCGGCCGTGGTGCGCGCCGCCACCGAGAAGGCCGTCGCCGACGGCCACTGCTGACCGCCCGCCCGACCGCCGAAGGGACATACGTGCGCACTCGTCATGTCTTCCATGCCGTCGACTCGCACACCGAGGGCATGCCCACCCGCGTCATCACCGGTGGCGTGGGGGTGATACCCGGCGCCACCATGGCCGAGCGCCGGCTCCACTTCATCGAGCACCTGGACCACCTCCGCACGCTCCTGATGTACGAACCGCGCGGCCACGCCTCCATGAGCGGCGCGATCCTCCAGCCCCCCACCCGCCCCGACGCCGACTACGGGGTCCTCTACATCGAGGTGTCCGGTCTGCTGCCGATGTGCGGGCACGGCACCATCGGCGTCGCCACGGTCCTCGTCGAGACCGGCATGGTGCCCGTCACCGAGCCCGTCACCACGGTGCGGCTCGACACCCCGGCCGGACTGGTCACGGCCGACGTGCAGGTCGAGGACGGCGCGGCGAAGGCCGTCACGTTCACCAACGTGCCCGCCTTCTGTGCCGGCCTGGACCGCAAGACCGAGGTGCCCGGGTACGGGACGGTGACGTACGACCTCGCCTTCGGGGGCAACTTCTACGCCTTCGTCGAACCCGCCGCGCTCGGGGTTCCCTTCGAACGGGCCCGCAAGGACGACCTCCTGGCCGCCGGGCTCGCCGTCATGGACGCCGTCAACGCCTCGCCCGAGAGGCCCGTGCACCCCGAACGCCCCGAGATCGCCGGCCTCAAGCACGTCTACCTCGCCGCCCCCGGCTCGGACGCGTACCGCTCGCGGCACGCCATGGCCATCCACCCGGGCTGGTTCGACCGTTCGCCCTGCGGCACCGGAACCTCCGCCCGGATGGCGCAGCTGCACGCCCGCGGCGCGCTGCCGCTCGACCGCGACTTCGTCAACGAGTCCTTCATCGGCACCGAGTTCACCGGCCGCCTGGTGGGGGAGACGCAGGTCGGCGGGGTGCCCGCGGTCGTTCCCACGATCACCGGACGGGCCTGGATCACCGGCACGGCCCAGTACTTCCTCGACCCGGACGACCCCTTCCCCGGAGGCTTCCTGCTGTGACACCGTCCTCCATCGCATCGCACAATCCCGCCGACCCCGGCGACGTCGTCGCCCGGGTACCGGCGCCCGGCGCCGCCGCCGCGGCCGACGCCGTCGAGCGGGCCCGTGCCGCCCAGCCGGGCTGGTACGGCGGCGGCGCGGCCGCCCGCTCCTCGGCGCTCTCCGCGATCGCCGGGGCCGTCGAGGCCGCGGCCGGTGAACTGGCCGCGCTCGCCGTGCGGGAGGTGGGCAAGCCGCTCGCCGAAGCACGGGCGGAGGTGGCACGCACCGCCGCGATCTGGCGGTACTACGCCCAGGCCCCCTACGAGCCCACGGGTGCCGTCCACGAGCCGGCCGGCGGCCCCGGGCTGCTGCTGACGCGCCGGCGCCCGCACGGGGTCGCGGGCCTGATCACTCCCTGGAACTTCCCCTACGCCATCCCGAGCTGGAAGGCCGCACCCGCGCTGGCGGCCGGCAACGCGGTCGTCCTCAAGCCCGCACCCGAGGCGACCGCCTGCGCCCAGCGCCTCGCCCGGATCGTCCGGCAGGCCCTGCCCGACGGGGTGTTCACCGTCGTCCCCGGCGGACCCGCGGAGGGCAACGCCGTCCTCTGCGCCGCCGACGCCGTCTCCTTCACCGGCTCCACCGCCGTCGGCAACGCGGTCGTGCGCACCGCCACGGCCCGGGGCGTGCCGGTCCAGGCCGAGATGGGCGGGCTCAACGCGGCGATCGTCCTGCCCGACGCGGACATCGAACGCGCCGCGGCCCACATCGCCGCCGCGATCGCCGGGTACGCGGGACAGAAGTGCACCGCAACCAGCCGGGTGATCGCCGTCGGCGCCGCCCTCGACCCCCTGCGCGAGGCGCTTGCCCAGGCGCTGCGCGCGCTTCCCGTCGGTGACCCGGCCGACCCCGCCACGGTGTGCGGGCCGCTCATCTCCGAGCGGGCGCGCGACCGGTTCGCACAGGCTCTCGGCGGGCTGTCCGTCGTCGCCGCGGGCACCGTGCCCGAGGGCCCCGGCTGGTACGCGGCCCCCACCCTGGCCGAGAAGGTGCCGCCGGGCCACCTGTTGCTGCGGGAGGAGGTCTTCGGCCCCGTCGCGGCCCTGCTGCCCGCAAACGACCTGGCCGACGCCGTGAGGATCGTCAACTCGGTGCCGTACGGGCTGGTCACCTCGGTCCACACGGGCGGCCTCGAAGCGGCCCTGCACGGGCTCGACCGCCTCGACACCGGCATGATCCGCGTCAACGCGCCGTCCACGGGCGTCGACTTCCACCTGCCCTTCGGCGGCGCCAAGGCATCCGGGCACGGGCCGCGCGAACAGGGCCGCGCCGCCCTGGAGTTCTACACCTCCAGCCGTACCTACACCTTGTCCCCCTGACGCAATGTGACATTGTACGCTGGTGGTCCAGTCCATCGGGGCACGAAAGGGACACCATGGGGCACCTGAAGCAGCGCAACCTCATCACTGCCAGAGAGCGGCTGCGCGATCAGGTCGCCCATGCGCTGCGGGCCGCGCTGATCTCCGGCGAACTGCGCCCCGGCGAGGTCTACTCGGCGCCGGGGCTCGCGGAGGACTTCGGTATCTCCGCGACGCCCGTGCGCGAGGCGATGCTCGACCTGGCCCGCGAGGGCCTGGTCGAGCCCGTCCGCAACAAGGGCTTCAGGGTGACCGAGGTCAACGAGCGCGACCTGGACCAGTACACCGAGATCCGCACCCTGATCGAGGTCCCGATGACCGGCCGGATCACGCGCACCGCGGCCCGCGAGGACCTCGAAGTGCTGCGCCCCGTCGCCGAGGAGATCGTGCGCGCCGCGCGCGAGCACGACCTCATCGGCTATCTGGAGGCCGACCGGCAGTTCCACCTCACCCTGCTGGCGCTCTCCGGCAACGAACGCCTCGTCGAGACCGTGAGCGACCTGCGCAAGCGCTCGCGCCTGTACGGGCTCACCGCCCTGGACGAGCGCGGCGAGCTGATCCCCTCGGCCGAGGAGCACCTGGAGCTCCTCGACCTGATGCTGGCGGGCGACGCCGAGGGCGCCGAGAAGTGCATGGCGCGCCACCTGGGGCACGTGCGCTCCCTGTGGGCGAAGGGTGACGGGAAGGGCTCCGTCGGCTGATAACTGGCCGGCCCCCGCCGGTGCCGCGCCCGGCCGGTGCCGCGCCCCCCGGCTGGTGCCGCCCCCGCCGGTGAACCGGCTCTCGCCGTTCCGGGAGCCGCTCGTCGCATACTTGGCGGCGGGGGCGGCGGACGGACGGGAGGCGCGGGGATGGCGCCGATCACGGTGGTGATGGCCGGTGACACCATGCTGGGGCGCGGCGTCGGCGAGCGGCTGGCGCAGGCGCCGGAGCCCGGCGCGATCCTGTGCGACGAACTGCGGGAGATCATCGCCGGGGCCGATCTGTTCGTGGCCAATCTGGAGTGCTGCGTCTCCGGCCGGGGCGAGCCCTGGCCCGCGCCCGGCAAACCGTTCTTCTTCAGGGCCCCGCCGGCCGCCGCCCGCATCCTCGCCGAGCTGGGCGTGGACTGCGTCACGCTCGCCAACAACCACGCCCTGGACTTCGGCTTCGACGCCCTGGCGGACACCCGCGACCTGCTGACCCGGGCCGGGGTCCGGGTGGTGGGAGCGGGGCCGGACGCCGGCGCCGCCCGTGCGTTCGCCGTCCTGGAGGCGGACGGCGTACGGCTGGCTGTGATCGGCGTCACCGATCACCCGGAGGACTTCGCGGCGGGGGAGGGCCGCCCCGGCGTGGCCTTCGCCGACCTCCACAGGGGCGTTCCGGCATGGCTCACGGAGCTGGTGGCACGGGCGGCCGCCGAGGCCGATGCCGTGTTGGTCACCCCGCACTGGGGGCCCAACATGACCACCCGGCCGCCCCGCCATGTGCGCGACGCGGCGGCGGCGCTGCTGGGCGCCGGGGCGACACTGATCGCCGGGCACTCGGCGCACGTCTTCCACGGGGTCGCCGGCCGCGTCGTCCACGACATGGGCGACTTCGTCGACGACTACGCGGTCGACCCCCGCCTCCGCAACGATCTGGGGCTGCTCTTCCTGGTCACCCTCGACGGCCCCGCTCCGGCGCGGCACCGGCCGGTGCGGCTGGAGGCGGTGCCGTTGTACCTGGACCACTGCCACACCACGGTGGCGCGCGATGAGGACCGGCAGTGGATCCGCGACCGGTTCTCCCGCGCCTGTGCCGCCTTCGGTACCGAGGTGGCCGTACAGGGCGAGCGGCTGGTCGTGGACTGGGGGTAGAGCGCCCTTTCACGCAGGGTGACCGCATCGCGGGTGCCGGACCCGTACCGCCACGGGCGGGACCGAGGCGCACGGCCCGGCGCGTGTAGTTTTTGCTGTACAGCCGCGCTGACGTCATCTGTGCGGCATGTACTCGTCACCCGACGGTACGCATACCGCGCTGCCGACCCGGTACCGCCATACCGATACGAAGGACGCCCCACCCATGCCCTACGTGCGCCATTGGCTGCGCAACTCCGTCCTGCTGTTCGCGACCGCGATCGCGCTCGGACTGGTCGCTGCGCATACCAGGCTGATCCAGCCGCACGACCTGGATCTGGACCGGACGATCCAGACCCATTCGCGCACCGGCTGGCTGAACCACACGATGGAGGCGGTCAGCGCCTGCGCGTCGCCGGTCGCCGGCGTGATCATCCTTGCGGTCTGGTGCGGGTGGCTGTTGTTCGTCAAGCGCCGCCCCATCGCGGCGTCGGCCACCTTCCTCGTGGTCGCGATCGGCTGGAACAGCACCCAGATCGCCAAGGCCATCGTGGCCCGCAACCGGCCGCCGCGTGAGTTCATGCTGGACCCCGAGATCGGCTCCAACAGCTTCCCGAGCGGTCACACCGCCTTCACCGTCGCGGTCGCCATCGCCGTGTTCTTCCTCTTCCGCGAGTCCCGGCACCGCCGCACGGTCGTCGTCTGCGGCGTCTTCGCGGTGCTGCTGGTCGCCTTCTCCCGGATGTACGTCGGCGCCCACTACCCGACCGACACGTTCGGCTCGGTGCTGATCGCCAGTTCCGCGATCCTTTTCGTCACCGGCCTGTGGCACGCCTGGCTGCTGCCGAACCTGGAGCGCCTGCCGGTGCTGGGCGGTCTGCTGGGGCGCTACGGCCTCGCCGAGGAGCGGGCCGCGCTCGCGGCGGCCGATCGCGACGGTGAGTACGCCGGGTACGACGAGCACGCACACCCCGCGCCCGGCCACGGACGGCACCGCCGGCACGCGGGGCGCTGAGGCCCCCGGCAACCGCACCTGAACATGGCGGATCTCCTGACGGGGGTCCGCCATGCTGCGTCATGGCTGTGTCACAGCTGTGTCATGGCTGCCGCGGAGCCCCGAACGCCCCGGCCCGCCGCCTCGGCGGCCCAGCAAGCTCGCGCCCCGCCCGGCTTCCGAATTACTGCAACGCGTTCTACCGTGTGCGCCCGTACCCACAGGAACCGCCGGCGACGACATGGAGGGGCCGTGGATCTCCAGTACACCCCGGAGCAGCAGCGGTTACGGAACGAGCTGCGCGCGTACTTCGCGGATCTGGTGCCCGACGACGCGTACACCCGGCACGCCGACCCGGCCGGGCGCAAGCGCTTCTACCGACAGACCATCCGCCGCCTCGGCGCGGACGGCCGCCTCGGCGTGGGATGGCCGAAGGAGTACGGGGGCAGCGGGATGACGCCCATGGAACAGTTCATCTTCTTCGACGAGGCCGCGCAGGCGGGTGTGCCGCTGCCGCTCATGGCGCTCAACACGGTCGGCCCCACGCTCATGCAGTTCGGCACCGAGGAGCAGAAGGCGTACTTCCTTCCGGGGATCCTCTCCGGCGAGCTGGACTTCGCCATCGGTTACAGCGAGCCGGGCGCCGGCACCGACCTGGCCTCCCTCACCACCCGGGCGGTGCGCGACGGGGACGGCTACGTCGTCAACGGGCAGAAGATCTGGACCACCAACGGCGACACCGCCGACTGGGTCTGGCTCGCCGTCCGCACCGCCCCCGTGCAGGACGGGGTGCCGCCCCACAAGGGCATCAGCATCCTCCTCGTCCCCACCAGTGACCCCGGCTACTCCTGCACCCTGATCAACACCCTGGCCTCCCACGACACCACCGCGAGCTACTACGACAACGTCCGCGTCCCCATGACCCGCCGGGTGGGCGAGGAGAACCAGGGCTGGCGCCTGATCACCACCCAGCTCAACCACGAGCGCGTCACCCTGGCCGCCCACGGCGCCACCGCCATCAGGGCCCTGCGCGACGTGCGGGACTGGGCCGCGGCGACCGGGCTCGCCGACGGCCGCCGCGTCATCGACCTCGGCTGGGTACGCGGCCGGCTCGCCCGTACGCACATACGGCTGGACGCCATGAAGCTGCTGAACCGGCGGATGGTCGACGCCCTCCAGCGCGGCACCCTCACCCCGCAGGACGCCTCCGCCGTCAAGGTCTACGGCTCCGAGGCGCGCCGCGACGCGTACGCCTGGCTGATGGAGGTCCTCGCCGCGGCCGGGCCCCTCAAGGAGGGCTCCACGGGCGCCGTCCTCCACGGCGAGCTGGAGCGCGGCTACCGAAGCGCCGTCATCTTCACCTTCGGCGGCGGCAACAACGAGATCCAGCGGGAGATCATCTCCTGGCTCGGCCTGGGAATGCCCAGGGTGCGCCGCTGACTTCGCACGGCGGACGCCGCCGATCCGGCCCCGGCGCCCGTCCGTCGGCCTACAAGCCGCGCAGACGGGCCGCCATACTTGAGGAGCCGGGGGAGGCGGAGCGAATCGACGGGGGCGGCGGCACAGCATGGCGGACACCAGGCTGATCCAGGGCCGGTACCAGCTGCTCGACCTGATCGGGCGGGGCGGGATGGGCGAGGTGTGGCGGGCCCGCGACGAATCGCTCGGCCGCCAGGTGGCCGTCAAGTGCCTCAAGCCGATGGGACGCCAGCACGAACAGTCCTACCTTCGGGTACTGCGCGAGCGGTTCCGGCGCGAGGCACGCGTCGCGGCCTCCCTGCAGCACCGGGGCATCACGGTCGTCCACGACTTCGGCGAGGCGGAGGGCGTGCTGTACCTCGTCATGGAGCTGCTCGACGGCCGCAACCTCAGCCAGCTGCTGGAGGACAACAAGCACCACCCGCTGCCCGTGCCCGAGGTCATCGAGATCGCCGAGCAGGTCGGGGCCGCCCTCGCCTACACCCACCGGCAGGGCATCGTGCACCGCGACCTCAAGCCCGCCAACATCGTCCGCCTCACCGACGGCACCGTGAAAATATGCGATTTCGGCATCGCGCGGCTGGCCCACGACATCGGCTTCTCCACCCGCCTCACCGGCACCGGCATCGCCATGGGCACCCCGCACTACATGTCCCCCGAGCAGATCGGCGCCGGGAACGTCGACCACCGCAGCGACCTGTACTCGCTCGGCTGTGTGCTGTACGAGCTCGCCACCGGCGCCCCGCCCTTCGACATGGACGACGCGTGGGCCGTGCTCGTCGGCCACCGCGACACCCCGCCGCGGCCGCCGTGCGAGCTGCGCCCCGGGCTCCCCGGGCCCTTCGAGCGCATCGTCCTCGACCTGCTGGCCAAGGACCCGGGCGACCGGCCCCAGGACGCGGGCGACCTCGTGCGGCGCATCGCCGCCCTGCCCCCGTACCGGGCCGGCGCGCCCTCGCGCCGCACTCTGCCCGAAGGGCGCCCCCGGCCCCTGCCCTCCCCGGTCCGGCTGCCCGAACCGCCCCGGCTGCCGGGCTGGGCCAGGAACATGACCACCGGCTCCAAGGCGGCCGGCACCGGCTCCCTTCAGCCGCCGCCCGACCCCTCCGCCGTCCTCACCGGCGCGTGGACCGGCCCGTGGGAGGAGCACCCCGGCCCCGGCGGCACCGGTGCCCGCCGGACGGCGCCCGGTACCGCCGGGGCCGAGCGCCCGCCGTCCGAACTGCTCGCCGAGCTCGCCGGGCGCCACAGCGAGGGGCTGCGGCTCGCCCGGCTCGACCGCTGGGCCGAGGCCGGCGAGGTGCAGCGGGCCGTCGCCGCCGAGCGCGAGCGGATCCTGGGCCCGGACCACCCCGACACGCTCGCCAGCCGCTACGAGGTCGGATTCGCCCTCAGCCGGCTCGGGCAGCCGCACGACGCGCTGCGCGAGTTCGCGCGGACGGCGGCCGGGCGGGAGCGTGCGCTGGGCGCCGAGCACCCGGACACGCTCGCCGCACGCCAGGAGACGGCGTACGTGCTCGGCCAGCTCGGCCGGCACTTCGAGGCCCATCAGGTGTACACCGCGGTGCTCGCCGCCCGGGAGCGCGTCATGGGCACCGACCACCCCGACAGCCTGCGCTGCCGCCACAACCTCGCCTTCAACCTGAGCAGACTGGGCCGGCTGGAGGACTCGTACAGCATGGCGTGCGACGTCGCGGCCGCCCGCGCCCGCGTCCTGGGTCCCGAGCACCCCGACACGCTCGTCACCCGCTACGAGGTCGGCTACGCACTGGGCCAGCTCGGCCGCTGGACGGAGGCGTTGCGCACCTACGAGCAGGTGGCCGCCGCCCGCGCCCGCGTGCTCGGCCCCGACGAGCCGGACGCGCTCGCCGCCCGCTACGAGGCCGGCATCTGCCTGGGCCGCCTCGGCCGCAGCGCGCAGGCCCTGGAGCTCTACCGTGAGCTCGTCGCGGACCGCACGCGCGCCCAGGGCCCGGCCCACCCCGACACGCTGCGCGCCCGGCACGGACTGGGCGTCAACCTGGGCCGCCTCGGCCGCTGGGAGGAGGCACTGGCCGAGGCGCGCGACGTCTGCGCGATCCGTGCCCGGGTGCTGGGCGCCGACCACCCCGACACCCTCGTCAGCCGCCGCGAGGTGGCGGTCGGGCTCGGCTGGCTCGGCCGCTGGACCGACGCGCTCGCCGTCTACCGCGACGTCGCGCAGGCCCGCCAGCGGGTGCTGGGCGCGGCCCACCCCGACGCCCTGGCCAGCCGCCAGGACGAGGCCCACTGCCTGGAACAGCTGGGCCGCTCCACCGAGGCCGTCGAGCTCTACCGGCAGGTGGCGGCGCTGCGCCGGACCCGTGCCACGCGTGGACTCCAGCCACCGACCTGACGTTGTGTCAGAAAGATGCTTCCGCCGGGTTCCCCCGCCCGGCCCCGCTGCGGCATCCTGCCGCCCATGCGGACCGAGCTGAGCAGGCGGATGGGAATCGAGCACGCCCTCTTCGGCTTCACCCCCTTCCCCGCGGTCGCCGCCGCCATCACCCGCGCCGGCGGCCTGGGCGTCCTGGGCGCCGTGCGCTACCACGCCCCCGGCGACCTCGCGCGCGACCTCGACTGGATGGAGGCGCACACCGGCGGCAGACCGTACGGACTCGACGTCGTCATGCCCGCGAAAAAGGTCGAAGGAGTGAGCGAGGCCGACGTCGAGGCGATGATCCCGGCCGGACACCGCCGCTTCGTCCAGGAGACCCTCGCCCGCTACGGCGTGCCCCCGCTCGCCGACGGCGAGGCCTGTGGGTGGCGCATCACCGGATGGATGGAGGACGTCGCCCGCGGCCAGCTCGACACCGCCTTCGACTACCCCGTCAAGCTCCTCGCCAACGCCCTCGGTCCCCCGCCCGCCGACGTCATCGACCGCGCGCACGGCCACGGCACCCTCGTCGCCGCGCTCGCCGGCAGCGCCCGGCACGCCACCCGCCACGCGGACGCCGGCGTCGACGTCGTCGTCGCCCAGGGCTACGAAGCCGGCGGCCACACCGGGGAGATCGCCACCATGGTGCTCACCCCCGAGGTCGTACGGGCCGTCGACCCGCTGCCGGTGCTGGCCGCCGGCGGCATCGGCAGTGGCGAACAGATCGCCGCCGGCCTCGCGCTCGGCGCGCAGGGCGTCTGGCTCGGCTCGCTCTGGCTCGCCACCGAGGAGGCCGGCCTGACCTCCCGCGCCCTCACCGCCAAGCTCCTGGCCGCCGGTTCGGGGGACACCGTCCGCTCCCGGGCCCTGACCGGCAAGCCCGCCCGCCAGCTGCGCACCGCCTGGACCGACGCCTGGGAGGACCCGGGCGGCCCCGGTGCCCTGCCCATGCCGCTCCAGGGCCTGCTCGTCGCCGAGGCCCTCTCCCGCATCCAGAAGTACGAGGCCGTCCCGCTGCTGGGTACACCGGTGGGCCAGATCGTCGGCCGCATGGACACGGTGCGGGGCGTGCAGGCCGTGGTCGACGACCTCACCCGCGGCTTCGAACGAGCCGTGGAGCGCCTCGACCGCATCGCGGGGCGTGCCTAGGCGGTCGTGGGCCCTCGTTCCACCGGGCACCACCAGCCCATGGCCCGCACCTGCAACACCTGCCCCAGGAGGACGCCACGTCATGACCGAGACCCGGAACGGTTTCTGGGCCCAAGCCACCGCCGACCCCGGCCGCAGGGCCCTGATCACCCCGAGCGGCGAAGCCTGGAGGGCAGGTCGGCTGCACGAGGCCGCCAACCGGCTCGTCCACGGGCTGCGCGCCGCCGGGCTCCGCGAAGGCGACGCCTTCGCGACCGTCCTGCCCAACGGCGCCGAGTTCCTCACCGCCCATCTCGCCGCCACCCAGGCCGGCTTCTACCTCGTCCCCGTCAACCACCACCTCCTCGCACCGGAGATCGCCTGGATCGTCGCCGACTCCGGTGCCAAGGCGCTCATCGCGCACGAGCGCTGGGCGGCGGCCGCGACCGCCGCCGCCGACGAGGCCGGCCTGCCCGCCACCCACCGCTACGCCGTCGGGGACATCGCCCGTTTCCACCCGTACGCCACGCTCCTCGACGGCAACCCCGGTACCCCGCCCGGCGGCCGCACCCTCGGCTGGGTCATGAACTACACCTCCGGCACCACAGGACGCCCCCGCGGCATCCGCCGCCCCCTGACCGGCAGGCCGCCCGAGGAGAGCCATCTCGGCGGCTTCCTCGGCATCTTCGGCATCGAGCCGTTCGGCGGCAACGTCCACCTGGTCTGCTCACCGCTCTACCACACGGCCGTTCTGCAGTTCGCGGCCGCGTCGCTGCACATCGGTCACCGGCTGGTGCTGATGGACAAGTGGACGCCCGAGGAGATGCTGCGCCTGATCGACACCCACCGGTGCACCCACACGCACATGGTCCCCACCCAGTTCCAGCGCCTGCTGGCACTGCCGGAGGACGTACGGACCGCCTACGACGTCTCCTCCATGCGCCACGCCGTCCACGGCGCCGCCCCCTGCCCCGGCCATGTGAAACGGGCGATGATCGGCTGGTGGGGCCCCTGCGTCGAGGAGTACTACGCGGCGAGCGAGGGCGGCGGCGCGTTCGCCACGGCCGGGGACTGGCTGCGCAAGCCCGGCACAGTGGGCCGGGCCTGGCCCATCAGCGAACTCGCCGTCCTCGACGACGACGGCAAACCGCTTCCCGCGGGCGAAGTCGGCACCGTCTACCTGAGGATGACCACCGGCCGCTTCGCCTACCACAAGGACGCGGCCAAGACGGCGGAGAGCCGGATCGGCGACTTCTTCACCGTCGGCGACCTCGGCCACCTGGATGAGGACGGCTATCTCTTCCTGCACGACCGCAAGATCGACATGATCATTTCGGGCGGCGTCAACATCTACCCCGCCGAGATCGAGTCCGCCCTCCTGTCCCATCCCGCCGTCGCCGACGCCGCCGTCTTCGGCATCCCGCACGACGACTGGGGCGAGGAGGTCAAGGCCGTCGTGGAGGTGGCCGACGGCCACCGGCCCGGCGAGGAGCTGGCCGCCGCCCTCCTCGCCCACTGCGCCCACCGGCTGGCCGGTTACAAGCGGCCCAGGTCCGTGGACTTCATCCCGGCCATGCCACGCGATCCCAACGGCAAGCTCTACAAGCGGCATCTGCGCGAACCGTACTGGCGTGGCCGGGACCGCGCGGTGTGACGGCTTTCCGACCGTGCGGACTCCGCCGGTCCGCAGCGGTTCCCGGCCGATGCCCCGCAAAGGGGTCCTGCTGCCTCCCAGGAGTCGCTAGACAGGACGGCGGTAAGCCCATCAACAGGAGGAGACTGCTGTGAACGGCTTCGTCACCAAGAGCGGCAAGGCACTGCTCGCACTGTCCGCGGCGGCCGTCATGGGCCTCACGGGTACGGCGACCGCACAGGCACAGACATCCTCTGCCCCGGCCACCAGAGGCAGCACCGCCGTCACGGCGGCCGACGCGGTCAAGGCCGAGCTGGCCAAGCGCGGCACCGCGGCCGCCCGGATCGTGTGTTACCGCGTCCACGTGGCCGACCTCGGCTGGCTGCCCGTCGTCTGTGACGGCAAGGTCGCGGGCACCACCGGCCAGTCGAGGCGCATGGAGGCCATCGAGGTCGCCACGGGCAACGTGGGCGGGATATGTCTCAACGCCCACCTCGCGAACATCGGCTGGCAGGGCACCCGCTGCGGCAACGACTACCAGAACGTCGTCGCGGGCACCACCGGCCAGTCCCGCCGTATGGAGGCCCTCCACATCACGGTCGCCTCCGGGTCCGTCGCGGCCCGGGCGCACGTACAGGACATCGGCTGGCAGAACGCCGTGCGCGGCACCTCCGTCACGGTCGGCACCACCGGCCAGTCCCGCCGCATGGAGGCCATCCAGATAGACGTCTGACCTTCGCGGCACCGACCGAGGGCGCACCGCGCGGCCGACGCGGTGCGCCCTCTCGCGAGCACGGGGACCCCGGCTACGGGGACGTCAACACCACTTTGCCCTCGGCCCGGCGGCCTTCCAGAGCGGCGTGCGCGTCCGCGGCCCGGGTGAGCGGGAACCGGGTGATCAACGGGACGAGCCGGCCCTCCGCCGCCTCGTTCAGCGACCGGGCCGCCAGCTCGCGCAAACCACCGGCGGGGATCATGTTCGGTCCGATCGCCCAGGTCGCGGTCAGCTGACGCTCGACGAGATCCCGGGTGCTGATCTCGGTCGGCTCCCCCGACGCCCAGCCGTGCAGCAGGAACCGCCCTCCGGGGCCGAGCAGTTCCAGCGCCCGGCGGCCCAAAGCGCCGCCGACACCGTCGAGAACCACACTCACCTCGCGCCCGTCCAGAGCCTCGCGAACCTGCGTGGGCCAGTCGTCGGCGCGATAGTCGACGGGGACGTCCGCACCGAGCGCACGGACCCGTTCCGTTTTCGCCGGGCCGCCGGCCACGCCCACGACGACGGCACCGGCGGCGTGTGCCGCCTGCACGAACAGGCTGCCCAGCCCGCCGGCCGCCGACATCACCAGCACGACGTCGTCAGCGGTCAGCCGGGCGACCGCGAGCACTCCCTGTGCGGTGGCCCCGGTCGTGATCATCGCCACGGCGGCATCGGCGTCCAGGTGATCGGGAATCAGATGAAGGGAGTCGACGGCCGCGACCGCCTGCTCGGCGTACCCGCCCGATGCCAGTTGAGCGACGACCCGGCGGCCCAGCCAGTGCGCGTCGACCCCCGGGCCGACCGCCCCGACGACACCGGCGACCTCCCCGCCGAGAACGGTCGGCAGCTTTGGCGGGAGGTGCGGGCCGATCCCGAGGCCGCGGCGAAGAGTGGTCTCGATCAGGTGGACCCCGCTCGCCTGGACATCGATCCGCACCTGCCCTTCGGCGGGGACCGGGTCCGGCACCGCTTCGTAGCTCAGGTTCTCGGCGGGACCGTAGGCGTGCAGCCGTATCGCGTGCATTTCGTGCTCTCCTGGTGGCGTTCGCCGGGCGTGGATCCCGCGGCGGTGGGTGGTGGCTTCAGCATCGGACATCAACCGCGCTTGAGGTCAACAGGCCGCCACCGGCAGTGCTGCCCGGAGGGCCGGCGTCGCCGGTCAGCGCTGCCGCGCCCGGTAGAGGTCGCGGAGCAGCGCGATCTCGGCTCCGTGGTGCAGCAGTTCCTGGTTGACCCACCACACGATGTCGATGAAGGGGTCCTCAGGGTCGCTGCCATGCGGATACGTGCTGTGCCCCACTGTGTCGAGCGCCGGGTCGTCGACGCCGAGGAGGGCCGTTCGCCATGCCGTGGCGGCTGCGTCGAAGGCCGCGATCGCCGTGGCGGCGTCCCCGGCGACGGCATAGTCGTCCCGGGGCAGGGAGTGGCTGCCGTCGGTGTGGTCGGCGCGCAGGGCCAGCAGCTCGCTGAGGTGGCTGAGGCGCCAGGTGCCGCTGTCCATCACCGGGCCCGCCAGCCGGTCGGTGAGGCGCTCGCGGGCGAAGCCGAACTGCTGCAACAAGGGCCCCCGGCGGGGGCGTGGCGCAACCGTCGTCCGTCTGTCCGGCCCGCGAGCGGGTATGCCGCTCATCGCCCGGGCCGCAGGTCCGCGACCCGCCGGAGCTTGCCCGCCGACCGCTCAAGGGTCTGCGGATCCACGATCTCGGCCGTCACCGAGACCCCGATGCCGTCCTTCACCCGGCGGACGATCTCCTCGGCGGCCGCGGCCCGTTGGCAGGGTGTCACCCCCTGGCGCGCCTCGGCCCGTACGGTGAGGTGGTCCATCCGTCCCTCGCGGGTCAGCCGCAGCTGGAAGTGGGGAGCGAGGCCCGGCGTGCACAGCACGATCTCCTCGATCTGCGACGGGTGGAGATTGACCCCCCGCAGGATGATCAGGTCGTCGGTGCGCCCGGTGACCCGTTCCATCCGGCGGAAGGGGCGGGCCGTGCCGGGCAGCAGCCGCGTCAGGTCGCGGGTGCGGTAGCGGATGACGGGCATGGCCTCCTTGGTGAGCGAGGTGAGGACCAGCTCGCCGGGCGAACCGTCGGGCAGGGCATCACCCGTGAGGGGGTCGACGACCTCCGGGTAGAAGTGGTCCTCCCAGATGTGCGGTCCGTCCTTGGTCTCCACGCACTCCTGTGCCACGCCGGGGCCGATCACCTCCGACAGGCCGTAGATGTCGACGGCGTCGATGGCGAAGCGCTCCTCGATCTCCCGGCGCATCTCCTCGGTCCACGGCTCGGCACCGAAGACACCCACCCGCAGTGACGTGGTGCGCGGGTCGATGCCCTGCCGCTCGAACTCGTCGAGCAGGGTGAGCATGTACGTGGGCGTGACCATGATGACCCGGGGGCGAAGGTCCTGGATGATCCGCACCTGACGGTCCGTCATCCCGCCGGAGGCGGGGATGACCGTGCAGCCCAGCCGCTCGGCGCCGTAATGGGCGCCCAGCCCGCCGGTGAACAGCCCGTATCCGTAGGCGATGTGCACCATGTCGCCGGGCCGGCAGCCCGCCGCCCGCAGGGAACGGGCCACCACACCGGCCCAGATATCCAGATCGCGCTCCGTGTAGCCGACGAGGGTCGGCGTGCCCGTCGTGCCGCTGGAGGCGTGGATGCGCCGCACCCGCGAGCGGTCCACGGCGAACATGCCGAAGGGGTAGTGCTCGCGCAGGTCCGCCTTCGTGGTGACGGGGAAACGGGCGAGGTCCGCGAGCGTACGGCAGTCCTCGGGGCGCAGGCCCGCGGCGTCGAACGACCGGCGGTGGAACGGGACGTTGTCGTAGGCGTTCCGCAGGGTGCGGCGCAGCCGGCTCAGTTGCAGCACGGTCAGCTCTTCGCGCGGCATGTGTTCCGCCGCGTCCCTGTCGCCCATGAGGTCGTGGGAGTCCGTCATGGTGGATCTTTCCCCGGCCCGCCCGTCCCGTAACCGGGGCCCGCCCCGGGCCCCGGCCCTCGCTCGCCGGGGGCGTTCACAGGGAGCCCTCGGCCACCCTCCGGGCCCAGCGGTAGTCCGCCTTGCCGCTGGGGGAGCGGTGGATGCGCCCGGTGAGGACCACGGTGCGCGGCACCTTGTACCCCGCGAGGCGGGCCCGGCAGTGCGCCTGGAGGACGTCCGGAGTGGGCGGGTCCGCGCCCTCGCGGGGCTGGACGACCGCCGCGACGCGCTGCCCCCAGCGGGCGTCGGGGATGCCTGCGACGAGCGCGTCGTAGACCGCCGGATGTGCCTTCAGTGCCTGCTCGACCTCCTCGGGGAACACCTTCTCGCCGCCGGTGTTGATGCACTGCGAGCCCCTGCCGAGGACGGTGATCACGCCGTCCGCGCCGGCCGTCGCCATGTCGCCGAGCAGCACCCAGCGCTCGCCCCCCGCCGTGAAGAAGGTCTCGGCGGTCTTGTGCGGATCGTTGTAGTAGCCGAGCGGCACGTGGCCGCGCTGGGCGATCCGCCCGGTCTCGCCGGGGGCGGCCGGCCGGTGCGTGGCCGGGTCGACGACGGCCGTGCGGTCGTTGACGCGCAGCCGGAAACCCCGCTCGGGTCCGGAGTCCTCGGTGGCGGTGCCGTTGAAGCCGGACTCGGAGGAGCCGAAGTTGTTCAGCAGCCGCACCCCCGGCAGCAGCGCGGCGAACTGCGCCCGCACGGTCTCCGAGAGGATCGCCCCCGAACTGCTGACGCTCAGCAGCGAGGAGCAGTCGGCGTCCCGCAGGGGCCCGGCCAGGGCGTCCAGCAGCGGGCGCAGCATCGCGTCCCCGACCAGCGAGAGGCTGCTGACCCGCTCCCGTGCGACGGTGCGCAGGGCCTCCTCGGGCGCGAACTTGCGGTGCAGGACGACCTTCTGCCCGAAGCCGAAGGCGATGAGAGCGGTCAGCGTGGACGTCCCGTGCATCAGCGGCGCGGTGGGGAAGAAGACCAGTCCCTCGCCGCCCGCCGCGACCCGCTCGGCCAGCTCCCCGGGCCGCTTCACCGGCTCACCCGTGGGCGCCCCGCCGCCGAGCCCGGAGAAGAAGAGGTCCTCCTGCCGCCACACCACGCCCTTGGGCATGCCGGTGGTGCCGCCCGTGTAGATCAGGAAGCGGTCGTCGCCGGAGCGCGGCGCGAAGCCGCGCGCGGCGGAGCCCGTGGCCTGGGCGTCCGCGAGGGCGACGGGGGCGATGCGCGGCTCCGGCGCGCCGGCGGGCGGGGAGCCCACCCTTACCAGGTGGCGCAACCGCCCCGCCCGGGGCAGGGCCGCCGCCACGGGTGCCGTGAAGGCGGCGTCGAAGACGAGTGCCACCAGGTCGGCGTCGCGGTAGAGGTAGGCGAGCTCGTCCTCGACGTACCGGTAGTTGACGTTGACCGGCACGGCCCGGATCTTCAGGCAGGCGAAGAGGGTCTGGAGGTAGGCGACGCCGTTGCAGAGGTGGAGCCCCACGTGCTCGCCCGGGCCGATGCCGCTGTCGAGGAGGTGGTGGGCGAGCCGGTTGGCGGCCGCGTCGAGCTCCGCGTACGTCATTCTGCGCTCGCTGCCGGTGCCCGGGTGGTCGAGGTGGACCAGGGCCTCCCGGCCGGGCACCGCGTCGGCCACCGACTCGAAGAGATCCGCGAGGTTGTAGTCCATGGCGGCCATTGGAGCGCCGCGGCGCGGAGGTGGGAAGAGCCGCACCCAAGGAATCTGACGGCTTGTCAGCAAACTATTGAACCCCACCACCGCCTCCTGCACGCTGGTGGGGGTCTCACGACGGGAGGACCGCCATGGGCGGCACCGAACACCTCACCGTGCGCCGCGTCGGCGCCACGCTCGTGCTCACCCTGAACCGGCCGGAGGCGAGGAACGCGCTCTCGCTCCCGATGCTGGCCGGACTCCACGACGGCTGGCTGCTCGCGGACACCGACGACACCATCCGCTCGGTCGTCCTCACCGGCGCGGGCGGCGCGTTCTGCTCCGGCATGGACCTCAAGGCGCTGGCCGCACGGGAGCCGGGCGACGACCCGGTCCGGGAGCGGTTCAAGGCCGACCCCGACCTGCACTGGAAGGCCATGCTCCGCCACTACCGGCCGCGCAAGCCCGTCATCGCCGCCGTCGAGGGCCCCTGCGTGGCCGGTGGCACCGAGATCCTCCAGGGCACCGACATCCGCATCGCCGCCCGCGGCGCCACCTTCGGCCTCTTCGAGGTGCGGCGCGGCCTCTTCCCCATCGGCGGCTCCACGGTCCGGCTGCCCCGGCAGATCCCCCGCACCCACGCCCTCGAAATGCTCCTGACCGGGCGCGCGTACACCGCCGCCGAAGCCGAGCGCATCGGTCTCGTCGGACACGTCGTCCCGGACGGCACCGCGCTGGAGCGGGCCCTGGAGACCGCCGAACTCGTCAACGCCAACGGCCCCCTCGCCGTCGAGGCCGTCAAGGCCAGCGTCCACGACACCGAGGGGATGGGAGAGACAGAGGCACTCGCGCTCGAACTCGAGCGCGGCCGGCCGGTCCTCGACACCGCCGACGCGAAGGAAGGCGCCCGCGCCTTCGCCGAGAAGCGGCCCCCCGTCTACCGGCGCAGCTGAGAGGCAGGACGCACCCCATGCCGGAGCACCTCACCGCACCCCTCGTCGTCTCCTTCCCCTTCACCCGCTCCCTCGGCCCCGTGCAGAGCGCCTTCCTCACCGGACTGCGCGAACGCACCGTGCTGGGCGTACGGACGCGGGACGGCCGGGTCCTCGTACCGCCCGTGGAGTACGACCCCACCACCGCCGAGGAGATCCGTGACCTCGTCGAGGTCGGTACCACCGGCACGGTCACCACCTGGGCCTGGAACCCCGCACCGCGCCGTGAACAGCCACTGCGGCACCCCTTCGCCTGGGTGCTGGTACGGCTCGACGGCGCCGACACCGCACTGCTGCACGCCCTCGACGCGGACGGGCCCGACGCCGTGCGCACCGGCATGCGCGTCCGCGTCCGCTGGGCCGCCCGGCGCGAAGGCGCCGTCACCGACATCGCCTGCTTCGAACCGTACGACGGCACCGGCACCGCCCACGCCGCCCCGCACCACGGCGCGTTCACCGACCCCGTCACCGGCATCACGGCCCCCGCCCGCCTGGACTACACCTACACGCCCGGCCGCGCCCAGACCCGCTACCTCGACGCCCTGGCCGCACGCAGGATCCTCGGCGAGCGCTGCCCGTCCTGCCGCAAGGTCTGCGTATCACCGCGCGGCGCCTGCCCCACCTGCGGCATCGCCACCACGGAACAGGTCGAGGTGGGACCGCACGGCACCGTCACCACGTTCTGCGTCGTCAACATCAAGGCCAAAGGCCTGGACATCGAAGTCCCCTACGTCTACGCCCACATCGCCCTCGACGGCGCCGACCTCGCCCTGCACGGCCGCATCGACGGCATCCCCTGCGACCAGGTGCGCATGGGGCTGCGCGTGACGCCCGTATGGACGGAAGGAGCCGGCGGCGGGCCCGGCCGCCACCCCGCCCACTACCGGCCCACCGGCGAGCCCGACGCCGACTACGACACCTACAAGGGGCTGCTGTGAGCGATCACCCCAGGGACGTCGCGATCGTCGCCTTCGCCCAGAGCGGCCACCGGTACCCCACGGACGGGTTGTCGGAGGCCGAGATGCTGCTGCCCGTCGTGAGCGAGGCGCTCGGCCGGGCCGGACTCGCCCCGGGCGAGGCGGACTTCACCTGCTCCGGGTCGAGCGACTACCTCGCCGGCCGCCCCTTCTCCTTCACCCTGGCCCTCGACGGCGTCGGCGCCTGGCCACCCGTCGCCGAGTCCCACGTCGAGATGGACGGGGCCTGGGCGCTCTACGAGGCCTGGGTGAAAATCCTGACCGGCCAGGCCGAGACCGCCCTCGTCTACGCTCACGGCAAACCCTGCTCCGGCACTCTGCGCGACGTCCTCACCCGCCAGCTCGACCCCTACTACCTCGCACCGCTGTGGCCCGACTCCGTCGCTCTGGCCGCCCTCCAGGCGCAGGCCCTCATCGACGCCGGCCGCACCGACGAGGCCGCGCTCGCCGCCATCGCCGTCCGCAACCGCACCGCCGCCGGCAGCGGACCGCACGACCCGGCACCGGCCGGCGAATACGTCGTACGGCCACTGCGCACCGGCGACTGCCCCACCGTCACCGACGGCGCCGCCGCCGTCGTCCTCGCCGCCGGGGACACCGCGCGCCGCATGTGCGCCCGGCCCGCCTGGATCCGCGGCATCGACCACCGCATCGAGGCACACGCCCTCGGCCTGCGCGACCTCACCGACTCCCCCTCCACGTGCCTGGCCGCCGAACACGCCGGAGCCTTCGACGCCCCCGTCGACACCGCCGAACTCCACGCCCCCTTCACCGCCCAGGAAGTCGTCCTGCGCACCGCGCTCCGCCTCGACGACACCGTCACCGTCAACCCCTCCGGTGGCGCCCTCGCCGCCGACCCCGTCATGGCCACCGGCCTCATCCGCCTCGGCGAGGCGGCCGCCCGCATCCACCGTGGTGCGTCCGACCGGGCGCTGGCCCACGCAACCTCCGGGCCCTGCCTGCAGCACAACCTCGTCGCCGTACTCGAAGGGGAGGGCGCATGAGCACCGCGCACCGGGAACCCGTCGCCGTCGTCGGCATCGGTCAGACCGAGCACGCCGCCGCACGGCGGGACGTGTCCATCGCCGGCCTCGTCCGCGAAGCGGCCCTGCGCGCCCTCGCCGACGCCCACCTGACCTGGTCCGACATCGAAGCCGTCGTCATCGGCAAGGCCCCCGACTTCTTCGAGGGCGTCATGATGCCCGAGCTCTACCTCGCCGACGCGCTCGGCGCCGTCGGCAAGCCCGTGCTGCGCGTGCACACCGCCGGTTCCGTCGGCGGCTCCACCGCCCTCGTCGCCGCGAACCTCGTCGCGGCCCGCGTCCACCGCACCGTGCTGACCCTGGCCTTCGAGAAACAGTCCGAGTCCAACGCCATGTGGGGCCTGTCCCTGCCCGTCCCCTTCCAGCAGCCCCTCCTCGCCGGCGCCGGCGGCTTCTTCGCCCCGCACGTACGCGCCTACATCCGCCGCAGCGGCGCACCGGGGACGACCGGCACCCTCGTCGCACACAAGGACCGCCGCAACGCCCTGAAGAACCCCTTCGCCCACCTCCACGAACACGGCCTCACCCTGGAGAAGGTGCGCTCCTCACCCATGCTGTGGGACCCGATCCGCTACTCCGAGACCTGCCCGTCCTCCGACGGCGCCTGCGCCATGGTCCTCAGCGACCGCGCAGGCGCCGCCCGCTCCCCGCACCCGCCGGCCTGGCTGCACGGCGGCGCCATGCGCAGCGAGCCCACGCTCTTCCCCGGCAAGGACTTCGTCTCGCCCCGCGCCGGCCGTGACTGCGCCGCCGACGTCTACCGGCAGGCCGGCATCAGCGACCCGCGCCGCGAGATTGACGTCGTCGAGATGTACGTGCCCTTCAGCTGGTACGAGCCGATGTGGCTGGAGAACCTCGGCTTCGCCGCCGAGGGCGAGGGATGGAAGCTCACCGAGTCCGGAGCTACCGGGCTCGACGGCGACCTGCCCGTCAACCCCTCCGGCGGGGTGCTGTCCACCAACCCCATCGGCGCCTCCGGCATGCTCCGCTTCGCCGAGGCCGCCCTGCAGGTCCGCGGCCGGGCCGGGGAGCACCAAGTGCCGGGCGCACGCCGGGCGCTGGGCCACGCCTACGGGGGCGGCGCGCAGTTCTTCTCCATGTGGCTCGTCGGCGACGCCCCGCCCACCACCTGAGGCCCCGCGCGGCCTGTGCGGCACGGGCGTCGCTCGCTAGTGTGGGCGGCGACGACGAGCCGGGAGGAGTGCGGACGTGGCGGACAGCACGACTGAACAACTGGCGGGCGACGTGAAGCCGGAGCTCGATCTCGCCACCGCCAGGTGGCAGGCGAGCAGCCGGGGCAGGCGGGGCAACGTCCAGATCGCTTTCGTCGAGGGCTACATCGCCATGCGGGACAGGCGTGACCCGGACGTCCCGGCCGTGATCTTCTCCCCGGGGGAGTGGCGGGCCTTCGTGCTGAGCGCACGGGACGGCGAATTCGATCTCACGTAGGCGCCGCGCCGATCTCACGCAGGCGCCGGCCGCGGAGGCATGATCCGCTGTCGCGGGCACGCACCGCCCACACGGGTTCCCCGCGGGCACGGCACGGGGGCGGGCACGTACGATGTGGGCATGTCGTTCCTCCGCCGCCGCAGCGCCGCCACCCCCACCGGGCCGGACTTCGACGTCCTCGCCATGGACCCCGGGGACTGGCCGGGTGACCTCGGGGCCGGGCTGCTGCCCGCGCCCGACGGAAGCTGCCAGGGGGTCTTCCTCCGCTACGACCTGTTCGGCGGACGCGGCCCCGCGATGATCATCGGCAACCTGCCCGAGGGCTCCCCGGCACGGGACCTCGGCGAGGGACAGCCGCCCTTCGAGGTGGCGCAGCTGCTGGCGGCGCTCGGCAACGACGAGCCGGTCGAGGTGGTGGAGACCGAGGACGTGCCGGTCATGCACGAGGACAATCTGCTCATCGTGCGGCGGCTGAAGTGCTCCGAGAGCCGGATCTCCTGCACGCAGTTCGACCGCAGCGACGGCGTCCTCGTCACGATCGCCAGCTGGGACCGGCCGATCACCGATGACCTCTACCAGCTGCTCAAGCCGCTGCCCGCGGAGATGTTCCAGGCCGGCTAGGCCGGGACACCACAGGCACCGCAGCACCGGAGCCCGGCACGCCCTCGGCGCGCCGGGCTCCGGCCGTGCGGTGCCACTACCGGTTCGAGGGGCGGACCGTCACGTCCGAGGCCTTCACAAAGGCCACCCGGTGCCCGAACTGGATCTCGTAGTAGACGTCCTCGCCCCGGATCACCTTGTGGCCCGCCGGTTCGAACGTGGTCGCCCACAGGTACTCGCCCGGGGACGTCGCGCCCATGACGTACGCCTGCCCCGCGGGCAGCCTGTACGGCAGCGGCGTCACCCCCTGCACCGGCACGCCCTCCGGGTAGGCCTCCTTCTCCGGGTACGCGCGCCCGTAGACGGGGATCTCGCTCAGGCCCTCCTTCGGTGTGATCATCTGCCCGCGCGCGCCGATGGCAGCCGGGTCCCACCACGGGTTGCGGAACCAGGCCATCTGCCCCAGGTACCAGATCGCGGTCCAGCCGCCCTCCCGGTCGGCGACGGCGAACTGCTGTCCGGTGGAGGCGCGGGCGCCCGTGTCGTTGACATCGGTCGTCGAGGGGCTCCCGTCCGGTCGCAGGCCGATGTCCTTGACCAGCGGGGCGTCGTCGCGGGGCGCGGTGCGCAGCCGGACCGCGCCCGAGCCGTGCGGAGCACACGTCTCGCCCGCCTTGACGCAGCCCGTGTAGACCGGCTCGTTCTCGTCGTAGTCGGGCGCGATGGTGACCATCCCGCTGAAGGGGCTCGCCGTGGCGTGGAAGGGCCGGCCCATCAGTTCGAAGTAGTGCGCCCAGTCCCAGAACGGGCCCGGGTCGGTGTGCATGCCGCGGATCGTCGACGGGATCGTCCCCGGGACGTTGTCGTGGCCCAGGATGTGCTGCCGGTCCAGCGGAATATTCAGTTTCTGCGCCAGGTGCCGCACCAGCCGCGCGGACGTGCGGTACATCTCCTCCGTGTACCAGGCGTCGGGCTGGGCCAGGAAGCCCTCGTGCTCGATGCCGACGGACTTCGCGTTCATGTACCAGTTGCCTGCGTGCCAGGCGACGTCCTTGGTCGGCACGTGCTGGGCGATGTGCCCGTCCCCGGAACGGATGGTGTAGTTCCATGAGACGTACGCCGGGTCCTTGATGAGCCTGATCGTCGTCTCCCAAGACCCCTCGGTGTCATGGATGACGATGTAGTCGACCTTCTGCGACGCCGGGCGGTCGGCGATGTCGTGGTTGCCGTAGTCCTTGCCCTCCAGCGGCTGGTACGGAGCCGGGATCGACTCGCAGGCCACCGTCGCCGGGCACTCGACGCCGTCGGCCCCGACCCGGGAGAGCCCCAGCCGCCGCACCTGCCCGGTGCGCGGCGCCAGGCCCGGGCTGCCGGGCAGGGCGACCTGCTGGCCGCTGTCGGTGGTGCGCCGCAGGCCGGTACGGAGCACGTCGTAGACGTCGTTCGCGAAGGTGGCCGCCGTCGCGGTGTCGGACGCGCCGGCGTAGCCGGCCACCGCGCCGTACCAGTCGGCGGCGTCCTCGCTCAGCGGCAGGCCGAGCCGCTTCTGCTCGGCCGCGAGCAGGGCGGCACCGCCCTGGACATTGGCGGCGGCGCTCTCCCGCAGCTCCTTGGGGGAGTGCCCGGTCAGCTCGGCGGCGCGCGGAAGGGTACGCAGCCGGGCGGGAAGCGTCGCGGGTGCGGGGACGGCCGCCCGGGTGGAGCCGCGCGGCCGGGCGATGTCACCCCGGGCGTCCTCACCGGGCTCGCTGTGGTGCGGGGCGGCGGCCAGGGCCGTGGCCGCGTCGGTGAGGTGCATGGGGCCGTAGCCGCCGGTCACGCTGGGTGCCCCGCCATGGGTGTCCCAGCGCGACTGCAGGTAGGAGAGGGCGAGCAGCACGTTGCCCGGCACGTGGTACTTCGCCGCCGCGGCGGCGAATTCCTGCTGCAGTGCGGCGGAGCCCGGCCGCTCCGCGGTGGTGGCGGGACCGGCCGCCACCAGCGGCAGCAGCAGGGCGGCCGACGCGAGAGCACCGGCCGTCCGCGCACGGCGGCTTCTTCGCCTGCCGGCCGGGGGTGCGTTCCGTGATGCTGACTCCGGTGCGGATCCTCGCAATGCGGCCTCCTCAGGACGGGCCGTGCCGAGCGCTTGCAGTGAAGGGGTACGCGATCAAGCCTGCGGATCGAAACCTACCAAGAGCCCCGGGCTCATCCGACGATCCGTCAATAACACGGACGAGTGGCGCTCATTAGACTGAGGTGACGGCGTGACACACGTCAACGCCCGCGTCGGGGAGTTTCCCGACGCGGGCGTCGACGAGCGCACCGGAGCAGTGCTCGCCCGTACGGGTGAGCATCGACACGCCGTAAGTCGGCGGAACGACGTATCGACCGGGCTCCGGCTCAGCGCGTACCGACGGCGGCTCGCACGGCCCGGCGGGCCATGGCGCAGTCGTCGTGCAACCGGCGCAGCAGCAGCCGCTGCTCCTCCCCGGACTCGGGGGTCGTGCCGGGTGGTACCGGATCCTGCATGGCGCGCTGCACAGCCGTCTCGTAGGTCCTGATCTCCCGGGTGAGCACCAGCATCAGGTTGACCAGGAAGGCGTCCCGGGACGTGGCCCCCGCGGCCTGGGCGAGCTGGCTGATCTGACGGCGGGCCACCGGGGCGTCGCCGAGGACGGTCCACAGCGTCGCCAGGTCGTACCCCGGGAGGTACCAGCCGGCGTTGTCCCAGTCGACCAGCACCGGTCCGGCGGGCGAGAGCAGGACGTTCGACAGCAGTGCGTCGCCATGGCAGAACTGGCCCTGCACATGCGCCAGGCCGTGCAGCAGCTTCTGCAGGTCACCCATGTCACGGTCGGTGAGCAGGCCGAGCTCGTGATAGCGGGCGATCCGCTTGCCGTAGTCCAGCGGCATGTCGAACATCCCTGCCGGCGGCCGCCAGAGATTGACCCGGCAGATCGCCCCGAGCGCCGCCCGGACATCCGCGCGGGGCAGGGTGTCCACCGGGTGCCGCTGGACGGCGGCAGGGCGCCCGGGCATCCGCTCGATGACGAGCGTGCAGTTGTCGGGATCGGCGGCGATGAGCCGTGGCACCCGGACCGGGGGGCGATGCCGGACAAACGCCCGATATGTGGCTATTTCGTGCCGGAACCGCTCGGCCCAGGCGGGTGAATTGTCCAGTAAACACTTCGCCACAACCGTGCTGCGCCCGGTCGTGCCGACCAGGAGGACCGAGCGCCCGCCGCGCCGGAGAACCTGGACGGGGTTGAACTCGGGACAGATGCGGTGCACCGACGAGATCACCGTGCGCAGCTGCGCGCCCTGGGGGCCGGACAAGTCGATTCTCCCGCTGAGCGGTTGGGCGCCGAGCCCCGGGGCCCTCCGCGCCCGTCCGCTCCCGAACGCGGCCCCCACGGCGTGGGAGGGGTCGAGGTACGGTCCGCTGCCGCTCTGCTGGGGGCGGAGCGGCCGGGGCGGAGCGGACACGGAGGTCGATGCTGCATACATGGGCGGAACAGATCCCTTCGTGTCGGCGAATTGCCGCGCTTCCCGGTCCCCGGGCCGTCACGCACCCTGGGGAATGCGGTCGGGCTGCCGGGTGGCCGGGGTTGCGCGTTCCTACATCACACCCGGGCGCGGGTGGCACACCATCTGGCGCACCCTGGCGAACCCTGGCGAATACTCGCTTGGCCCATGACGGCCCGAGTACCTTCAAGTCAGCCGAGGAACCTGGGGGCTTGACGTGACGAGGGAACCCAACGCCCGCCTCGCGGACCTGTTCGGCCTGGCCGGCTGGTCCAAGGGCGAGCTCGCGAGACTTGTGAACCGGCAGGCGGCGGTCATGGGCCATCCGCAGCTGGCGACCGACACCTCGCGTGTGCGGCGGTGGATCGACATGGGGGAGTCCCCCCGAGATCCCGTGCCCAAGGTGCTGGCCGCCCTCTTCACCGAGCGACTCGGCCGTGTCGTGACCATTGAGGACCTCGGGTTCGGCCGGCGAAGGCGGGCCGGCAAGGGGCAGTCCCAGGACGGGCTGCCGTGGCCACCCGAGCGGACCGCCGCGGTCCTCACCGAATTCACGGGAATGGACCTCATGCTCAACCGACGCGGCTTGGTGGGCGCGGGCGCCGCGCTCGCCGCAGGATCAGCAATCACCGGCGCGATGCACGACTGGCTGCACTCCGACCCTGTCCTCTCCTCCGACGCCCCCCGCTTCGACGACCCCCTGGGCACCGCCCACGCCGATCCGGCCGGGTACGACCGCTATGAGGCGGCCCCCGTGGGATCGCTCGAGATCGACGCGCTGGAGCGCTCGGTCGAGGTCTTCCGCCTCTGGGACGCCTCCCGCGGTGGCGGACTGCAGCGCAAGGCCGTGGTCGGCCAGCTCAACGAGGTGGGCGGCATGCTCTCCTACCACCACCCCGAGCACCTGCAGCGCAGGCTGTGGGGGGTCGCGGCCAACCTCGCCGTGCTCGCGGGGTGGATGTCCCACGACGTGGGTCTGGAGCCGACCGCCCAGAAGTACTTCCTCATCGCCGCGCACGCGGCCCGTGAGGGCGGCGACCGGCCCCGGGCGGGGGAGGCCCTCTCGCGGGCGGCCCGCCAGATGGTCCACCTGGGCCGTCCCGGCGAGGCGCTGGATCTGATGCAGCTCGCCAAGTCCGGCTCCGGCGAGCAGGCCCTGCCGCGTACCCGGGCCATGCTGTACACCATCGAGGCCTGGGCGCAGGCGTCGATGGGGCGTGGCCAGGCCATGCGGCGGACCCTGGGCGAGGCCGAGGAGCTGTTCGTGTCGGACAAGGGCGATGTGCCGCCGCCCAGCTGGATGCAGATGTTCGACGAGGCGGATCTCCACGGCATGCAGGCGCTGGCCTACCGCACGCTGGCGGAGCACGACCCCGCGGCCGCCGTCATCGCACAGCGGCACGCCAAGCGGGCGATGCAGCTGCGGGGGGACCAGCGCCAGCGGTCGATGATCCTCGACTACATCTCCATGGCATCCGCCTGTTTCCTCGGCAACGACCCGGAGCAGGCGGACACCTTCGCCCGGATGGCGCTCAACACCATCGGCGAGACCTCATCGCACCGCACATGGGACCGGCTGCGCGAGATGTACCGGCTGACCGGGAAATACGCGGGCTATCCCAAGATCGAGCATCTGCGGGAGGACATCCAGCGGGCGCTGCCGAAGGGGCCGGGCAAGGGCAGGACCGCCCCCGTGTGACCGGCCGCCGACGCCACAGCGGGGCCGGCCGCCGGAAGCCGGAGGGCGTCCGGGGCCACGAGCGGGGCCCTAGGCGCCGATGCGGGCGACCAGCACGCACGCGTCGTCCTCGCGCTCCTTGTCGCCGAACTCCTCCAGGACCACCCGCAGGCACTCCTGCGCGCTGCCTGCCGCCGCGAAGCGCTGCGCGAGCTCCGGCAGTCCGGCGAGGGCCGGCCGGGGAGCCAGTCCCTCGGTGTGGAGGACGAGCACGTCGCCGGGGAGCAGCCGCTCCTCGGCCTGTGCGTAGGCGGCGTCGGAGACCGCCCCCAGCAGTACGCCCTCCGGAGGCGGGAGCGCGACCTCCGCTCCGCCGCGGAAGAGCAGCGGGGCCGGGTGGCCGGCCCGGGACCACAGGAGCGTGCCGGACGCGGGGTCGTAACGGCAGCAGACGGCGCTGCCCAGGGCGGGCTGCGCGGAGGCGTCGAGGAGGTGGTTGAGCCAGCCCATCAGCGGGCCCGGCTCGGCACCGGAGACCGCCATGCCGCGCACCGCCCCGAGCAGCATCGCCATGGTGGAGGTGGCGGTCACCCCGTGTCCGGTGAGCCCGCCGACGGTCAGCAGCGTCCGGCCGCCGGGCAGCTCCATGGCGTCGAACCAGTCGCCGCCCACGAGGCTGCTCGTCGAGGAGGGGAGATAGTGCCCGGCCAGATCGAGGGCGCCGCCGAATGCGGGGGTGTGCGCTCCGGCCGGCCCGGCAGGCGGGAACCGCAGGGAGCCGCGCCACGGTGGCAGCACGGCTTCCTGCAGCTCGACCGCGAGCCGGTGTTCCGTCTGCGCGAGCTGCCGCCGATGGTGCGCCGAGTCACGGGTCTCGTGCACCTCCTGCCGGCATTGCCGCAGTGCGCTGACATCCCGCAGCACCGCCCACATGGAGGCCGTGCAGCCGTCGGCGTCGAGCACCGGCTCGCCCATCATGTGCACCGTGCACACCGCGCCGTCGTCGCCGCGCACGATACGGAACTCACCGTCGATGGGCCTACCGTCCACCAGGCAGTCGGTGACCATCGCGGTCAGTCCGTCCCGGTCCTCCTCCAGGAGCCAGGAGGGGAGTTCGTCGAGCGTCAGCGCACCGTCCCCGGGCGGGCGCCCGAAGAGCCGGAAGAGTTCGTCGGACCAGGTGACCTCGTCGGTCAGGAGGTTCCACTCGGCGCTGCCCACCCGGCCGGGCGGGGCGTCCGGCCCGCTCTGCTCCGGCCCCGCCGGCACCGTCCCGGAGGCCAGGGTGGCAGTCGCGGCGGAGGGCTGCGGGCACTGCCCGTCCAGTCCTTCGCGCAGCTGCCCCAGGTGCTCGCCGAGGTGGTCCACCTGGTGGGCGGCGAGCTCGCACAGGGCGCGCTGCCAGCGCAGCCGGGGGTCGTCCGACCGCTCGGCGTCCGCCGCCGTTTCGCGGCGCACGGCGTCGATGCCGCCTCTGAGCCGCTGGGCCTGCGAGATGAGCGCGTCGACCGGGTCGCCCTCGGGCGGCGGTGCGGCGGAACGGTCCGCGGACAGTGGGGACGGCATCACGTTCTCCGATAGAGGCGGGGCGCGGCCGGATCCGGGGTCCGCTGGAACGGCCGGTCTGCTGTAACGACTGTTGCACAGCGAGCGAGGGCCCGTAAGGGATTTTGCAATACCCGATACGGTGGTGCTCGCGGCATATGCCTCCGGCGTGAGTGGGACATATCTGACACCGCTCGGCGGAATGCTCTGCTCCGGGTAGGCTGCGGGCGCTCAGGAGAACCCGAGTTTCCACAGTTCACCAGGCATAGCACTGGTGGACACCGGCAAGAATGCCGGACGACGGAAATCCCGTTGCCAGCCGACTCCCCGCACCGGATGCTGACCCCATGTTCGATCCAGACATAGCGCCCAGCGGCACCCTGCTCGGCCTCCTTCAGCGAGGCCGCGGCGACGGGACCCTGCATGCCCTCGCGGCGCCGCGCGCCGAGGCGCTCACGGCACTGAACCACTGTGTGCTGCACGACCCCCGGCGCGACTGGCAGCTCGAGAACCGCTCCCTCTACTACGCGCGCCTCTACCTGGACCTCGACGGCGGGCTCGGCGAGATCGAACAGCACCTCTTCCACCCGGACGACCTGCTCGACACCGCTGAGGAGCGCACCGGCCTGGCCCTCGCCGTCCTCGGCCACCTCGCCTCCTACGGGCGCGACGACGCCCTCCTGCTGCTGCGCCGCTACGCCGCCACCGGCGGCAACTGGGCCTGGGCCCTCGACGAGCTGGCCCTGCGCGACGACGACGCCGGCCTCGCGGCCCTCGGCGCCGCGGTCCTGGCCCGGTTCCCGCACACTCCTGAGGGTGAATCCGCGCTCGCCGCCGCCGTGCGCGACGCCTTCGAGCCCCGGCCGTGGCGGCTGTGGGCGGAGGACCGGCACGCCCCCGCGCTCGCCGCCAGGGTGCGCGCCGCACAGGAACAGGGCTCCTTCGACCGCTGGCAGCGCCAGCTGCGGCCCTCCGGTCCCCGGCCGGGCTGGAGCGTGCGCGAGGTCCTGGACTGGGCCCAGGAGGGGCTCGCCCAGTACCCCACCCAGCTGCGGCACGTCCCCGCCACCCGGTGCCTCACCGCGGTCGCGGGCCCCGAGGACCGCGTGGAGATCATCGCGGCGGCCGCCTCCGGCCCGGAGGCCGCACGCGCCACCGCCCTGCGCTACCTCGCCGAGCACCACGACCCCCAGGCCCTCGACCTCATCGAGGCCGCCGCCGAGGACACCGTCGAACTGGTCGCGGACGCCGCCGTGACCGCTTTCGAGCGGATGCGCAGCACGGCCGCCCTGGAACGCGCCCGCAGCTGGGTCCATCGCACCGGTGCCCTGGGCGCCGCCGCGGCCGGGATGCTCGCCTGCCGTGGTGCCCAGTACGACTCCGCGCTCGTCCTGGGTGCCCTGCGCCGCACGGTGCGGACGGAGGGCTGTGACGCGCCCGTCCTGTGGGACCTCGTGGACGGCGCCGGACGTCTGACGATCGGCTGCGCCGCCCCCGTCCTGCGCCACGTCTACCGCGAGACGTCCTCCTCCCATCTGCGCGGCCGTGCCGGGCGCGCCCTCGCCGCGACGGACCCCTCGTTCGCCACCGGGTTCGCCGTCGAGTGCCTGTGGGACTGCGAGGAGAGCACCCGCGAGCTCGCCGCCCACCACGCGACCACCGCCGACGCCCGCGTCGTCGAGCAGCTGCGCCGGCTGGCGGCCGATCCTGCCGAGGAGGCCGAGGTGCAGACCGCGGTGCGCAGCCGTTTCGAACCGGACGCCCCGGCAGTATGACCGGAGCTCCGCTCCGGACCCCGGTCCTCAAGCGCCGGACGGGCTGGGGGGGAGATCGCCGCGGGGGGGGGGCAGGCCGCCATCCGCCCCGTGGCGGCCCAGATCGTTACATTGCGGCTGCTAACCCCTCTCCCGAA